>JBLKOW010000045.1:0-8054 GCA_047603135.1 Candidatus Woesearchaeota archaeon | reverse complement strand
TTTGAAACTGACTTACTTAAAGTTGGTCAAATGTGGACAAAATACGTACGTCGCATGAAAGGAATGGAAGAATAAGTTTTCCCATTTAACAAAATGATTTTTTATACATTATTTTATTTCTATTATCTACATACTAAAAATATCAATTCAATTCTAAAAACTTACTTTACCACAATATAAAACGCCATTAAGCGAAAAACTCCAAGAAAAATAAAAGCAGGTAAAAATCCAAACCAGCCAAAAAGCGAAATACTAAACCAGCATAAGCCAAGTAAAATTACGCTGTGGGGAAATAGCACAAGTAACGACCTTAGATTAAAAGAGCGCAAAATACGAAGTAAGGATTTCTCTTTCATAAGTAGCCTGCAGTGAAAAGTGTATAACCCTCCAAACACAAGAAAAAGCACAATCATAAATGCAAGTGCAATTGGTTGCAAAACCAGCGACGAAAGAACCATTACCAGTGCAAAGCCACAAAGAAAAACCCCATCGTACACAAATGAATGCACATACCTTCTTTTCGTATGCTTCACTTTAAAGAGTGTATGCCAAATAAATGATCGTGTTACACTAAAAAGTAATGCAATACTAACAACTGCAAGTACCGTTAAACCCAAAAGTGACCACAAAAACATACTTAATTCAGAGGTATATTGAGTTGCTCCTTCTAAAATAGTTGGCAATTCCGACAAATCTTGGGTATCAAGTACGTCACCTACCATCATAACAGTATTCATGTATAAAAAACCCACTCCAAAAACTGTAATTAAAAAAAACAGATCAGTTATAACACTTACAGAAAGTGTACGCCAGCGTGACAAAGCGTACAAAAATGGCTTGTTAAAAAAAAGATCGTAATAACTCATACCCTTACATAAAAACTACTTATATTAAAAACTATTGAAAAATAGTAGTAGAAAGCTAGCATATCTACAGAGCTATCTCACACTGGACAAAACATACCGTCATATTTAAAAAGGAACTAGGATTTGTCAAGCTAAAGCAGTAAAATGCTTCATAATGTATAAGAAACAAGGTGACATCACGTGGGCCGTATCAAAACAAAAAAAATAAAGCGAAACACACAGAAGATATACAGTGAAATTAATGATAAACTTTCGGCTAACTTTAAAGAGAATAAAGAAGTTATTCAGCAAAAATATACTATTCTTTCAAAAAAGCTCCGAAATATTATCGCAGGATATAGTACTCGTCTAAAACGAAGCGATACTCAGTAATGAGGTGAAAGCCATGTCAAAAGACAATGCAATATTCATTGGTGAAAAGCCATTTATGAATTATGTAACTGCAGTAGTCATGCAGTTCACCACCAAAAATGCTGAAGAAGTATTGATCAAAGCACGTGGTAAGTTTATATCACGAGCAGTTGATGTTGCTGAAATTGCAACAAAACGTTTTCTTGATGAAACAGTACGCGTAAAAGAAGTAAAAATTAATAGTGAAGAATTCAAGAACAAAGAAGATAAAGATGTACGCGTTTCAATCATCGAAATAATTCTTGAAAAAGCACAATAGGAAGATATTATGACACCAATAAAAATTTATGATAGAGAATTGACTCGCATGGAACGTTTCACTATAAGCATCCAAAAATACTTTAGAAAACTTTTTAGATTTAATAAATGAATTTCCTGGCCCCATAGCATAGCCTGGATAGTGCAGCCGGCTTCGGACCGGCAGACCGGGGTTCAAATCCTCGTGGGGTCATTTCTTCTTTTAAGTAACTTACATATACCTTAATTAATAAGTAGCCACGCTTCCAACAAACATTTTATAAACTACACATATTTACAATATTGTAAACATGGCACAAATAATGACAAAAAGAATCCCTGTATCTGACGTTAGATGGAAAGAGCTAGGTAACATTAAACAAGCAGGTCAAACATATGACGAACTTCTTGCAGACATGATTGTAACATATAACCGAAATAGTTTACGAGAATCAGTAATTAAAGCAAAAGAAGGAAAAGGTACATGGAGTAAACTAGAGGACCTTTAATGGAAATAGTTATTTCTGAGCAAGTAAAGTCTTTCTTGAATTCTCTCCCAGAAAAAACAAAGCAAGTTTGTATAAACAACCTCAAGAAATTAGCTAATCCATTTCCTGGAGAAGATAGTGGTGATAAAGAAAAATTAATACTTGACGGAGAAATATTTTATAGAATGCACATCAGTAGATCATTTACTGCATTTTATATCATAGATACAAAAAAACAAATGGTTCGAGTAATTGAACTTTTAACCATTGAAAAAGCACATAAAAAATATAGATATAAATGAAAGTTCATAATTCTTTTTCCATTAACATATTCTTAATAATTACGTTGCCTTTCCTCTCCTCAAGTAATTGAACCTCAACATAACCTTGTTTTTTGTAGAATTGAATTGCGTTAAGCGCTGCATGAAGAAATACTTTTTTGTATCTTTTCTTTGCACAATCTTCTAAGTGTTTTATTATTTTTGTACCTATGCCCTTTCCCTGATGATTAATATCAGTAAACATACCTCTTATTTCATTTTTATCTAAGGCGCCAGTGCCAAGGATTTTTTTGTTTTTTTCAAATACAACCATATAAATTAATTTAGACTTCTTGATAAGGCCCTCAGGAGTGTTATTTCTTTTTATATACTCCTTAGCCTCTAATGATAAATCAACGTAAGTATCAAGAGATCTATATATTAATTGAGCACATTCAGCAGAGTCAGTATTCTTAAATTTTCGTATCATAGGTTTCAACACTATCATTTCAAAACATACCTAATAACTTTAGATAAGGTTGTTCTTATCTAAATACCACTTAAATATAAATTTAAATCGTTTTTCATAGTTGAAAGGATTCTCTTTTTGTAATTTAGATACTGCATTAATCGACAAAAAAGCTACATCAACAACTTCACCATTAGCTGGCTTTAAATCATCAAGACTGATTTCTTTCTTAACTCGAAAAACAGTAATAAATCGATTATTTAATTGATCTGCTCGAGTCTCTGAATGCCTTATACATCCTACCTTAGTTAATTCATTTACACATATATCTAAACCCAATTCTTCTTTAGCCTCTCGAATAATTCCATCTTCACAACTCTCATTCCATGAAATATGCCCTGCCACTGAACAATCCCACTTTTTAGTATCGGCTGCACAAGTTAATAATAAATTACCAGATAAATCAAATAGAAATAAACAAACCTCTCTATGTAAATCACCATCTTTATGGACTTGTAACCGATCTTTTTTCCCAATTACAAAATCATTCTCATCAACAACAGCAATTATTTCATTAGACATTTAAACTACCTCAGCATAAAAAAAAACAAACCTACTCTAAAACAGCAGTCACACATTCTTTAAAATTAAGATCATCAGTACAAAAATCATTATCACAAAAACTAGGGCCTGCTAGAGGTACACAAAGATCATCACCATAACAACTATCAAAATCTGTGTAATTACTACAATGAGATGTTTTCAAATCATTATTTGAGTCAGAATAAGTTACACAGCCCCCAAGAAATAAAAAGCTCATCAATAAAAGTGTTAAAAATCGTATCATAAAACAATATAATCATACATAATTATAAATCTTACCATTATAAGAAAGTAAAAAGTCTGCTTTGCCCTGTGAGGCGATATGTTTCTTGACAAAGAAACATATATTCGCCGTGCAAGCTTGACTTTTTACGTACCATAATAATAACCAAATACCAATCAGCACAGCTCCAAAAATAATATAAATAAACCAGATACCTTAACGCTATGTCATCATTCCTTGGATTTAAATCATTCACAAAGAATATTCGAAAGCCTTTCATTCAGGCAAAGAACATACATTTCTCATATACTGAACAAGAAATTCTCAAAAATTTTAGCTTCACCCTTCAAACAAGTAAAATTGTTGCAATTGTCGGAAGATCTGGAGAGGGCAAATCTACATTTCTTCACCTTTTAACTGGAGTTTTAGCATCGCCAAAAAAAGGAGCAATCCGAATTTTAGGTAAACATCGCATTCTCACTAAAAAGAATATTGGATTTGTACCACAGGAAATTGCACTTATTCCAGAAATGACTATTGAGCAAAACATACAATTCTTTGGACACTTGCAGGGCATGAGCAAAGATGAGGCTCTAACATCTGGAAAAGAGCTTATGAAAACACTTCACCTCCCTGTACCCATGACAAAAACACCAAGTCAATTATCAGGTGGACAAAAGGTACGGCTAAACATCATTGTCTCTATTTTGCATAATCCAAGTGTTCTTATTCTTGACGAACCATTCGTTGGACTTGATTATTATAACAGAAAACTATTATGGCATTTCCTTCAACATCAAAAAAACAGACGAAAAGCAGTAATTTTAACAACACACATGCTTGTTGAAGCAGAACATTTCACCGATGAATTAGTAGTTCTTCACAAAGGAAAAGTATTTGCAAAAGGAAAATTAAAAGATATTCGTAAAAAACTAAAAACGCTCTTCATCGCAGAATATGAATTTTCTCAATTAACAAAATCACAACTAACCGCAATAAAAAAATATTGCTTTATGCATGACATAACTATTATGAATGAATTTAACAATTATATGATGTTTTCAATAAGCAGAGATGGACAGCGAGCATACCTTACAAAGTTCTTTGATAAAGAAGCTATCACCTATTCCGAAGTTAGTTTTAGAGAACCAAATCTAGATGAATTATTCTTAAAGGTGGCACATATATGATTCAACCAAAAGATATTATTCTAACAGTGACAAAAAGAATTCCGCTTCAGTTTTATGGATTCCTTTACAAAGACACAATCCTTCTTATTAAGAAAGAAAAGTATCTGTATCTTTCAATTCTTTTTCCTATTCTTTTAGGAATTATTTACGTACTCGCGCTTACTAGTGCAACAAACATTAATGTAAAAGTATGCGACTACGATAACACAGATATAACAAGACAAGCAGTGGAAGAACTAAGAGAATTTACCATCACATATAGCACAAGTCAAGACTGCCAAGATGAAATGATTAAAGCAGTACAGCAAAATACATACTTATTTGGCATCATTATTGACGAAGGGTTTACTCAATCACTCCAAGACCTTCAGAGCACACATATAGACGTTTATTATGATAACAGCAATCCATCTATTGCAACACTTGCACAGTGGAAAATCGACGATGCCTTAACGCCTTTCAAAGATAACATTGTAAGAGAATTTGCACAAGAATTAAAAGAAAAAAGTGGAACTGCTCAAACGCAAACAACACAAGCACTGCAGTTAATTGACACAGCTCCATTAAGTATTGCACAAAAACAAATAATCATAGCCCCTGTAAAACAAGCTGAAGAAGACTTAACACGTCTTGCGAGTATTGACCCTGAGTTTATTGTCTCGCCCATAACTACACAAAGAAAAGGAGCATATCAAGAATACAGTATTGTTGAAATAGGAATTGCACCACTTTTTGCAGTGCTCAGTATGTTTATTATCCTCATGCTCTGTTCAACAGGAGTTATGCATGATAGAAAAACAGGCCTTATAAAACGAATAAAAGCAAGCAGTAGCTCAATGATTACATACATCAGTGCAAAAATAACATACTTTACTTTCATCACCATTATACAAGCACTCTTAATTATAGGGTTATTCATTCTCTTCGGTGCATCATATTCTATTTCACCAATTCTCCTCTTAAAAGCACTCATCTATATTGCAATTATCAATACCCTCATTGGAATCATCATTGGATACATTAGCGACAATGAAGGAGTCGCAGTACTCTTCTCATTAATAATTTCATTACCATTATTACTTTTGTCAGGAATGTTTTATCCTGTGCAAGTTATGCCAAAGATAATACAGTTCACCGTATCAATTCTACCGCTAGAAAGACAAATCGAAATGTTACAAACGGCACTGCTTTATGGAGGAGCAATAGCTTTCCCCGTTAGCCTTGTAATCATTCTTGGAATTCCGTTAGCTCTTCTAATACGAAAAAGTTAACATAATAACAATCTATTTATAGAAGAGCTGTTTCTCACATTCAAAACAAAAATGGTGAAAAAATGAATAATGAACAAAACACAATATCAGTTATGATTGAAATCCCTCGAGGAAGCAGAAATAAATATGAATTTGACAAAGTTCGTGGCATTGTAAAATACGACCGAACACTATATTCTTCACTTCATTATCCAAGTGACTATGGATTTGTAGAAAACACACTTGCTCTTGATGGAGATCCACTTGACGCTCTTGTGTTACTTGGTGAACCAACCTTTCCTGGATGTGTCATCGAAGTAAGGCCAGTAGGAGTTTTCGTCATGCATGACGAAAAAGGACAAGATGAGAAAATTCTCTGTGTCCCGCTCCAAGACGCGCTATGGAACCACGTGCATACACTTGATCAAGTTCCACCACATTTATTAAAAGAAATTCATCATTTTTTCTCAGTATATAAGGACCTTGAGCAAAAAAAAGTGCGCGTTGAAGGATGGAAAAATAAAGAAGAAGCATTAAAAGTAATCCAAGACTCACAAGATCGGTATAAAACAGCAAACCATCCATAAATTAAACCATACACTAAGCATAGTATACAAAAAAAGTAAAAAGTCTACTTTTCACCTACAAATGCCAAAAACATATAAATAAAGTAAGCATTATCTTGCTATGATAATCACAGTTTCTGGAACACCAGGGTCAGGCAAAACAACATTAGCAGTCAGTTTAGCAAAAGAACTTGGATACGAACATTACTATGCTGGAAGTATGTACCGCGAAATGGCAAAAAAACGTGGTATGACTATTAATGAAATTTTAACCCTCAGTGAGAAAGATCCATCAATTGATAAAGAAATTGATGACACACAAAAAAAACTTGCACAAAATAAAAAAAATGCAATCATTGAAGGAAGAGTATCTTATTTCTTAATCCCTGAGTCACTAAAAATATTCGTAAAATGCTCACTTGATACAAGTGCAAAGCGTATCTTACAAGACCTAAAAGATGAAAAAATACGTAACATTAGAAATGAAGGAACGGCGGAAACACTGCAAGCCGTTCGCGAGCGACTCACCGAGCGCATGAATTCAGATATTAAAAGATATAAAAAATATTATAATATCCAGAATGCCTATGCCCCTGAGCAATTTGACATTGTTATTGAGACTGATAATCTAACTCCTGATGAAGCCCTTATAGTAGCACAAAAAAGAATACAAGAATACCTCAATTCTAAAGGACAATCTTTATAAAAAAACACATACTATCTTTGTTATATTACTTAACCACCATTAAAATAAAAATAATACTATTAAAATATATCAAACGAAAATTACGAGGGATACACATGCTTAAAAAAAATGATTTTGTTGAAATTGAATACACTGGTAAAACAAAAGAAGATGGATTTATTTTTGATACGACTGATGAAAAAACTGCAAAAGAAAACGGTATTCATAACCAAAAAGCAACCTATGGAGCAGTTCCAGTCTGCATAGGTCAAGGACAAATTCTTCCAGGACTGGATGACATTATTCAAGGAAAAGAAGTAGGAAAAGAATTTACTGCAGAAATTCCAGCAGAAAAAGCATTTGGCAAAAAAGATCCAAAAATGATTCAACTCATCGCCACATCAAAATTCAAAAAAGCAAATATTAATCCTACTCCTGGTATGCAAGTCAATATTGACAATCAAATGGGCATTATAAAAACAGTTAGTGGTGGTCGAACACTCGTTGATTTTAATCACCCTCTCTCTGGAAAAGATATGGTATATACTGTAAAACCAACTAAAATCATCGAGGATAATGTTCGCAAAGTACAATTATTAGTAAGCGTAATGCTTCAAATTGATGAGCCAAAAGTAACCATTGAAGGTGAAAAAGCAATTGTTTCACTGCAATTTGACATGCCTGAGCAAGTAACTGAAGTAATAAACAAAAAGATTCTTGAAATAGTACCTGCGGTAAAAGAAATAACGTATAATAATACAAAAAACCCTGCGAAAGCTCAACCTCAAAAGGAAAAAGCAGAAGAG
>JBLKOW010000044.1:0-8307 GCA_047603135.1 Candidatus Woesearchaeota archaeon | reverse complement strand
ACTTTTTACTTAAAATTACCTGCATTCCTTATATATTACGATTACCAAAATAACTAATATTTTTTCACAGCATTCTTAAATAATTGATTATTTCTCTTTACGCATGGATTACTGGAAAACAATTATTTCATGGATTATTGAAAATAAGCCTGATAAAGATACACTTTCAAAGCATAAAGTGCGACTTTGTAAGGAACATGGTATGCAGAAGATTCCAACAGATATTGAGATTTATATGCATGCAGATAAGAAAGATGCTCCGCTTGTGCGAAAATATATTGAAACAAAACCAACTCGGACAGGATCAGGTGTTGCAGTAGTTGCAACTATGACAAAACCATTTGATTGCCCTCATGGAAGTTGCACTTTTTGCCCTGGAGGATTAAATAGTGCATTTGGTAATACCCCTAAGAGTTATACAGGGCATGAGCCTTCTACTATGAGAGGTATGCGAAATGCATTTGATGCATACCGCATTGTGTTTAACAGACTTGAACAGTATATTGCTATTGGACAGAATCCTGACAAAGTTGATCAAATAGTTATGGGAGGAACGTTCTGTGCATTTCATCCAAAATATCAAAAAGACTATATTTATAATTCATTTAAAGCATATAATGACTTTTCAAGGCTCTTCTTTAAAGACGGAGAATTAGACATTGATGCGTTTCGCACTTTCTTTGAACTTCCAGGACCAGTTGGTGATAGTGAGCGTGGGAAAAAAATAACAGAAAAAATTCTTGCATTAAAAACACAAAATGTACGCAGTCTTGAGGAAGAACATGAAGAAAATGAAAATAGTGCCATTAGATGTATTGGACTTACTATTGAAACAAAACCAGACTGGGGATTTCTTGAACATGGACTAAGATGTCTTGAACTAGGTGCAACTCGTATTGAACTAGGTATACAAACAGTATATGATGAAGTACTGCGCGTAACAAACAGAGGACATACTATTGAAGATACTAAAAAATCGATTGCAGAATTACGCGATTTGGGATTTAAGCTTAATTTCCATATTATGCCAGGTCTTCCGGGTGAAGATGGAAAACGCATTAGTCGTGAACGCGATTTAGAAAGCATAAAAACTATTTTTGAGGATGAAGCATTTAAGCCGGACATGGCAAAAATATATCCATGCATGGTTATGCCGGGAACACAGTTAGAAAAAGATTATAGAGAAGGAATATTTAATCCACTAAGTGCAGAAGAAGCAGGAGATATTATCGTTGAAGGTTTTAAATATATTCCTGAATGGTGCAGAGTAATGAGAATTCAGCGAGACATCCCTACATTTGCCATCGTTGATGGAGTTGAGCGAACAAATTTAAGACAATATGTCAGTGACCTTGCTAAGAAACGAGGGGTTGTTCTTCGAGATATCAGGGCGCGAGAAGTAAAGCAAATTATTCCTCAAGAAAAGCCAAAGCTTGTTGTGCGAGAATACAAAGCAAGCGGAGGAAAAGAATACTTTATTGCCATGGAAGCAGAAGATACATTATTTGGATTCGTACGACTGCGCATTCCACCGCGAAGTTTACATCCAGTTATTACAGAGAAAAGTGCATTAATTAGAGAATTGCATGTCTATGGAAGTGCTGTTGCTATTGGAAAACATGATGGAAATGTACAACATAAAGGGTTAGGTAAACAACTTATGGAAAAAGCAGAAGCAATTGCACTTGCAGAAGGAAAAAACAAGATGATTGTTATTTCAGGAGTTGGAGTTCGTGGATATTACCGAAAAATAGGATACGAATTTGAGAGACCATACATGGTTAAATATTTAGATAAATCTTAATTACCTTTTACACTATACCTTACATTAAGACATCATTCTTGCCATTACCATTTCTTTACTTAAGAAATTAATCAAGTGATGTGTTATATAATTCATCGCGTGCTTGATCTAAAATATCAGCTGTAGAATATTCTGGATGAGATGATTCTAAAAACCCATAAAATGTAAGTACACATTTTCGCGGATTGCGAGTTCCCCAAAACCAGGCACCGTTGTGTCGCTGAGGAAAAAGTGAATCAGTCATACCACTACTTAACCCATATACTCCGCCTCTTAAAACAGAATAATTTCCTTTACCATCAGATACATTTCGCACACCTAAAAGCTGTCGCTCACCATTTAATTTAATTAACCCAAAAGGCATATTCTTTAACATTAATTTAACGCCTCTTCTATATTGATTTGAACCAGTATCTGGAAAAAGAACATCAATAAATTCATCAACATTAATAGGAGCAAAACTATCCTCTATATGTACACTTACTCCTTGAAGAATACAGTAATCATCAAGATGAAACCTTTCTTGAAGTTTTGAATCTTCTAAATAATTACTTCCTTGCGTTGTGAGCAATTTATGAAGTTCTTTGTCATTTCTTCTTAGTTGAGACATGCCTAGTAAATTAGATTTAAATTTAAAGAAATGTTGACTAAAATAACAAAAATCTCGCACTAAAGTGCGAGGTATTTGAATCCCCATTCAAACGCACAGAAATAGACTATTTCTGGCGTTCCAAAAATTAAAATTTTTGTGCATCTCGAAGGCGAGATTTTCAATAACTATTCACAAAGGCTATAAATAACTTTATACTACTAGATAAGAGAGTAACTTTTATAAGATGTTTAATAACAACACCATTATGAAACAATTACAAGAAACTCAAGAAGAAAGTACCTCTGTAAGTAGAGCATATGGAAGTATCGATGAAGCCATCTTACAATTAAGTGATATGGGTTATAGTGTAATTATACCCGATGGTTTGCGTGAAGGAGATATAAGAAAAGGAAAAATTTCTCTTCGCGGTATCCAGACTGATCCAAATAATATTTCAAGTAATGCACCACTTGAGGCTTGTGTGAAGGCAGTTATAGAATATTTTCAAGGCACTTATGCTGTTACCCGAGTTGATACTTTTTGTAATGAAGGCCATGAAGTACAATTAAACTGTCGAGCACAAAGAGGGAATAGTGCATTATATTCACATGAAGATGTTCGAAAAAATGGATTTAAAATGCTAAAAGCAGGTTCCTGGGAATACTAATTAAATAAATTTAATCCCAAGCATCTTATTGACATTGAAAATCACTAACATATATAAATAAAACATTAATTTATTAATGGAGGAATTATCATGAATCTTCAAATACGCTCAAAAATTATACAGTCACGATCTTTAGTTACTATAGTAATACTAACAATAATTAGCTTTTTTCTTACAGGGTGCGCAGGCCTTGAAACGCGTAGTGATTCTGATAAACCACTTATTGCAGTTACCTTTTACCCTTATTATGACTTAACAAAGAATATTGCAGGAGAATTTGCTGAAGTCTATAGCGTAGTTCCAAGAAGCATTGATCCACATTCGTTCGAACCAACACCGCGAGATATTGCGCGATTGCAAAACATTATTGCGTACGTAAAGACAGGAGTTGAATTTGAAGCGTTTGAAGATAGATTAATTAATGCAGTCCCTTCCGGAGTACATATTATCGATGGAAGTGAAGGAATCCGTTTCCTTGCATCAGACCATCACCATGAACACGACGAACATGAACACGGAAGTCATGAGCATCATGAAGAACATCATAACGAACACGACGAACATGAACACGGAAGTCATGAGCATCATGAAGACCATCACCATGAGCACGATGAGCATGAACAAGAGAGTCATGAGCATCATGAAGGACATCACCACCACCATGGTGAAAATGATCCGCATGTATGGTTAACGCCTACAAATGCTATTCGCATTAGTGAAAACATTTTACGCGGATTACAGCAAGCAGACCCAGCAAATGCTGAGGGCTATGCATTAAACGCGGCAAATCTTATTGCATCTTTACAAGAGCTTTCTGAAGAATATGCACAAGGACTTGCAGTATGTGAAAAAGACACTATTTTAGTGACCCATAATGCATTTCAATACCTAGCACATGAGTACGGGTTTAATGTATTAAGTATTAGTGGACTTTCTCATGAGTCTGAGCCAACACCTCGCCAGTTAGCTGCATTAATTGATGCTGCGCGTGAGCACGATATTGGTGTTGTATTTTTTGAAGAGCTAGTGAGCCCTCGTGTCGCAGAAACTATTGCACGAGAGGTTGGAGCAGAAGTTCTTCCTCTTAGCCCTATTGAAGGATCACTTGAAGGGAAAGGATATATTGAGCTCATGAGGGAAAACCTTAATAACCTCAGGATAAGTTTAGTATGTCAATGATAAAAATATCACATGTTTTTTTTTCGTATGTACCTGGTATCAAGGTTTTATCAGGTTTAACTCTTTCTATTAAAGAAGGTGAGTTTGTTGCACTTTTAGGAGCAAATGGGTCTGGAAAGACCACTCTTATGAAACTTATTTTAGGTAAGTTAAAACCTACAAAAGGGACCATTACTATTGCAGGAGAAAAGACTACCGAAAAAAAAAGCTGGAGCAATATTGGTTACGTCCCTCAAAAACTTGCAATTGATCACCATCATCCTGCAACAGTTGAAGAACTTGTTCAAAATAAACATATTTGTTCTCATTTATCCATCGAAAGCCTTCTTCCAAAACAGTTTAGAGCATTATCAGGAGGACAACAACAACGCGTTTTAGTTGCACTAGCACTACAACATGACCCACAGATATTATTGCTCGATGAACCAACTGCAGGAATGGACCAAAAAAGTCGTGAAGGATTCTACAAACTTCTAAAACACTTGCAAGAAAAACATGGAAAAACGATTATACTGATTACTCATGATAACGATATAGTCCATACCTATGCACATAAAGTATATTGTATAGGTCATGAACATCATTTCAGTGAGGTGCCATGTGCCCATGATTGAGCTTCTTAATTATGCATTTATGCAAAAAGCATTAATTGCGGCGATACTTGTAGGTATTGCAACAGGATTGCTGGGACCCTATTTAGTTTTGCGAAGACTATCTCTTGTTGGAGAGGGACTTGCCCATTTAGCATTTGGAGGAATTGCACTAGGTTTTCTTATTGGAATTTATCCTTATGGTATTGCTCTTTTTGTTGCAATTGTTGGAAGTTTACTTATTCGATATCTTATTAAACGAAAAGTATATGGAGAAGCAGCTATTGCACTCATTCTTGCCTTTGGAGTAGGTTTAGGAGTAACTATATTAGGTGCAACAAATGGATTTGGGGTTGACTTATTCAGCTTTTTAATTGGAAGTATTTTGACATTGCAATGGAGCGATATACTTATACTCACTATTCTTGCAACTGTTGTAGTAATCTTTTTTGCTCTCTTTAGAAAAGAATTATTTATGTTATCATTTCAGCAGGACTTAGCACAAGTCTATGGCAAACGATCAGAAATTGCCGATACAGGTTTTGTCGTTATTGTTGCAGCAGTAACTATTATGTCAATTCAGGCAGTAGGCATTTTACTTGTTTCTTCGCTTCTTGTCATTCCTGCATTAATTGCCCTTAAGATTTCTCATTCATTTAAACAAACAGTACTTTTATCCATTCTCATAGCAGTAGGAATAAATATTGTGGGAATCTTTGGCAGTTTTTACTATGATGTTCCTACAAGCGGATTCATTGTATTAAGTCTTCTTGCATGTTACGGTATTGCAACAATCTTTGCACGAGAATAAGTATTACTTTGTAAGATTATAAAATCTTTAAATTATTTCACCAAAGATATCTCGTACTTCATCTGGAGAACGAAAAGTTATACTGTTGCCATGAACATAGGGCCTTATTGATAAGTCTCTATCAATGTAGTAATGCACTGTACCATCAATAGTCACATCAGTTTTAATAGGGATTTCTGATTGGTAATCATTATGTTGATGCATTGCAATCATGTTATTATACATATATCTATTAAGAACTAATTTTCGAACATCATCATTAATATAACTAAAAAATTGAATAGTTATAAAACCTTCAGCACCATTCTCATTGTTCTTAAAATTAACTTTATCTTGTAAATTATTAAAAGAAGCAGGCTCTGCATTTTGATAATACAATTCTCTTTGTTCTTCACGTGTTAATCGCTCCGAGAAGTCGAGTTTTGCTTCAATATCGAGTCTTGTTAATAAATCCCTTTCTTGAACATAATTAATAGAATTTTGATCAATGATGTTAAATATTGAACTATATTCGCCAGGTAATAAAAAATACTCATCAGCTTTTACTAAGAAAATATTACTTGGATCAAATACTTCACGCCAGTTTCCAGCATAATCTATAATCATATTTTCCATTCTGCCCGCAGAAATAATTCCATCAGCGTCTGAGCGAACATATACATTAACAATATTATTGCTTAAAGTAGATTCACAATTTTTAAAACAAAGTACTTTGTCAACAACATCACCATAGTCAGTTGAGCGAACATTATAATGGCGTGGACGGTATATATACATAGTTTCTTTTGAGAGAAAAGTTATATTTGCAACGTAAATTCCCTCTGATTCATCAAGTAAAGCTAAATCATAATTAATTACCTCTGAAGGATTCATTACTGCTGCAACAGTATGTGGACCAGTCCATGCATCTTCCTCAGTATCAATATCAATTAAGATGTGTGCTCTATCGCGTACATAATTCTCACGCATTCCATTTTCCATTTTTGCACCAAACTCAGTCTCAGAACCTGGCTGCGTTACTATTGAACTAATCATGTTATTATCTGTAAAGTGAATTATTGATGGATCATCTGGAGAGCGTGAGCGAATATCTGCTAACTGTGTTGCAGCACTTCCATCACGTACTGACCCTGAAACAAGTGAATAGCCTTCATCTTTAGAAGCAAAAGATAGTTCTATTTTGCTTTGAGGACCACTTCCTGAACCAATAAAACCTGCGTCATTAACATTTTGGCGAAATTCTTCAAGCGTTATGCCTTCAGGAATTACTGCACTTATTCCATTATTTACACTTAACCTTCCACGCTCTACGCCATGCTCATTAAAAGAAGGCTCAGAAAATGAAAAACTACCACCCTGATTGCTTACATCAACAAGAATATTATTAAAAATTGCTTGTAATTGTGCACCCTCATTAACAAGTTCACTGGATATATGCAAGCCTTCATCTGTTTGCTCAATAATAATACTATCAATTGCATTATATGTACTTGAAGGAGTATAAATTATTGTATATTCATTATCATCATTTGGGACTGTAAACATAGTAGGACCTTGAGATGCAGGATTTAATGAAAGTGTCGCTCGTCTATCTTCTGATGAAATCTCAACAGGAGACATGCCATCCAAGATTGCTTGATATATATTAATTGTATTACCATTTGAGTTTATAGAAGTAGAACCTTGCGGAGTTGGAAAAGCAGGCGTTAAAATTGAATTAATACGAGAGTCAAGATTACTAATTGCTTCTTCATTAAGAATGACATTATCATCAATAATGTATGCCCCATATTGATCAACTACAGGTGTTGGATTCGGCAAAGATAATTCATCATCAGCGTCTAAATCAATTGTTTGAACTTCAACTAACTGCTTTACCTCCTCACGTAAACGTTCGAGTTCCTCTAAATCTTCAGTATCAAGAACATCGCGTAATAAACTTGTAGCAGTTATATCATCAATATCACTTGCAACAATTTCTTGCATGACAATCTCACGAGCATATTCTGGGTCATTATTATTCACAGATTGAGTAAAATCATTATCAAATAGATTAGTTTGCTGTGCTTGTTCACGTTGTTCTGTTGTTTCAGTATCTTGTGATGCTTCTCGCTCTGCCATCTCACGAGCAAGTCGTTCTTGGCGTTCATTATGCTCATCAAGCATTTGTTGAATGTGGGCAGGGATTGTTCCAGGAGAATAATCTTCTGCTTCAGTGTATGAACGTAATGCATCTTGCTGTTGCCTTACGTTTTCAAGCTGTCTTTGAACTGCATCTAATTGACTTTGCATTTCATTTCGCTCTGATTCTGATAAACCTGGAAGTAATCTATTGTAGCGATCTTCTCTCTCACTTAATTCATTAAATTGACGATCAAGGTCGCGGCTATACTGCTCAACATTTTGTGGTTGTGTTTCACCCTTTCTTGCTGGAACATTTATTGTAGGTAGCAGGTATATTTCTTCCTCTTCACCAGTATCAGGATTTGTAACTGATACTATCCTACCACCTGTTGTTTGTTCTGCTTGCTCTGTTGTTGTTTGATCTGGTTGTTGTTCTTGTTCAGTTTCTTGCTCTACATCCCTTTGTTCACGATCATCTGTTTCTTGCTGTGCTAATTCACTCCTTCCTTCACTTCTTTCTAATTCATTAGCTTCTTCAGC
>JBLKOW010000043.1:0-8348 GCA_047603135.1 Candidatus Woesearchaeota archaeon | reverse complement strand
GCGTAAAAAGTTTTCTATAGAAAACGACCTAAAGGTCGGGGAATTAAACCCCTGTGTTCGCGTTGCTCACATTAAAACCTACTTGACTTTTCCTATAAAGAAAAAGAATACAGTCCATGTTGTATGAAATGCAATATTTAGAGTAGCAATGAAATCAAAAGTCATACTTAAAGGAGTCAAATCCTCAAAAGATATCAATGGAGCAATAGCAAAATATATAATAAATAAAATTCCCAATATATAACCAAAAGCATTCATAAAAGATTTCTTAAAATCATTCTTAAGAAAAATAATTCTATCCATCCAGAAAAGACTGTCAAAATACTTATTTTTAATTGCATCATACAACCAATAAAATCCAATTATATTAATTATCAATAATAATCCTAAACTGATTTTGAAATATAGATTATTCAAATTTAGAATGTTCATGATTTTAATTAATCCAAAAAAAACTGACGAACTAAGGAATATAAAAGAAACACTTAAGAAAGCATGTAATCTTACCACATTAGGTTTATGCACTATCTTTTCTTTTTTATCGGTTTTCAAGATTTTTAACCCCCAATTGAAAAGATACACCATTAAAAAAATAATCAAGGGGATTGTAAATATGTTTGCCATTAAATCAAAACCTCCCCCTTCAAATATAATATTATAGAAAGAAAACATAAATATTAACAGAATTCCAAAACTTAACAACAGCAACACTATTCCGCCAATTTTTTTTAATATGACCATTATGCTAAGAATAAAAGATTAATATATAAATTTATCTAATATCAGTGCTAAAATTCATTATATTTATAAACAAAAGGTCTTCTTAATTTGGCATGGAATGGAGGAAAAAAGGAAAGTTTTTAGTAAAAGAATTCAAATTTTCAAATTTTATTGAGGCAATAGACTTTGTGAAAAAACTAGTTCCACTTGCAGAAAAAGTAAATCATCATCCAGACATCTTAATTCATAGTTACAATAAAGTTAAAATAATGATGTATACTCACAGTGAAAATAAAATTACAGAAAAAGATCATTCGCTAGCTATGAAAATTGATGAAATTTAAGATTGGTTAGCATATATATTGCAATTTCTTAAAAAGAACAAATATAAGTTCATACATAGATTCTTATAAGAAATCTAAAACCAAGAATTATTTTACAAAAAAAGAAAATTTATTTGGTTAATTATGTTCTTTATTATTCCAATGTTCATTTAATAAAATACCTTTTATATTAATGCTATTTACAATTCAAAGTAATCAAAAAACAGAGTATGTAGAATGAAAACTTTATAAACATTTAAAATATCACTTTCAAAAAGAATAAATATGGGATATCCAAATTTTCAAAACAAACACTTAGAACAAGCACTTTTTAATCCACAAGATTATATCAGTTGGAATAATTATTTAAAAAAAGATTACAAAAAAGCTCCTAAAAAATACATTATAATTTACTATCCGAAAATTCTCAATTATTTTAAGCGAAAGTATAAACCAGAAAAAATCAAACTTTATAGACTAATTACAGTATATCAATACAAAGATGTGGGTGTGGTTTGTATGACAGGTATTGGATCACCACATGCCACAACCGTAATTGAGGAATTAATTGCTTTAGGTGGTAAAGAATTTTTGAATATAGGTTCTGCTGGTGGATTAAAAGACTTCGGTACATATCTATGTAAAAAGTCAATTAGAGATGAGGGAACGAGTTTTCATTATAGATCTCCTGGAAAATTTACATATCCGGATAAAAAACTGACAAAAAAATTAAAAAAGCATTTAGTTAAAAATAATATTTCCTTTCAAGAAGCAACTTCATGGACAATAGATGCTCCGTATAGAGAAACAAAAGCAGAAATACAAAAATATAAAAAACAAAATGTTGCAACTGTTGAAATGGAATCTTCCGCCTTATTTACAGTTGCTCAAACTAGAAAAGTAAAAATTGCTTCTGCTTTTGTTGTTTCTGATTATTAGGAGATGAAAAATGGAATCCTCAATTTAATGCAAAGCACGTTAATCAGAAACTTAATCAACTCTTTGATGTTGCTTTAGAATGTTTACTAAAAAATAGCGTGGGATCTTAATACAAAATAAAACTCAAACTTATTAAGAAAATCTAACTCTTAAACATACGACAAAATTTCTTCAACAATTTTCTTAACAGATTTATTATCAGTTGAAACAGCTATTGCATTTTTATATCTGTTCCTAGAGAATGTAATGTATTTTTTCTTAATCAGAGCGAAATCTGTACTTACATCTTTAGGTCTTGCACGTTTTTTTGCTCGAGATAAAAGAGTTGGCAAGCTAGCCTCAAGATCAAAAACATATATTTTAGCATTATTTCTCTGACCAATTTTCACCAGACGATCAAGTCGAGACTTATTATTTGTTTTATGATAAAAAATAGCATCTGTTAAGACAGTATAATTTGCTTTTAAAAAATTTCGAACCAAATCATCTGCATTGTCATGCATTAAATTAATTAAGTTATCTGATGCAAATTCAATCTCCTCTGGTATTAAAGAATAAGTAGTATGTGCAACTGGAATATACGCAACATTCTTTCCAAAATGTAATAGCAACTCCTTTATCACAGTAGACTTGCCCACACCTGATGGACCTCTTAGTATAATTAGCTTTTTCATTACGCTCTGAGAGGAACTCAAAAGCTTTAAAACTTTTGATTTTTCTGTGAAAATACTTTAAACACTCAGATAAATTTACTCAGCAAGATTTTCAATAATTCTTTCAAAGAGTTATAACATAAGGAACATCACTACACTTTCATAGAAAGTAATTGGTAAATATATTTCACTTTTTCTTTCAACAATCTTTGATATTTTAGAATATTCTCTCCTACAAAAATCTGCTTTCCCTGATTTATAGATGCTATTCTTTCAATTAGCCAACTTATTGAGGATAATATCCTATTAATTTTAATAGCATAGACTATTCTTCTTTCAGTTTCAGTAAGTCCAAACCCATACTCCTTCAAAAAAACATTTTGTTGTTTCTCAGTTAAATGATTCTCAGCAATCAGACATCCAAACTCAAAAAAGAAATAGTCAAAAGTTGCAAGTTCCCAATCAACTAATACTAAATCACCATTTTGTTTTTTTATAACATTTTCAGGAATTATATCATCATGTATCAAATGATTTCTTTCAAATTTTTCAATTAATGATTTTACTTTTAGTAACTCATTCAGCACTCTTGAATAAAGATGTTTCATTTCCTTATGAAATTCATCACCTACATATTTGCTATTTTGAAGAATATTTTTCTTACTCCAAGATCCGATTGGTTCTTTCCAATCTCTATTTCTCCTGAAGTCTTTTATTTGATGAAATTCTAATAACATTTTTGCTAATCTCTTTAAATCTTCGTCAGAAAATTTCTTTAACGTAGTTCCATCTACAAACTCCTGAACCATATAATCATATTTAAAAATTGACTTTGAATTATCAAAGAAATAGACTTTTGGTGCATACATCCCATTTAATTTCTTAAGAATTCTGAATTCATTTAAGGAATTATCAAACTGAGTATTTGCATAAACCCTCAATACAAAATTACCCTTACTCGTGGTAAGAAGAAAATTTATATTATGCTCACCATTTCCTAGACTCCGATGAGACAAAACCTTACAATCTAGCTCAGATTCTATTCTCTTTATTAATGGTGATGTAACAGTAATCATGTAATTAGAATATTAAAAAGATATATAAATGTATTTGAGAGTGATTAAATTAAAACAATTATCTAAATATAACTAATTTGTGACTATCAACTAATATCAACAACACACTACCTTATAGATTCCACTTCCAAAAAGCATAAAAAGAAGCCATTAGTACATACACGCAAAGCACAATAATTAAGACTCAGATGAGTTAGGAGGTAAAAAAATGGTAAAAGTAGCAATTAATGGGTTTGGCCGAATTGGTCGAATGGTTCTCAAAGCAGGAATTAATGACAGCAATATTGAATTTGTTGCAGTCAATGATTTAACCGATACAAAAACACTTGCGCATCTACTCAAATATGATTCAGCTCACGGCAGATTCCCAGGCGAAGTTTCAGCAACAGAAAACGGAATTGTAATCAATGGAAAAGAGCTCAAAGTATATTCAGAGCGCGACCCTAGTAAACTTCCGTGGAAAGAACTTGATGTTGATGTCGTTGTTGAAAGCACAGGCTTCTTTACATCACGCGAGAAATGTCAATTACATCTTGATGCAGGTGCAAAGAAAGTTCTCCTTTCAGCTCCAGGGAAAGACAAAGAAAACCCTATTAAAACAATCGTATATGGCGTAAACGATAGTGAAATCAAACCTGAAGACACCATCATCAGTAATGCATCATGCACGACAAACTGTCTTGCACCACTCGTAAAAGTATTGCATGAAAAATTTGGAGTAAAACGAGGATTTATGACCACAGTTCATGCTGCAACTGGTGACCAGCGCATTCTTGATGCACCTCACTCAGACTTAAGACGAGCAAGAACCACTCTTGCCAGCATAATTCCAACCACTACTGGCGCTGCAAAAGCAGTTGGTCTTGTACTTCCTGAATTAAAAGGAAAATTAGACGGCATGGCACTTCGTGTACCACTTCAAGACGGATCAGTAACTGACTTAGTTGCTGAAATGAATGGAGAAGTCACTGCAGAGCAAATTAATGAAGCAATTAAAGAAGCTGCTCAAAATAACATGAAAGGCATCATTGAATACACTGAAGACCCACTCGTAAGCATTGACATCATTGACAATGCACATTCAAGCATCTTTGATGCTCAGTCAACCAAAGTGATGGATGGCAACTTTGTAAAAGTCCTCTCATGGTATGACAACGAATGGGGCTACTCAAACAGAATGATTGATATCATTAAAAAAATGGGTTAAATACTTTTTTAATTTTTATTTTTCTAATAATGTAAAATCAAGATTATCATAAGCAGTAATGTTCTAAACTCAGATTAAGAGATCACAGTAATTTATTACTTTAAAGTAATAATGAACCAAAAGATTTAAATAAATAATACCATTTCCGATGAATATGTCACTAACAAGAACAGTATATATTGCAAGATTATATCCTTCAAATGTTGAAGATTTAGCAAAAACATTTAGAAATGCTGAAAGTGTACATAATCCCAACAGATTAAGCAGAAGTTCTTCTATGGAGATAAGTATTCAAGATTTAATTAATGAAATTGAACCAGGTATATATGTTGAGGACGATCAAAGAAGAAATGAAACATATCCAACAAATCTTGATGCAAAAATAGATGCCGTCAATTTTGCAACCACTCATCTAACAAGTGATTCATCGAACCAAATACCTGAGGACATTAGAGGCATTCAATTAGCTCATCTCTATGAGCCTGAGGTTGATGGTCAAAAATATCACTTTGGCTTAATGTCACATCGTGGAAATTACAATCCTGAACTTGCTGTACTGATCCCTTATAAAAAGGATAGAATTACTCCTACTTTAATACTTTCAAATAATTGGACAGAAGACTTATCAAAAGGTATTAGATTAATAACCAAAGCATTAGCTTATTCGAGAGAAAAACCTACTGAATAATTATATTTCTAATACATTCTTTAATTTATCGAACAGATAAAACTATATAAAATTACTCAACACATACCTAATGTAACCGAATATCTATTTTCTCAGTAGGGTACATAATAAGCGACGCTTTAAACCTATCAGTATGTTTCTTAATTTCTTTAACAAGCGTTTGAGTAGAAGTTCCTGACCGACCAGTATGAGGAAGACCAATAAGTACTAAATCAGTATGCCTGGAATACATATACATAATTTCTTTAACAGGCTTTTTAGGCATAAAAATTACTTCAACAGCAACATTATCAACACGTGACGCATCAACTATACGCTGAATGCTATCACGAAGTGAACCAATATTTGATTTTGTACGTGTGATTGCAAAAATACGAATCGAGGAATCACTTTCTTTCCAGCGACGAGACTGCGTTATAAGATATGCAAATAAAAGCATCATATTTCCATAATTAGCATCTTTCCACCAAATATCAATTGAACTATAGCTTGAAAACCCAGCCTGATTACGCATAATAATAACATTCTTCTTTAATATACGTGATGTATTTACTAAATCAGGAAGATTTAACCGTGTATCAAAGTCAATCATAACAGTATTCAAAGGTAAATTACCTAGTGTCTCACTTTGTAAAACTGACTTAACTGTTTCAGTATAATTCGAACTAAGCATAACTTTAGGATAGACTTGCAATTCTTGTTTAGTTACATAATCTTTGAACTCTGTTTCAATTTTACCGCGCTCATCCTCAAATGTTTTCAAGCTTCGTGAAATTAAATAATATAACTTAGTAAAACCACTATTAGCGTTAATCCAATTAAGCATTATTGCCAAGTTTGTACGATTCATATCATTAATACAAAACGCAACAATAGTTGGCCTCCAATTCTTTTGACTTTTACCTGCGCGCTCAATCCATTTCAAACTAAGCCTAAACACCTGAAAAAGCACTCCCTGCCATACACTCTCAACTTTACTAGACGATTTAGAGCGAAGTAAAATAATAAAAAGTGAAATTTGAAACACAATACTCGCAAGCATGATATACGGATTAAACAAAAACATCACTAAATAACACGCAACCATACCATAAAATGGAATCAATAAATGCGCATGAAATGTTGGCCTAAAGCTTGGATTTTTAGAGAGTTTTTCAAGAAAAAAAGCACCATTAACCCATCCATATACATTCAAAAAGAAAATAGCAACAATCTGTGAAACAATAAATAAATCTCCAATAAAAAGAACTGAAGCACCAATCACAAAAACAATGAACATTGCAACACGTGGCTCATTCCCTGAGAATAATGTCTTGCCTAAAAATTTAAACCGACTGCTAAATATATTATCATCAGCAAGTGCGCGAAGAGTACGCGGTGCAGTCATAAAATAACTTAACGCAGATGATGATGTTGAAAGCAACACACCAATAATAACTAATTCTGGTAAAACACTAATTTGCTGAACAATAAAAGGATTTAAACTTAAATCTGAAAGTGACGCGGAATAAAAATATTTAACAACTAAAATTACATACACAATCATCGTAAAAATAACGGCAGAAAATGATCCAAAAACTAGACTACGACGAGGATTCTTTAAATCCCCTGACATACCAACCCCTGCATCAACACCAGTTACTGCAGGAAAAAACATGGCAAATGCAACCCAGAATGAAAGAGGCACCCCACCTATACCAATAAACTCTTCAGGAGATGGAATTCTATTTGGAAAAAATAATATCGAAACAAAAGATAAAATAATTACAATAAAAATAATATACTGAAGCCGAATAACAAACTGAGCTCCAATAAACGCAATTAACCAAAAAATAGTAAACGCAATAAGTGAAACGTACAGAATTGAGAACGTAAACGAAAACATCTGAAAAAGTGAAGTTATTGCCATGGCAAATGCAATAACATAAAAACTAATACCCACTGCTTGAGCCAAAAAAAGCTGAACCCCCATACTTCCGCCAAACTCTGACCCAAGACTTCTGGATATCAAATAATATAATCCTCCTTCTTTTACACGAATATTCGTAGCAATTGCTGAAATAGAAAATGAGGTTGCAATAGTTATTGAGTGTGCAATAAATATAATTAATAGCATTCCAAGAAGCCCAACTCCTCCAAGGACACGCGGAGCAACATAAAACACAACAGCTCCAAAAATAGCAAGCACTGCAGGAATGAAAACACCAGAAAAAGTACTCAATTTATATCGTGAATCAATACTAGCCATACACACCTCTTAATACAACTCAAACAAAATCCATTTATAAATCTTTTTTAAATCAAAAAAGTATATTTATAAATAAAAACAAAACTGCATCATTATGGAAGATTTAGTCAGCATTTTAAGGGAAGCTCATACAGAATGTGTGAGAAATAAAGATTTATCATCAATTGCTTTTACTAGCGAAGTAGATTATGCATTTGAGCGACATAAAAGAAAAAGAATAGTTCCTGATATTGGTTTCATAGATGCAATACATAATCACTTCAGTGAAAAGAGTGAGGAATCAGTAGGTGTTCAAAACTTAGTATCTCATTATCTCTCTGGATATTTTACTATACAAAAGATTGAATTTGAACGTCTGATGTATGGACATTCAGTACAGCACGAGCAAGCACAACCACATGTAGAAAAGGCACAAAAAGCACTTCAGATTGCAATGGAAACAAATCCTCAAGGAAGACTTGGAAAAAGACCTTATAAAGAAGTAGCTCAAGACA
>JBLKOW010000042.1:0-8368 GCA_047603135.1 Candidatus Woesearchaeota archaeon | reverse complement strand
TAAAAAGTTGTCCTTAACGTACGTAAAAAGTCAAGCTTGCACGGCGAATATATGTTTCTTTGTCAAGAAACATATCGCCTCACAGGGCAAAGCAGACTTTTTACTTACTCCTTAACGGAGAATATATAAAATCTAGGGCATTATTCATTCAAGGAAATACTCATGGAAATCACTAAAGAGAAACTAGCAGAAGTTGCACGCGTTGCACGTCTTGAACTTACTGAAGAAGAACTTGAGCGATTTGTACCACAAATGCAGGAAGTTCTTGCGTATTTTGACATTCTTCAAAAAGCACCAACAAAAGGAGTTGTGCCATCATTTCAACCTATTCGTGTTAGAAATGTAATGCGCGAAGATGTACCTAAAAAAAGTATTTCACCAGAAGAAGCACTAGCAAATTCTTCACAAAATCAAGAATCGTATTTTAAGGGACCACGGGCAGTATAATGACAAATACTAACGATAGTAAAAATGCATATGAAGATGCACAACGTATTGACAAAGAATATCATTACTTTACGACTATTCTTAACCCTAATGAATCACAAAGTATTATGAGTAGTTCAAATAATTCACAAGGTAAACTTGCAGGATATGCAGTCACTCTAAAAGATGCAATACTCGTTAAAGGCGTTGAAACAACTGCAAGTAGTGCAATTTTACAAGGATATAAACCATTATTTCATGCAACAGTTGTCAGCAAAATAATCAAAGAAGGAGGAATGATTATTGGAAAAACAGTGCACGATGAATTCGGATTTGGAGCGCTGAATGTAAATGTATCACATGGACGAAGTATCCCTTTAAACCCGCATGACAAAGAGCGCGCATGTGGAGGTAGTTCGGGCGGGGCAGCTGGATTTACAGCAAAAGCTACCATCCCTCATATTGCTATCGGGGAATCGACTGGAGGAAGTATTGTATGTCCTGCATCATTCTGCGGCGTTGTTGGGTTATGTCCTACGTATGGGCGTGTGTCACGCTATGGATTAATTGATTATAGTAATAGTCTTGATAAAATTGGACCTATTGCAAAAACAGTAAGAGAAGTTGCACTCATGCTTGAAGTAATTGCGGGAAAAGATGAACACGATGCAACAAGTGCTGATGTTCCTGTACCTGCATATAGCGATGCAGCTAACAAAGATATCGCAGGAATGCGTATAGGCGTTATTGAAGATAATTTTGGCGATGGAGTTGAAGAACCGGTTAAAAATACAGTAAACAATGTTATTAAAGGCCTTAAAAAACGAGGAGCAATTGTTGAATCAGTTTCACTACCTATCACCAAAGCATATGCACTTCCTGTATATTATATTTTAGGAACAGCAGAAGCATCAACTAACCTTGCAAAGTATTGTGGAATGCGCTATGGATATATGGAAAATCCAACAAACATGTCATTTAACGATTATTTTACTAAAATTAGAAGCAAACAATTTAATGATGAAACAAAGCGAAGAATTATACTTGGTACGTTTACACGAATGGCTGGAACGCGAGATGCATATTATATTAAATCTGCACAAACTCGAACACTAATTATCGAAGAATATAAAGCATTATTTGAAAAGTATGATGCTCTTATTTCACCAACTATGCCAATAATTGCTCCACGATTTGAGACTATTAAAAAACTTACACCTCTGCAACATTATCAAATGGATATTTTTTTAGTGGGGCCAAATGTCGCAGGTCTGCCTCACATCACCATTCCTACAGGGTCGCATGAAAATATGCCCATTGGTACAATGCTTATTGCTAATCATTTCAATGAAGAAGTATTGATTACACTTGGGTCAGCAATTGAAACAATTGAACAGAGAAAATGAATATGAAAAAACAATTCACTAGTGATGTCGTTATTGGACTTGAAATTCATGTCGAATTAAATACTAAAACAAAACTATTTTGTGCATGTGCCACATCAGGAAGTGAACAGCCTAATACACGAACATGCCCTATTTGTTTAGGTCATCCTGGAACAAAACCAGTAGTCAACAAAGAAGCAATTCGAAAAGCAATTATGCTTGGACTTGCACTTAATTGCGATATACATAATGAATTAGTTTTCTCTCGAAAATCTTACTTTTATCCCGACCTTGCTAAGAATTTTCAGATTACACAATATGAAGAGCCACTTTGCAGAAAAGGGAGCATGATACTGCAAAAAGATTCTGAAAAAAAGATAGGTATTACACGAATTCATGTGGAAGAAGATCCTGCTGCGCTCGTACATCCAAGTACTATTCAAAAATCATCATATGTGCTTGTCGATTATAATAGAAGTGGTAATCCATTATGTGAAATTGTAACTGAACCAGATATTACATCGCCTGAAGAAGCACGATTATTTATGAAAAAATTAATCACTATTCTTGAATATTTAGATATTTTTGACACTGAGGAAGGCATCATTAAAGCAGATGCAAACATATCAATTAAGGAGTCAGGATATGTTCGCAGTGAGGTGAAAAATATTACTGGATTTAAAGAAATTGAACGTGCACTGCAGTATGAAATTACACGGCAAAAAGAAGCAGTAAAGCAAGGTGAAACATTAATTCCAGATACACGTAATTGGGATCCTGAAGCAGGAATTAGCCAGCGCCTGCGAACTAAAGAATCAGATGTTGATTATGGATATATTATTGAACCTGATTTAGTTGTGTGCGATATTGATGCAGAAATGGTGCAAACAATACGGGAAAATTTACCTGAACTTGCAGACAATAAACTTGAGCGATTTCAAAAAGAACATGGAATTGCAGAAGATACTGCAGAAGTTTTAAGCAAAGATAAAGCGCTTGCTGAGATGTATGAAATAGTATCAAAAGAAGTTAACCCTGAACTTGCTGCAAAATGGGTTAGGCGAGAACTTCAGCGCGTTCTTAATTACAATAAAAAGAAACTCTCAGAAGTTGCACTTAAAAGCGAGCACCTCATTTCATTACTTAAACTAATTGACACTAAAAAAATAACTGAAAAAGTAGGACAGCAAATTTTGAATACATTAGTACTTGAGCCATTTGATGTTACAGAATATGTCACCAAGAATAATCTGACTATCGTAGAGGATGATTCGTTAACTCAAAAATTATGTGAAGAAGTTTGCAGTGAACAAGAAAAAGCTGTCGTGCAAGCAAAGAACGGTGAAGAAAAACCACTTAATTTCTTAATAGGACAAGTTATGCGTAAATCACAAGGAAGAACAAATCCAAACCAAGTAAAAGAAATTATGAAAAAAGTTCTTGGGTTATGAAATATTTCTATGATTTTTCTATAAAATTAACACCAGAGCAGACTCGCTCTTCATACGTTGTATTGGTTTCACCTTCTTGTTTTTC
The DNA here is from genome assembly GCA_047603135.1 of Candidatus Woesearchaeota archaeon. Taxonomy (GTDB): domain Archaea; phylum Nanobdellota; class Nanobdellia; order Woesearchaeales; family JACJVV01; genus JACJVV01. Next base: position 5,021 of record JBLKOW010000042.1, on the reverse strand, counting down.
AATTGAAAGATGAGAAAGAAGGTTAACAATTAATGATTTTTCATCTTCATGAGAAAGATTATCAATAGGAGTTTGCCCTATATGCTCATCTATAACGGCATCCTCAATAGACTGAGCAGAAAAATTCTTTTTCAATTCTTCAAATTCTGGAGTAATAACTGATGAAATATTCTTTAAAACTGCGTATGCTCCTTTTTCATTGATTTTTGTTATGAATGCACTTAAACCAATATCTGCGAGTCTACCAGTCTTAAGTTTGCCTGAAAGACGAATAAGGACTATCGCATCAGTAACATTTGTTGTTTCTAGCAAATTGTGCATATCATGTGAAATTTGTTCTGGAGTTTTGTCAGTGCAATTTATAGTAAGTACTACTATTTCCTTTAATTTTATCTTTTGAAGTGTAATTATACCATTATCATACAAATAATAACTTCCGCATCTAAGTTTTTCAAGTTCAGCAAATGAATTTGGGAAAACAGGACCTGGATAAATTACGTTTTTATAACCAGGAAGATTACGGTGAGCAACAATATGGACATGACCACCAGCGTAATAGTCAAACCCAGATGGAAGTAAAGAAACTGGGGCAGATTCCATTTTAGTCATTGACTCAGGTTTTAATTCATCAAGTGCAGTATGAAATAAAAATATTTTAAAGCCATCAACCTTAAGATTTTCAGTATCAAGTGACTTATAAAATGCAGTATCAAGCATATTTCGTTTACCCATAATCCCTGTTAGATATGCTTTTGTTTTAGAGTCTTGAGTTAATTCTAATTGAATTGTCTCTTTAGTTTTTTGAGTAGCGCGCGCAACATTTACTACTAATCCTGCTTTTTCTAAAACACTAATCATAGTTTTTCCCGAAGGAGAATAATCATGACTTCCAGGAATAATATAGACAGGAATAGCACTATCAGCAAGACGTTTTAACTGCACAACAATCTCTTTCATATATTCAATTGCAGGAAGCGCAGTATTAAATAAATCACCCGCGATAATAACAAAATCAACACTTTCAGAAAGAGATTTATCGATGATATGAGTAAACGCATCTACACTTAATTGAGATAGTGCATGCTCACGCCATCCACCTATATGCACATCTGCCATGTGAATAAATTTCATACTAAGTGAAACGGTTTAAACTATATAAATAATGTGGCTGTACATGTCTAGTAGGGCGTAAGATGCTACATAAACTAAACAAAAAAGAAATTAGAAATTGCTTCTATAATTATTCTTCTTGTCGCAGGAGAATATTAATTATTGCTGAATACGCTGGACGTGCGATAAGAACTCCAATTGCGATACCAACCATAGTGATTAGTGCAAAACCACGAAGTAAACCTGCACCTGCAAAAAGAAGTGGCAACATTGCCCCAAAAGTAGTTAGTCCAGCAACTAAAATAATACCAAACGCACGTTTTAATCGCTGAAGAATACTTACTGACTCAATAGTTTTGCGTAGTGTTTCATCAGTTATGATAATTAAATGATCTACTCCTGTACCAATGACGATAATAATACCTGCAATTGCTGCCATATCAATACTCCATCTAAATGCTGCTGCAAAACCAAGTAATAAAATCATTTCACATGCAACAATAACAAGCATAGGTATTACAATTGCTAATCTACGATAAATTATAAATACAAACACAGCAACAGCAAAGATTGCAATTAAACCAACAAGGATTGCGTTATTCAAAAATTCTGCTCCAAGTGCAGGAGATATAGAATCAACTTTAACAATTTCTAAAGTAACAGGAAGTGAACCAGTAATTAAGATTGTTTGTAAATTACGCATCTCTGCAAGTGCATTAATCCGTGCTTCACTTTCAGTTCGTCCTTCACCTGAGCCTGAAATTTGAATATCAGTTACTGCACGGCCCTTTAAATCAGCACCAATATTCAAGGATTCAACTAAAACATCATCTAAATAAAAGTCAAGCTGTTCACTTAAATATTGACGATCTCGCGGAAGAGCAGCACCAAATTCATCTACAGTTACTGTAGGAATATTTCTTGTTATATCCGCTTGACGCTGAGCAGCTTCATTTGATAAAATAATTCCAAAGAAGAAACGACATGACCACGTACCATCAGCAAGCTGGCCGCAACCTTGCTGCGGATCAATTCCTGCACGGTCTGCTCCGCGCAGAACACTACGAATGTCATCGCCACCTCTAAATGCAACATCACCACTAATCTTTGCTTCAAAGCGTCCTTGCTGTGAAACTAGTTGGGTAACTTCTTCTTGACTTGCTCCAGGAACTTCAACTAAAATAAATCGATCGCCTACTAAATCCACTGTTTCAACAACGCGAATATCAGAAAGACCATATACATTCAGCCGTTGCATCATATTTTCAATTAAAATACTAAAATCATCTGGATCAACTTCTTCTTGAGGTTGCAACATAACACGCGTACCACCTTCTAAGTCAAGACCCTTGCGAATGTTTGTAAATGGTGCTGGCTTTACTTGCAAACCAATATCTTGCACACCAAGACTTTCTTGAGTAGTAAGATTACGTTCTATTTCTTGAACAATAGTACGATTTTCAAATGCACCGGTTGTTTCATTAAATTCTTGAATAGTACTGTTCTGAATAATTATTTCAGTTTCATTTAATGTAGTAACATTAAATTGTTCTTGTAAAATTAAAGTATATGTGCGCACGTTTGTAGTAAGACGAACTTGGTCGCCAGGTGCAAGCATCATTACCTGCTCAAGAACTGAATAATAATCATCCAAATCACGAATGACTTGTCCTTGCATTGAATGGATGATTTCCCTATCACGAGGTTGTACTCCTTGAGGTGGAGGACTAATACCTGCATTGTTAGCTGAACTATTAGGAATCACATTAGTTATTGCTACTCCAGTTGGACCTTCAAAAGAAAGTTTTGGATTAATTGCATATAACGATAATATAACAAAAACTATTAATAATATAACGCGCCAGCTTGTGAAAATTGCTTTTAATTTACTCATTGATTTTCACCTTTCTTAGCTGTTTGATTATCTAGATACCACCTTAAGAATCCAGCGTTTTGAATCCACGTGTTCATGATATCAACTAAAATACCAATAAATAAAATTGTCATTACTTGACGAATTACCTCTGAAGAAGTAAAGAATAATGCAACACTTAGTGCAACTAAGGTTGTTACGCTCATAATAATACCAGTTCTAAATGCACCACCGAGTCTTTCTAGTGTGGTACCACTTGTTCGCTTAAATAATCTATTTGTTAGCAAAATATTTGTGTCAACTGAATACCCTATCAACATTAAAAATGCTGCAAGACCTGCTGTTGACAAGTGAATATCAAGCATGTTAACAATAGAAAGTGTGATTATTATATCAGAAATACTTGCTATGATTACTGTAACACTAGGTACAAATGACCTAAAAGTAATAAAGACAATTGAAGCCATAATTATAAATGAAAACAACAATGCAATTAATGTTTGACGAAAGAATGAATCGCCAATACTCGCACCTGAGCCTTCTATGGAAAAATCACCTGGACCAAAATGACGATATTCACGAATACTATCAAGTAAATTACCAACGGCATCATCATCATTCATATCAATATCAGCTTCAACAAGGAATCCAATAGGACGGCCTGCAGAAAGTAAATTACGAACCGAAACTAAATATCCTTGCTCTCCAAGAAGGTCGCGAAGTTCATCAGTATTTACTGATGAATCACTCACAACAGTTACTGCAACACCACCTTTAAGTGTAATATCTTTTTTAAGAAATTCACCGTCATTGTTTGCCATATGCATGCCGATTGAAACAACAGCAATAATAAAACAAATAAGTGGAATAAAGATTAAGTATTTGTAATGAGAATCATACCAGCGAACATAAGGGTTTTTTAGAAGTGGTTCTGAGATAGTGGCAGCATGAGTAGAAGAATCAGAAGTATTTCCTTGAGATATCCCTTGTTTCTTTTTTAGTCGTAATCGACGACGTTCTGCACGTTTAGTCATTCTTCAGAATCACCTTTTAATTGCATAATTGCTGATGCAAGATCACCATTGTTATCTTCAATAGCTTTTCGTGCAGTTTCTTCATCAACATTTGTTTGATCCATTACTGTTGCAATATCATCCTCATTGATATCAGGTGACGCATCAACTGACTCTTCAATAGGAGTACCTACTATTTGGTATGTTTCCTGACCCATTACATTCACTTTAGAAACTTCAGGTGCTTCAAAACGCAACACTTTATCTGAAGTCTTAATAATTACTTCAGAAGCATCAATTTGAGCTTGCTCCATACCCATACGACGCATCATCTGCTTCATTTGCCGTGGATTCATTCCTGGTATCATTGTTATCGTAGTTCTACTCATTAGTTAATTAAATAATTATGTTAGTTATACTCGAGGTGCACCGAGAATACCATACCCGAACAGATGCAATGCAATTATCACCAATACAAAAAGAAAGATGATCAGAAGAACTGCAACTGGAGGTATTGAAAATTTACTCTCAGATTCATCGAAATATCGTGTTATTCCTGCGCCAGACATTGGCATGTTAACTTTATTATCGCGAGCCATTGTATTACCTTATTATTTATGTTTATTATTGATGTATTATTAATTGCTATTAGTTATTAAGTTATTATGAAAGTAGGGAGATAGTAAGCCACCTTCTGTAAGACCCTTATAGCACATGTATGCTGATAGTCTTTGCTAGCATTTAACTACGCCTCGTACTGAGTTGCACCTACAGGGGCTCACCGTTTCATCCTCGCTATGGAAACGTCAGTTGTTCATATCATGTCGCCATGACTTACAAGCATCATTCTTAACACATAGGGGTTCGTTTCTGCGTGGTTGCCTTCCCTTTCAGGAACTTATTTTACAATAAGCTGCAATAATGGTGGATGGACTTTCCTCAATCTGTAATCAGATCGTTAGCTAACCCATCTCCCTTAAACCGGAAAAGAAGTGTCAATTTATAAATGTTATGACTCGAGAAGA
>JBLKOW010000041.1:0-8650 GCA_047603135.1 Candidatus Woesearchaeota archaeon | reverse complement strand
TTCACTTTCCTCAACAAAACCTTTTTCGATTAAATCAGAAAGATATTCATTCATCATTTTGTGTGATAAATTAGATTTATAAAGTATATGGGTTGGTTTAATCCTGCCATTCTTGTTTCTAATTGCAACAAGAATATCATAAATTACCTCGAGGCGATTTCGTTTTTTGCTCATTTTTTTCGTAAAAGCAGTACCAAATTTATTAAAATTAGCATATATGCAATAAGCATAAGTGCATGTCCAACAATATAATAGGCACCATAATCAAACGCAAATATAAATAAAATATTTGCAAGAAGAAGCAACCCAAACCCTAAAAATACAATAAGCCGTGCACTCGTTTTCTTTTTTAAGTAACTTTGTAAATAATAACCACTGATATATGTGAGTAAAATTGAACCAATGATATACACTCCAAAAGGGTTTTGTAAAGTAAGAACAAAGGCGGAAAATACTAAAATAGCAACCAAAGAAAATACTTTTTTACAAGAAACGCGCAGAGTAATATATAATAAAATCATTAATCCAGTTAAATAAAAGAGAAGATGTAAGTACATTTGAGTATTGGTAAATAAGGTTACATTCGATATATTTGCAATTGTACAGATTTTTTGATTAAGATCAGTAAGTAAAAATAGATTATAAATAGCAAGAATAAGATAAGAAAAAGCAATGAAAAAAAAAGAAATACTAAATAGATATGATGAGCGTTGTCCAGTTAATGAATACACTTTATATGCATAAATACCAACAAGTAAAGTAACCACTGCAAATATAAATTCAATAAGAGCATCGTAACCGCAAAACCAAGGCGGTACTGCATAAATATACGCCATTTACTCCTAACATGGAAGTTTGTTTTTAAACTTTATGCATGATTTTTCTAGATGATTGATTAATAAGCCTTTAATAAATGAATACTTTTGTTAATTCTAAGAGAATACATATTCTCTTCATGCCAACCAAACCAAAAGGCAGAAATGCCAAGAGCATGCCGGCATTAGCCGGATGCTTTTTATTTATATGGCAATAAACAAGGGGTGAAACCATGTTATTTATTGATAATGAAGGAAATATTTTGATGGCAGAACAAGTCGATGAGCTTTCGCCATGGGAAATTTCAGAAAAAGGTATTCGTGTTGCAGATGAAGCATACGCATAATTTTTTATTTTTTTGTTGATTACTTCTTATTGAGATTATATTTTTAAGAAATCTTCAAAAGAAAACCCTTTCAATTCCACATCTTTTACTGTTATAACATACCCAGCTTGTGTTTCTTTTAAATCTTCAAGTGAGAAAAAAAACCATGCATGTGAATTGAATTTGATGGCAATCCATCCCTCGCTTCCAAAAACATGACTGAATTGACGCAAATCATTAATTTCTTGAGCTGGAAAATATTTACGTACGTCACTCGTTACTTTTACTTCAATAGCAACTTTACGTAATGAATTCCCTGCAATTATATCTGGACAAGGGTGACGTGCTGAACCTGAACCTGCAGCCCGAAATGCCGCCCAATCATTTTCCCAAAACTTTTTTATGAGAAAACGCTCAGCAACTGAACCTTTTCGTTTTCTATTAATAGTAAATACCATGTATATTATATAGTACATGCATTCTTAAATGTTTTGAGCATGTATGTCTATTGGGTAATGGAATTGATTATATACAACCATATGCCAAAAAATATAAAAACAGTAGTCATACAAAAGAAGTATGTCTATTGCAAAATCTACACGTATTATGCCGCTTGCCACTATGGAAGCTATCATGAGTGAGGTTGGAGCAACACGTGTCAGTGAAGATGCCAAAAAAACACTTAAAAAAATTCTTGAGGAATATGCAGGGCATATTGCACATCATGCAGTGCTCTTAGCGCAGCACGCAGGAAGAAAAACGGTTCGTGTAGAAGATATTAAACTTGCCATGAAAAATACAAATAGCAAGTAGAAACATATACTTTCTTTTCTCATTAGAAATGCTTTAATCTTACAGAAGTTTTACTTTCATGAAGTCAAAGCCAGCATACGATTCAGGAAAGACTTTACGAGCTTCTTCCTCAAAAACTGAAACATCAGTGTACCGCTGACTGAAATGAGTCATGATTAATTTCTTTGCATTTGCAGAAGAAGCAATTTGAGCAGCTTGAAGTGCAGTTAAATGATTATGTTTTTCGCCTTTTTCAAGTTCACTTTCAACATATGTTGCTTCACAAAGAACAATATCAGCATTTTGTGCAAGTTCAATTGTATTTTTAGTATAAGCTGTATCTAATATAAAAGCACATTTTTTTCCGCTAACAATATATGTTAAATCATCAGAATTATATTTTTTACCTTTCCATGTAATAGAATCTCCTTTTTGTAATTTTCCCAGAAGTGGACCATCGGGAATTGCTAACTTTTTGATTTTGCTCACACTAATACGTCTGCGATCATGTTCCTCAAAGCGATATCCTACAGCAGGTATACCATGATCTACATTAATGGCTTTTATAGAATAGTTATCATTTGTGAAAACTGTTTTGAGTTTCGGCGCATTAATATCATGTACTTTAATGATAAGTCGATTATCAAAATATACTGTTTTAAGCATATATCCAAATCTTTCTTTTGTTCCAGTAGGCCCATAAATTTCAAGTTTTTTAGGATTATTTTCGTCAGAAACACTATTAATTGTTTGAACAAGACCAATTAATCCAGAAACATGATCTCCATGCCAATGACTAATAAAGCATTTTGTTACTTTATTTTTGTTGATTCCAGCAATACTCATTTGACGTTGAGTTCCCTCACCGCAATCAAAAAGAAGGCCTTCACCTTTAAACTCTAGATAAAATGAACTAACGTTTCTGTTTTTTGTCGGCATCATGCAGGATGTACCAAGGAGTATTAATTGTGTCATATCCTCGATGATGATTCGTTATTTAAAAAAGTTTATAAAGAAATATCTGACTAAAGTGTGTAAGATATGTGTAGTGGTTGTTTATTCCATTATACAAAATACATAGTGTATGAAAATTAATTGACATATACAATCATATAGGATATGTACTAGGTGAAAATAACCAATGAGTCCTCGAAAAACACTAAAAAATGTAGTGCGAAAAAAATCTACACAGCAATCTTCTAGTGCTCGTAAGAGTAATACAAAAAAAAATAAACAAATAACGCAAGTACGCGCTCAGAAAAAACAAAAAAAGACCTCTGCACATTCTAAGAAAATAATGCAGAGAAATGTAAAACCACTACCTCAAGGAAAGCAACCTGGAATTCCTGCACGCATTATTGAATGTGAAGTTCATACTGAATGTTCACAAGAAGCCAGAGATTTATATGAACATAATAGATATGGTGCATTACTTGAGGATGGAAGGGTGCAACTGACCCTCATAGAAGCATATTATCTTTTTGAAAAAGAAAAAATCACTGTTTTTTCACGCAGTACTGAATTAACGAAAGAAACGTTCCTTAATATGTGTTTGAAACGAGAGAAAGGTTTTTGGACACGGTATGTTGTATATAAAGATTTTAGAAATAGAGGGTATATTATTAAAACAGCACTTAAATTTGGAGCTGATTTTCGTGTGTATGAAAAAGGAGTAAAACCAGGGGAAGATCATGCACGATGGATAGTTTACCCCGTTAAAGAAACAACTGCATCAACATGGTATGAATTTGCTGCAAAGAATCGTGTTGCACATTCTACTAAGAAACGACTGTTAATAGGTATTGTTGATGAAGAGAATTCTGTTACGTATTATGAAGTAAAATGGATGCGTCCATAAATTAACTAAACTAAACGTAGGTAAAAAGTCAAGCTTGCACGGCGAATATATGTTTCTTTGTCAAGAAACATATCGCCTCACAGGGCAAAGCAGACTTTTTACTTACAACTAAACAAAAAACATATAAACATAGTAGTGCAAGATGTTGTATGGTTTTTGAATCAATTATGAGTCCTGAAAGCGCTGAGAAACGGCCATGGATTACATTCTTTTTAGCATTTGGATTGACTACTATAGCTATATTTTTAGCACATTATATTTTTCCACAACATTCATCACTTTCTATTGTTTTCTTAACAACACTCTTTTTTGTTCCACTTTTTTACAAAACAATGATTTATGAGGAAGAAAAAGATCTTGACGATAAAGCTGATGAGCGTAGTTTATTAAAACAACATTCTCGCGCACTTTATTTTTTTCTTTTTTTATTTATGGGCATGACTGTTTGTTTTATGTTTTGGCATATCGTTATTTCAACAACTGGTATTATGGGGATGGAATCACATGTTGTTTTTGAAGTGCAAAGTACCACCATTCAACAAATTAATGCTAAAGTAACAGAGGATTCTTTGCAACGAAGCACAACTGAACTAGGTATTATTATTTTTGAAAATAATCTAAAGGTAATGATTTTTTGTATATTATTTTCGTTTATCTATGGAGCAGGAGCCATCTTTATTCTCACATGGAATGCATCAGTGATTGGACTTGCATTAAGTAATTATGCAATGAGCGTCCTTGCAGCAAATACAGGAAGTGGGTATATATTTGCATCTGGTTGTTCACTTGTCAGGTACATGATTCATGGTATCCCTGAAATTGCAGCATATTTTATTGCAGCGCTTGCAGGAGGAATTATGTCAGTTGCACTCATTAAATATCACTTTGGCTCAGAAAAATTTGAAAAAATTGTCGTTGATGCAGCTACACTCATTATTATTGCCATAGGAATTCTCTTTATATCAATGCTTATTGAAGTTTATATTTCACTGCAATACTTAAGTACTGTATGTATTAGTTAAAAATCTGTGTTATTCAATATTGAGTTTAATGAAAAATTAAACATACTTACAACGTCACTGTTGGGCAGATTGGTACTATCCTGATATGCCTCACCACCCTCTTTTCTACTTGGCAGAAATTATTTTTGATTACGATTCTTTTCTTTCTGAATACTACTATTAGAATTATATATTTGCTATGAAAATATTATTCTAAAACTTTTACTTTTCCAGGAGAAATCTCATACACATCGCCGTTACTTAATAAACGATTCATAATCCCTTCTGCTTCGGGAAGTATTTCATATAGTTGTTGTAACTCACAGCCAGTTCCCGTATCAAGCTCTTTTACTTTAACTAGAACACGATCAACTTCATCAAGTTCATCATCACTAACCTCTTCACTACTAACTGCTGAAGTGCTTGGCGTCGCAATCGTCTCAGGGATATCACTTTTCACTTCTGCGACATCAGGCATCAGTATATTTTTGAGTTGAATTTCTTTTTTACGGTATTCAAGCCAACCTTTATTAGTTATCTTTCGAATAGATTCAGCATTAACAAAAATATCTCCATTGTACTCTCGCGGTCTGCCAATAACAATAACTATATCTCCAATTGTTAATCCTGTAAAAAGACTATCATTTTCGTACGTACGAATTTCAATTCGACCAGTACCATCATCAATGAAAACAGATTGAGTTGATTCAGGAACAGTAACCACCACACCAACTAAATTAACTCTTGAAATTGCTTCTCCTTTGCGCGTTTTAATGTAATTTGGATCCCAGCCTTCTTGCTTTACATACGTTCCCGTTTGTAATTCACTAATCGCACAAATTTTGGCAGTTTGACGCTCAATAGTTTGTTGATTTCCTTGAGCAGAATTATTCGATGAATAATTAGATTGATTTATAGACGAACTTTGAGCATTTGACTCAGAGGGATTTTGTGTATCTTTTTGAGGAATTTCCATTTTAATGTGAATATAGGCTCACTATTTTAAATTTTTTGAATATAACCACGTTTTGGCTCAAAAATATCACCCGAACGTTTCAATTTATCAATAAGTTCGGTTAATTCTGTTTCACTCATGCCCTTTTCTTTAGCAAGATTTTCAATGTCTTCAAGAGGGATTGTTTTACCCACTTTACCTTCTAATTCAGTGATAATTTCTTTAACAGTTATTATTTTATTGCGCTTTGATGACGGAGTATCGGTTGCAATTCGGTCAACATCAAATGTTCCTGTTTCTTCATCAAATGCAATTAATTTAAGACAATGGTGGACTAGTTCAACAGCACTTTTAGCATCTGTACGCGTTACTTTATCGGATAATCTAAGACGTGCATTTGCCTCGGATAATCTTACCAAACCTTCAAGCTGACGTGCACTAATAGGAACGGATTTTGTTGTACCAGAACTGCGCATTTGTAAATAATAATTTTTAATTTCCTCAATTGCAGAATCTGTAAGAACGGGAAAAATATTTTGACGCGCATAAGCAACATACTTCCTAAGCATTTCTGTTTCAATAGGAGGATCTGCAACTGTTTGATTTTGGTGAACACGTAAAATAAATGATGCTAATTGATCATCTTTTTTCTCTTCAGGCATATCACGCACAGGAAAAATAAGGTCGAAACGATTAATTAATGTGACTGGAAGGGTAATTTGATCTGCAATTGTAGAATAAGGATCAAAACGCCCAAATTTAGGGTTTGCAGCAGCAAGAACTGTTGCTTGCGACTGCAACGTTGCTTGAATATTAGCTTTAGAGATAGTAACAGTTTGTTGCTCAAGAGCCTCGTGCATCGCACTTGTATCCTCGGTAGTCATTTTATCAAGCTCATCAATACAACACATACCTTTGTTTGCAAGAACAAGTGCTCCTGCCTCTAGTGCCCAACCCGATAAAAATTCATCTTTAACAACCGATGCAGTTAACCCTGCCCCTGATGCACCTTTTCCTGAAACATATTTTGATTTAGGGGCTACTTGAGACATTCTACGAATCATTTGTGATTTACCAGAACCAGGATCCCCTACTAACAGAACGTGAATATCTCCTCGCGTAGTTACTCCATCATTTCGCATTTTACGCACTCCACCCATTAATTGCAAAACAAGAGCTTCTTTAATGAGTGTATGACCATAAATACTTGGCGCTACAGAATTAACCATTTTTTTATGAAGTAAAGGATCTTTAGCGAGTTTTTTTATTTCTTCAATATCTTCTTTAGAAATTTTTAAATCAGTATAATCTTCCTGAATTGCAGTGATTGAATTTCCTTCAATCAGTAAATCAAACACAGTACTTTTACTTCCTGAACGCGTAATAATAGGAATCTCTTTAACAACTCCTGCAAGTTTAATTGATGCACCAGGACTTGTTAATTTTTCACTTAAAGGAGATACTAAATCATTCTTTAAAAAAACATCAACACGTTTTGGCTGTGCACCCCCCTCAAGATCATCTGGCAATTCTTCAAGCTTTAAACGCTGCGCATCAATTAACTCTTTTGAAACTAAAATAAATTTTCCCTTGCGACCACAACCACATTTAGATGGCTCTTTAAATTGGCTGTCAAGTTGCAGTACAGGAATAATATTACCACATGAAGGACACTCAAAACGTGCAGAAGTTACTTGAGGACGAACATCTGACTTTTGACGAACTGTTCCCTCAAACCACAACAATTTTCCTAAATGATTACTTCGAATATTACGCAAAAATACTTTTTGAGAAGGAGGTAAATTATTGAAACGGATAGTAAATCCCTTTGGTTTAGAAGGTAAATCAAACTGTTCAACTGCTATTTCACATGCTTTTAGTGTATCTTCAGGCTGTTCAATGAGAATATCTGCCATCTCTGGATTAAACTGAGCAAGTTTTGCAAAATCAACAATAAGAGATTTATCGCCTTTTCGTATCTGTTCAAGAAGCTGAGTATAGTAATTCTTCTGCAAAAACTCTTGCAGGGTTTGAATTTGTTCTTGTATATCCATTTTGTATCACAGAGTTTACACTACTATAAAAATGTTTAATTCATAAATGTCCATTGAGAAAAGTGTTTGAACAAAGCAATTTTGATTTTTGGTTTTGCACCCAAAAATGATCAAAATAGTATCATAAACCATTACGTATTGTAACGACTTATCGCTTTTTTCCGGTCACTTTCTTTAAATTTTCAATTAATTTGTCAACTGCAACGTCAATGTCTTCATTAGACTTTGTTCCAGTGCAGACAATCTTACCATTACTAAATAATAAGAATGTTGCTTGACAATCACGAAGCTTGTATACTAATCCAGGGAATTGTTCTGGCTCATATTCTGTATTTTCTAGCTTCATAGCTAATTCATTTAAGTTTAAAATCATGCTAATTTCGCCTGATGCAACAATATTTTGAATAGTTATAACTGGTTTAACTGTTATTTTTACGTTAATTTTTTCTAAACTCTTAATAATTTGCTTAATGGATTCATTAACTTCATCCATTGTGCGTGCACCAGTACATACAATTTTTCCTGACGAGAAAATAAGTGCAGAGGTTTTTGGTTCTTTAATACGAATTACTAATCCAGGAAATTGTTCAGGATTATATTCAGTGTTTGAAAGCGTAGCTGCCATTCGTTCAAGTGGAATTGCCTTTTCAAATGAAGTAGAAACAACAATATTTACAATCCTGATGTTTTTAGGTTCTGGTTTTGTCATAAAGATACCCCCGAGCTATTTATAAATCAAAATAGGAGACTAGTATTTAAATACTTCGTTTTAAAAGAAAGAATGTACTAAAATATATGTCCCATTTAGTATGCCTGCGCTATTTCTTATGGAAATATTAATTTTTATAT
>JBLKOW010000040.1:0-8698 GCA_047603135.1 Candidatus Woesearchaeota archaeon | reverse complement strand
ATTATATTACCATTCTTTTAATTCAGTAAGAAAGTCGCTTGCGATAAAAAAATAACCATTCATTTTCTTTTGCAAGGAATCACCAAGCCGTCCGTTTAACCATACACTAAGTTTTGCTGAAGATTCAATCGACTTTGTTTTTGCAAGAATGCCCGCACATAGCCCTGCAAGAATATCACCTGTTCCTGCTTTTGCCATGCCAGGATTGCCAGTTTCATTATAGGATATGCTTTTTCGTGTAATAACAATATCAGGATTTCCTTTAATAATCATACAATTAGTGCCAATTACTTTTTGGATATTCTCAAGAAATGAGGAGTTTTTTGGCATACACAGTTCACGCGTATTTTTGGCTGACTGAGGAAAGGGAATTTTGTTTGTAATACATACTTGCTTATATTCATGCAGATGAGGTGTAAGAATTGTATTTGAGAGCTCTTTGAGACTAATCATTGAAAGCGCATCAGCATCAATTACTTTTAGCTTTTTGTCGACATCTTTATTCGATAATATTTTCTGAACTGCTTTTTTTGTTAATGAATCTTTTCCAATACCTGGGCCTATTAGGAGCACATCAGCTCTTTGTGCTATTTTGATTAATGCCGAGTAATCAGCCCCAGTAAGATATGATTTACAAAGTGGCACTGGAACAATATCTGGACAATAGCGCAGTGTGATTGCCGTTACTTTCTCTGGTGATGCAAGCCATACATAATCTGCACCAATACGAAGTGAAGCTACAGAACAGAGTAGTGCTGAGCCCGGATACGATATACTTCCAGCAATACACAGTACTTTTCCACTCTGGCCTTTATGTGTATCATTACTTCGTGCTAGTAATGCCTTGCATGACTTTTTAGTATATGAAATCTTTTTCATTTTTTGGTACTTCTTTGCTAAGTATGTTAGTTATTAACGTATTTAGTTAGCCATATTAGTTAGCCATTAATTATTTATGGGCATAAGCACATTAAAATGGAATTCCTATGTCCACAATAATAACGTTTTCAAAATGAGTAAGCGCTTTCTTTGTGTCGTGAAGTGTAACAACCATATCAGGCCGTACATATTTATGAGGAAGTTTCTCTGCATCTGGATTAACGCCACTTGGAACATCAACAGAAACAACATATACTTCAGCATCATTTATTGCATTAGCAAGCGTTGAATATGGATGAAACATTTCACCCTTTACTCCAGTGCCAAGCATTGCATCAACAACAATATCATATTTAGAAAGATCAAGAAGAGGAGCATTCTCAGGAGAATAATGCATAATACAGGTTGAATCAATATCGTGAAGTAAATCATAATTTAAACGCGATTCAGCAGATAACTGTTCTTTTTCACCAATACACAAAACTTCAACAGTACATACATCATACAAATATCGCGCAGTAACAAGACCATCACCACCATTGTTTCCATACCCACAAATAACTAAAACTTTTTTTGATTTAAGAGAATCACTAAATTTCTTTTCTATTTGATTTGCTGTTTCACGACCCGCATTTTCCATAAGTTCTTGAGCAGTAACACCGCACTCCTCAGCATGCTTTTCTAATTCTCGCAATTCTTTTGCTGTTATCATTTTGTTAACCACTGTGTAAATATAGTAATGCTTTCTGAAGCATCGCCATTAATTTCGAGCCCATGATTTGCACCGTCAAGTAAAATACAGCTTCCTTCATCAAATTTTTTCATGAGATTTTTTGTGAATTGTACATCAACAATCTCGTCAGCAGTACCATGCACCACTAGCGTAGGAACAGAGATTTTAGAGACTATATCATACATAATATATTTTTGTGAATCCTCAAAAATGGGATAATGAAGAATCATTTCAGAGCCATCTTTATGTGTTATACGTGTAAAGCCACGTCTTTTAAACGCAGCAATATCATAAACATCACCTGTTGAGTGCATACCCATTTCAGCTTGTTCAGGAAGATCTGATACTGGCGCTTTTAGTGCAAGTTTATGAAGCTCTGGATGTTTTAACGATGTAACCATTGATGCTAGTCCGCCCATACTATTTCCAAAAAGGCAAATTTCCGAAAACTGTCTTTTTTTCATTTCCTCAATAGCACCAGATATAGCAATTACATCCTCAGAAATAGTTTTATCTTTAAATTCACCATCGCTTTCGCCGCAGCCAGGTAAGTCAATACGAAATGTTGCAATATTTTTTTGTGCTAATGCTGAAGAAATTTGTTTTGCTGAGGTTCCTTCTTTGCTTGAATCATATCCATGCACAATTATAACGACACGCTGACTATTTGCGTTACGCTCAAAAATACCAATCACTTTTTTATGCATAGGAGTTGGAATTATTATTCGTTCAGCCATAGTAATTACCTCTTTCGTGATTTTCTCTCTTTAGGTATTGCAAGATTTCCCGGTGGAAGAACACGTACTATTTCATCAAGATCATTATACGAAAATGTACGCTTTATCTTTTTTGCAATATCGCTTGGCTTTTCATCGCCCTGAATTAGTTCAATTACATCAGTACAATTATTTTTTACTGCCTGTAATGAACCACACATTAATACTCCTTTATATATTCCTTTTTCAAGTACATCATTGAGTAACCCAACTGCACAACTAACTGAATTAGTAACATAATTTGTTTTTCCACGTATAACAAATGCACCCTTTGTTAAATATTCACCCGAATTTGCTTCTTTAGTCACTTGATCTGGTTTTACGTAAAATACTGAAGTCGTTGATAATTCATTTTTCCATGCACGAGAAAAAGTGCATGTAGCATCAGCAACTTCTTGAATGTCTGTTTCAGAAGGTTCTGTGCCTTGTGTTTTAAGGACAAAGAAGGGTGAACCTGCCATATCAGTGTGAAATACAAGATCATGAGGCTCAGTATGCTTCTTAATGACAATCTCATTTGTCATAGCATCACGTCCACCAATGACAAGCAAGCCTGAAGAGGTAAAAAACCAGCGGAATTTTTCAAACCAAAATCTTTTACGCTGAGGAACATGCACATGACTCTTTTCCTCAGGTTTTTCAATTGCATTGAGCTGAGGAGTGAATTTTTCAATAGCTAACTGTGCCCCTTTTAGCTTCTTTTTTGCTTTTTTAGCTTTTTCGTAGTAAAGGGCAGCATTCTCCTCGACAGATAGTTTTGGGTTTATGTCTACTTCCATACTTTTGTAAAAGAACTCATTTATATAAAAGTTATGGAGGAAATTAATTGATTTTGTAAACTTCATTATAATATAATTAACAAAATACTTGAAAATAAAACTAAAAAATAAAATTTTAATATTAAGAAGAGATAATAAATGATGATAAAAAAAATAGAAAGAATTATTCGTCATCATCAATTGGCATTGCTTTTCCTTTTTTCTTCTTAGCTGCTTTCATTTTTTTAGTAATACCAATTTCATTACCAGCCTTATCTTTAAACACGAATGCAGGAACTCCTTGCCATGTTCTTCGCTTATAAGGAATTGTAGTTTCACTCTCCTCGCCAGTAAAAGGAGACTTATAGATTATTTCAACAGTTAATGTTGGATCAATTTCTGTCTTAAGATATTCCTTTCCATCATCATCTACATATACTGGAGAGCGTACTTTTGGTTTGCCTGTCTTTGGATCTTTTGGCTTTGAAAGTTTTCCTTTACCACTAGGAGAGTCTGGTTTTCGTACCCATGCTTTGACCCAGCCACCATTATCAAGTGTTCTATTGGTAAAGTAGAATAAGTCTTCCATTGAATCAGGTATTGTTAATCCCATGTCTATCACCTTATCTCGCTTTCATATAGATATATTTAAGTTTTGTGGAAATGGGAGAATTATCTTTTCGTTGCGTATTTTTTTAGAATTTCAAAGGCAGGACCTTTATTTATAAAAGGTTCAAGTACAGCATCATCTGCTGATTTCCACTGCTCAACAATTCTATCACCAGCTGCATGCGAACCCATTCCTGATTTATCATACAGAATTAAACTACCATTACAATCCCCTAAATTAAGATCTTTTTTAGTTGTTGGATCACGCAGTATAAAGTTAGTATCAGGATAAAGCACTCTCATTCTATCTACATGCTCCGTTGTAAAGTTTTTACTTACGACATATACTTTTTTAAAAGATAAAGAATATTTTGATTCTTCCTCTCCAGACGTTTTACTATCTGATTGAGGAATTGTAAGACTTGAACTTAATTCTTTGCTCTCATCTTGTGGATTTAATTTTTCCTGTAAATAAGATAATGTATTTCCATTTTTCTTAGCTTCATCAGCAGATAATTCAGAGATGACAGCATCAAGTGATTCTGGCTCAGTCGATAAACGATTAAAATAGGTTCGCATTAGTTTTGGATTATTAACTAAAACTGGAAGATAGGATGTTTCTGAGAGTGAACGCATATGACTTAAAAATCGGGAGAAATGAGTTGTATATGCACTATACGCCCTTAAAATTAATGACTCACGATCAAACGGAGATAATGCTTTACGAACTTCATCAATATCATCACGTAATTGAGGATTAGATTTGTATATTTCTGAATAAGGATTAATACGTGAAGATGATACACTTGTGCTTTTTGATTTAGATGAAGAACCATTTAAAAAACGTTTAAGGTCGGATGGTGAAGTGATACGAGCAGGAGTTTCAATATTACGTAATTGTTTTAAGGCTAGCGATGATGATTGCTGTTTTTGCTTTTCAAGAGTTTGCATTCCAATATCAAGAGCGGATTGAGCATGAGCAGGTAAGTCTGAAATATAAGAAAAATAATCTGAAAGAATTTCCATACCTAAACTATGGTGTTCGGCAATACGTTCAATATCTTCTCGTCGCTCATGTGAAGTCCAATCATCATTGTCAAGTAATATACCTAACGCAGGATGACGCTTTTGTAAAACCATTTTTTCATAAAACTCAATTACTGGCGCAAGAGCATCTGCATCATCTTTGTATTGTACTGCAATTCTGCGCATGCCTGCACCTAAATGAGTGAGCGTCCCTTTGTTTTTTGCATTAGCGAACAACGCACGTGCAAAAGGTAATTCATTACCTAAAAAGTTAAGAACAGCCATATTACGGACAACATCATCATATGACTCTGACTTATATACAAAAGGCAAAAATAAACCGCTATTTATTCTATGATCTTGAAATTCCTTTAAAGCAGGAACTAATATATTTGTAACTTCAAAGCCAGTTGTATCTTTACAAATAAAAAGATTTAATAGGTTACTCACGTGTTTAGGAGATTTTAGGTCATCAATCAGTCTATAATTTTCAATCGAAACAATATGATCTTGATTTCGAGTTAAATAATCAGCATTGCAAAAAAATAACTCCATACATCTTAATAAATAGTCAGGATCACTCTTTAATGCATCATCAATTGAAATAGGTGGGCGTGCATCAGTAATTATTGGATTTTTTTGGGCAAGATCAACAACATGCCGAACATATTCTTGTACACCTACTTTTCTTCCTGATTCATTTAAGTCACGTATATTTTCAACAATTCTATCAAGCACATGTGAAGTTTCGCCTGCATAATGAGCAACAATTGCTGGAACACGAAAACTAAGCTGTGCAAAGGCAATAAAATTATGAGAAGCAAATACTTCCTTGTTTGGTGGTATTGGCGGTCGATTATTCTCATCAGAAGGTATTTCTATATTATGTGCACGTGCATACTCAACATAGCAATCCTCACCAGATTTAATTTGTGACTGAATACGTTTTAATGCAGGTGTTTCTTGAATAAGAGATGCAGTAACTCTTAATCCACTAAGAATATTTTCAAAGTCTTGTAATTTAGAGGGCTTTGGAGATTTTACTACCTCAATAAAAGCTTGAGCAGTTAACGATTCAAGATCACCAAGAGATGCGATTCGAGATAAAAATTTTTTTCCTTCAACTTCTGCTTCACCTGCAGAATAATAATGATCAGGTGAAACAACACCAAGATATAATTCCATATCTTTTTTTCGAATACCATACCTACTTCTAATAATCTCAGCAGCATTAGATAATGTTTCTTTAGATACTCTTGCGGATGGCATAAAATGTTTGTGAAACTAGTTTATTTAAAAGTGTTACGTAATTCATCACTAAATAGTAGTTTAAACCTATTGAAGATAGCTAAACAACGCAACCTATTTATTACTCAGTCTATTTTTATTCACATGCAACGCATTACCACTAAAGACTCTTCATACACATTTTATAATGAAGAATTTGACGAATACTATCATTCACTGAGCGGCGCACATGAAGAAGCACGTGAGAAATATGCAATTCCTGCCTTAAAATTCTATGAAAAATATCTGATCAATGCAAAAAAGATTACCCTTCTTGATTTTTGCTTTGGTACAGGATATAATTCACTTGTCTTTATTCAACAAATGCGAAAAGCTGGACATACACTGCCAATCCATATTATTGCACTTGAGCGAGATCAAGAGATTATTGAACAAGGAAAAATAGTTTTGAAAGATTTATATGAGGAAATGCATAAAGATAGCAATGTTACCCTTACACACATTATGGGAAATGCAGAACAGACAATCAATAATACTTTTTTTCAGGAGCATACAATTGACATTTGCTTTTTTGATCCATTCTCACCTAAGAAATGCCCTGTTTTATGGACAGGAGAGATTTTTAAGACGATATATAATTATATGAATACACCTGCTTTGCTTTCCACATATTCATGTGCACGAGCGGTTAGGGATCATTTGCGAGAAGCAGGATTTAAAGTTGCTGATGGACCTACCGTTGGAAGAAATGCACCTGCTACACTCGCATATAAGGAATAGATATTAACTTATAATAACAAAATATAAAAAACATTCATATACTGACACTACTATGCATACAGATAAAGTTCGCTTTGAAAAACCAGACATTACAACTCTGCGTAAAACACATACCGTTGTTGATTTGCATTTTCATAGCAAACATTCTGATGGTATTAATACCATTACTAGCATAGCAGAGCGTGCACGAAAGTTAGGGATTGGAATTGCGATAACTGACCATAATGCCATAAAAGGAGCACTTGAAATTGATCGGTTTAAAAGCATTTTAAGTATTCCTGGAATTGAGGTGACCTCGCGTGAGGGAACTCACGTTCTTATTTATTTTTACGATACACAATCACTTAAACTTTTTTATATGACATACATCGTTCCAAACCTTGGAAATGATGTTATGAGTTCTACAAAACTGCCCTTGGAAGATGTCATTAGATATGCGCGGAAATTTAAAACAGTTATAATCTTCCCGCACCCTTATGCAGCAGGATATACAGGCATTTGTAATTCACCTATTCCTGAAGAAGCACGAGAACAATTATTTAGTAAAGTTCACGGCACTGAAGCACTAAACGCTGAAAATTTACACAGATGGAATTTACGCTCAACCATTCTTGGCTTTAACTTAGGAAAAAGTATGATTGGTGGAAGTGATGGACACACATTATACCATATGGGTAAAGTCGTGACATGTTTTTCATGTAAACCTAATAGGAAAGCAATCCTTGATGCAATCGTAAAAAACAAAACAGTAATTATTGGAAAAGAAATTGATATGCTTAGAAAAGCAACATCTAATAGTTTTAAAATGCGTATGAATATTAAAAACTATCCAGAACTTATTGAAAAAAATATTAAATATAGCTACACCATTCTTAACAACCGCACACGAAATCTAAGACGAAAAGTAGGGACAAGATTGCAAAGTTTTCGAACACGTAAAAAGCTTAGCACTAATAAATAAATTTACCCTTGTATTATTTTAACATATATATTTCTTGTACGCGGTCCATCATATTCACAAAAGTAAATAGCGTCCCACGTTCCAAGGACTAATTTACCGTTATCAATAATTAATGTTTGAGACTTACCAGTCATGATAGTTTTAACGTGAGAGGAAGAATTTCCCTCGACATGATCAAAATTAAGCTCTTTTACTATATCTTTAAAACTTTTTAGAACATCACTCTTTACATCAGGGTCTGCTGATTCATTAATGGTTATTCCTGCAGTGGTATGAGGGCAGTATAGCACACAGATTCCTTCAGTAATATTTTCATGAGAAATTATCTCTTCTACTTCTTTTGTTATATCAATTATTTGTTCTTTTTTGTTTGTAGTGAATGTTAGTTTTTTCATGGTGCTAAAGATTATGCAAAAATATATAAATATTATTATCAATTATTATTTATTCATATAGAGCAATAAACGGGGGTAATACCAATGAAAGTAGTGAATGGAGTAGGAAATCTATTATTAACTTTAATAGCATCGATTGTTTTAATTTTGATAGGAATCGTATATTTTATGATTACTATCTGGATGATTAAGATTGGTGCTCAGTGGGCAGGATTCCATGATGTAGAAGGAACAACAGTTGTATTAACAGCAGGAATTGTGACAGCTGCGTCAATGATTGGGTCTGCACTGCAAAAATAAATTCTTTCTTTTTTTATTTTCCTTCTTTATAGTTAAAGACAAACATAAACTGTAAATCTTATAAACTATCTTTGTCTTTTGCTATTTAGTAAACGACTATTACCATTACAAAATATTTATGGCGTTTACTATTAAATAGAAACCTTTAAAAGTATACTCGAAGCACCTTACTTTAATGGCGGTTTAACTCAGCCTGGTCCAGAGTGCTACGCTCATAGGAATGAGCTAAGAGG
>JBLKOW010000039.1:0-9094 GCA_047603135.1 Candidatus Woesearchaeota archaeon | reverse complement strand
TGTTATTACTCAGCTTTTTACAGGACTTCATGAATCACTAAAAAATTCTTTAGTAACTATTAAACACGGTTTTGCAAAAATACAAACATCGCATGAAGTTATTATCGAAGAGACTAATGAAACTGTGAAAGGAAAATTTATTATTATTTCAGTAGGAAGCAGAACATATATTCCTAAGAGCTATGCTGATGCACATACAAAAACAAAAGTAATAACTCATGAATCAATTCTTGATCTTTCTAAAATTCCACAAAAACTTGCCATTATTGGTGGAGGTTATATTGGATGTGAATGGGCACATATTATGGAATATTATGGAAGTAATGTGACTATTGTTGAGAAAGCAGATACCATATTAGAAGGACAAGATCCAGATGCAGTTCGAGAAATTAAACGCGCGTATGAAAAAAGAAAAATAACTATCCTTACCAACACTTCTGAAATTGATGTGACAAAATATGATGCACTTATGATAGCAACTGGAAGAATTCCAAACATAGAAAATATTGGCCTTAATACCATTGGCGTAGAGTATACTTCAGAAGGAATTGAAGTTAATGAATACTGTAAGACTAATGTGCCTAATGTATATGCAATTGGTGATTGCATTGATAGACCATACCGGCTTGCGCACACTGCAGAACATGAAGGAATTGTTGCTGTCGAAAACGCCTTGCAACTATCAAAACGAACCATTAATTATGAAAATATTCCTTCAATATTATTTACAGCACCACAAATAATGAGCGTCGGAAAAAAAGAACATATACTTGAACAAGGAACATTTAAGAAAGGTAGAGCATGGCTGAAGGGAAATGCGCGTGCACTATGTGAAAATAAAACAGATGGATTTGTAAAGATTCTCACAAAAAAAGATGGCAAGATTATCGGAGCTGTTTCTGTTGGTAAGATAGATTTGCATGAAGTGAGTGTTGCAATTGAAGCAAGTATGAATGTCGAGCAATACAAATCAATTGTTCGTTTTCACCCAAGCCTGAATGAATCCATCATAACTGCACTTGAGAATTTACGGTGAGTAGAAGTGACTTTTTAAGTAGTTTACTGCAGGAGCAGTTTCAACCTCAGCGATAGGCCTAATTGAAATAAACGGACGATTATCACCTGCTAATGAATTAGCAATGGATGTTACTCCTATGAGCTGTTCAGCAGTAATATCAAGCATCTTTGCAACACCTGCAACATATCTAGAGAAATCTTCATAGGACACATCTAAGATCCCACGCTCTTCTACAGCATAGCGCGCAGTTCTTACTATTGGCTCCCTACCAATACCGTGTTCATCATTCTCACCACCACCACTTAAAACATGTTTTATATAAACTGGATTTCTCAGTAACTCTGACTCAGAAGATTGTGGCCATTCATTAAGTAAATTATTGTAGCGCGACATGATAATCCTTGCCGTTATTGCATGACCATATGCATCAATAAATCCAAGGATTACATTTTCATCAATTCCACCCTCTACATTTTGATATAATTCCCTTACTTTAGCTCCTATTTCGTGAGGTTCAGGTAAGAGCGGAATATCTGAAACATCTACTAATGGTCTAACTTCGCCATCTTTTTCAACCATTGCTCGTTTAAAGAATTGATGAATGCCATCTGTTAAGTGTACTGCTATAGGACGCACATTATATGATGCGTTTGGCTCTGCCCTAAGTAATACATCAACTAAATTAGCAGGAGTATACACTGCATCTTTTTCGTAAGTTGTATCTTTTTCGTGGGTTGATTCCTTTTGAGCTACACTTGACTCCTCATTTAAGTCAGAAACTCGCGAAGGAGTATCTTTAACTATTTCTTCAGGAAGAAATGGTTTATCTAAAGGAATAACAGGTGCATGATATAGTGGACGAGGTTGTTGCTGTGCCTCAGCAGTAACATGCTCAGCAGGGCGGTCAAATATCGCAGACATACTACGAAGTGTATTAATTACTTTTCCACGATTAAGGTACAAACCTGCAGTACCAATAATACCTGCAGCCGCAATTAGGCCCACTGGAACATAATGCTGTAAAAATGGAGTTGGATGTTTATACACTGAACGGTCAGATAATAATGTTCCAAAGTAATTTCGCCTCGTTTCTGCAATCAAGACATCACCCTTGAAAAGCAATCCAGAAATTCCTTTCTTTAAATGATATCGCATATCATCAATATTTTCTGCAATCCCTACAGGCTTGCGTCTTTTTAATTGCCCTCTACCTTTTTCGCGCGCTCTTTGAAACGCTCCATCGAGTCTTTCTTCTGACGATACATTATTTTGACTTGGACGCTTCGAGCCAACGCCATTATAATAACCAAGATGAAAACCTTCATTATCACTACCATTAGTATGGACACGTTCTTCCAAATTTGCAGTGCTCCATATCAACTCTTGTTTTGGTTGACTTGGTTCATCTGCTACAGTAGTATCATGAGAGCCATATTCACTCGTATTAGTACGTCCCAGAATTGGTGTATCAATAATTCGTCTATACGATGCAGGTACTGCTTCCCGTGGATCACGAGGAGTAACCGTTAATAATAAAGGGGATGATGGCGTACTTATACCATGATTACCTATTTCATCAGTTCCATTTTTTCCTTGAGCATGAGCAACAATTATTTCATACGATGCAGGCATTGCATCACGTGCATCACGATGAGCAGCAGTTAATAATAAAGGAGATGAGTGAGCAGTGATAGAGGATGAATGAGCAGTGATAGGATAATTAGTTGAACCATTATTAGCATGACCTTGAGCAACTATTGTTTCAACAGAAGGATGAACAGTTAATGAAATAATATCTGCAGGAGGTTCACTTGACTCTTGATATGAAGCTGACTCATGAAATGGAATTAGTATTCCAGTAAGACTTTGCTCTGCTTCAGGCATTTGTTCTAAAAGGAGTGGTTGCTGACGATTTCGTTGCTGACGATTCTTAGAAAATTGTTCTTTTCGATACTCAGCATCTGAAACTGCTGGTGTTACTTCACCAACTATTAGAGGAGTATATTCTTTCTTTGGCTTTGCACGTGACTCAATCTCTATTCCAGAATCACGTAATTTACGCTGGTATAAACCTACCCAACTCGTAGATCTTCCAAACTCTTCTGCAATATCTCGATGACTATATGCAAAACTACCATCGCCATTTTTCTCATTAAGTAAATTTGCTAATCTTTTTTCAAAGCGCTCAGCCATTTTACCCCGGCGATTTTTTCGCCAGTCAACACTAGCACCACCAGTCTCAAGATCATGAAGAGTTTTATACAGCTTTGACTCAGACATACCCCAGCGTTTTGCTATATCTTTTACACGGTCACCTGCATTATTATAGTCATTAATAAGTAATTTTTGCATTTCAGGAGAAGCATCATAACGTAAATCAATACCAAAACTAGAGGTGACTTCATCAAGCTCTTTGGTAGATGATTGATATGTATTTAAAATATCATCAAGAAATGAAGAAACAGGCATATTTGCATCGAAATTAATACCACTTGATACTGGTATTGTATGAATAGGATGACGAGTTTCCTCTACAGGAATTAAATGCTCGCGTACTCGTTTATTAAATCCTTCACGAAGAATCTGCTCATTTGTTGGATTCATTACTGCTAAATCTTCAATTGATTCAGGATTTAGTGCATTTTTACGTGCCATCTTGCGTATTAACGTGCGTTAATTTATAAAGTTTTTGTTACTAACTAGTAGTTTAATCCCTTACTCTCAAGTTAAGAGAATCTTCAGCCACTATAAAATGCATAAAAAAGCATGTAAGATGTTAGAAATTTATACTAAAAACTGCCCATCTTTATAGATGACTTTTGTTGATCCATCTTTTAGATACGCTGTTACCTTTCGGTTAGAAGTTGCAACAATATCAGTATGTACGACTGAGTCATTAAACCCCATTTCCTTCCACTTTTCTTCTACAACTGTACTTGGATCTCCCGTGTATGAATCTTTATATGCCATGCCAACTGCTAAATGAGTATTTCCATTTTTCCCGCCAACATTTTCATCATACAGCGTTTCACCCATAAATTTAGTTATGCGAGAAAAGCGTGAATCAGTTAATGAAAATTCTCCTATTTTATCTGCATTTTCAGCTGAAATCATTTCCTTAAGAAGATCTTCATTCTTTGATGCTCTTGCCTTCGTAACAATTCCATCTTTAAACTCTAAATATACATCCGTTATTAGAGAACCATATCTATAGAGAGGTTCAGTAAATTGAATGTGACCATTTGTTCCGCGCCAGTCTGGTGAAATAAAAAGCTCAAAACTAGGTATGTTTCTTCCTGAACCACCAAGCCATTTTCTATTTGGACCTATTTGAACAAAAATATCAGTGTCTTTTGCTTCAATATGAAGTTTCTCAATCTCAAGAGCATTTAGTTTTTCTTTTATTTCCTCAAGATTATTTGTCAAATCTTTCCACTTCTGTACAGGATTTTGTTCATCAAGGTAACATGCCCTGATTATTTGTTCCCAGTACTCTTCAAGCGACATACCAACTTCTTTAGCCATTGCAGGAGTTCCATATAAACCAAGCGTCCACGTATATTTGCCTTTATTTTCTTTTTCTTGACGCCAGTCCATATAGGGTTTGTAATTTTTTTGACGAAGCATAATTTTTGACGGAGGAACACCATCAAGCTCATGTTTATTCGTATCAGCAATAATAGCAACAGTATGATCGACTTGATCAACAATCCCTCTCAAATACTTTTCTGGAAAAAAAGATAACTGGTCATCATTTGCTAGTTCAAAATATTCACGTGAAATATCATCAGGCAAATACTGAATTATAGGATGAGCACCCGCTTTTAGTACTGCTCGGCGAAGTGCAATAAGCATTGGCTTTGCACACTCAGGAACTTGAATTTGTACCACATCGCCTTTTGAGACACCCTTACCACTATTTAGGGCAAAATTCACCAGAATATCTGCATAATTATCAAGTATCTCTTTAGATGGTTCGTACATAATATAAGAGGGAAAAGGAGAGGTATAAAAAGGTTATGAAGATGAAGTGTACTATTATAAGAACTACTTTTGCCAATAATAGAAATATTTATATAATAGTATAGTTTAAAGTATATTGATGGTGAGCTATAACTCAATTAAACATAATACGCGTTTAACTCAGTTTTCAGGAACAAAAGAGCTTGTCATTCGAAATTCTGTTCCAAAAGTTGATTTTCATAAAACACAAGATGTTTCTGTTCAAAGCAATTTATTTCAATTTTGAAAGGAGAGATGAAGTGAATTTTATTTTTGTGAAATGTTTTTAGAAATGTGTTAAAATTATGAAATCTTTTTATAGTAATTACAATTACTTTTTGTTCTCTGAAAATATTTCTAACTATTTACGAGTAAGTATCTAAAGATTTTATATATTACAGATATATGATAAAAGTATTATTTTCATCAAAAGCAGAGAAAATATATCAAAAACTTAAAGATTCTAAATTAAAAGAAGATAGAATATTACTAAAAGCAATTGATACTAAAGTTTTGTTAATCAAATCAGATCCACAAATAGGAGACCAAATTAGAAAGAAAAGCATTCCAAAAGAATTAAAAGTTCATAATTTGTTTAGAATTGCATTACCATGTTACTGGCGAATGCTCTATACTCTTGAGCGCGATAATGTAACAATAATTGCATTTGTTATTGACATTACTACCCATAAACAATATGATAGAATTAT
Source organism: Candidatus Woesearchaeota archaeon (assembly GCA_047603135.1). GTDB lineage: Archaea > Nanobdellota > Nanobdellia > Woesearchaeales > JACJVV01 > JACJVV01. The sequence continues at coordinate 3,364 of JBLKOW010000039.1, read as the reverse complement.
GAAATATTAGCGCAGTTATGAGAAAAGTTTATTAATTCATCAGGATTTATTATTAATATGGCATCACCAAGATTAAGTACAATACGCATGGTTGAGCAGGCACTTCAAAGTGAAACTGTAGTAACTTTAGCTAAACTTAAGAGCATACTACCAAAACAAGTTAATCATTACACGTTACTAGAAATTATTTCATACCTTGAAGAAAGCAATAAAATTGTTTTTGGATCAAAGGGAATGACATGGCTACCTCCTAAGAAAAGAGTAGGAGTAGAACATTAATTAGTGGAAAACATAAATCATTTAATTAATTTTATTCTAAATTATAATTGAAACATAAAAAATAACAAAAATCCGACTCTCGGTTGTTCGTCCCGATAAACAAAGTTTAGCGTGCCAAACTACGTTTGTGCATATCCCCAACATAAATGTTGGAGTATTACTGACTCACTATTGAGTCGGATTTTTGGAATTGAAAATCTCACCCTGAAAGATGGGGTATTCATATCCCCACGTAAATCTCACAGGTGAGATTTTCAATAAAAAACTATTTCAGGCGGACTGCATCTAAGTTTCTTGGACAGACAGTTTCTACACGAAATGCTTTATGCATGCCTGAGGCTAAGTCTAAACATCGTGAACTTTCCCCGTGATTAATAATAATCTTTCTAGGACGAGGAGTACAGTTTTGTACAAACTTCATTAATTCATTTCTATCTGAGTGACCAGAGAAACCTTCAACAGTAGTTACTTCCATTTTAAGGCTATATACTTGATTTTTTCCACCAGGACCCATTTGCATAAATTCTTTTTCACCACGCTGAATTCGCCTTCCTAAGCTACCTTGACCTTGGTACGATACAAACATAATAGTGTTTCGTTTATCCTCACAAAATGCTTTAAGATATTCAACAGAAGGACCACCTGTCAGCATACCCGATGTTGCAAGCACAACACAAGGACCTGTTTCTTCAATGATTTCTTTTCGCTCTTTTTGTGACCCAACACGTTTAAAGATTGGGTTCAAAAAAGGATTATGGTCTTTGTGAAAGATTAATTTTCGAATACTTGAATTAAGATATTCTGGATATGCTGTGTGAATTGCAGTAATATCCCACACCATACCGTCAATATACACAGGGATTTCACCAAGACGACCAGATTTTATTAAATTTTCAACAACAAGCATAATTTCTTGCGAACGACCAACACCCAGCGTTGGAATTAAAACTTTTCCGCCACGCTCAATAGTTTTAGTAACTATCTCAATTGTTTTTTCTTCACTTTCATCACGCGTTTTAGGAACACAATCTTTTCCACCATACGTGCTTTCAATCATCAATGTTTCAAGACGAGGGAATCGCGTTTCTGCAGGATTAAGTAATTTAGTTCTCCCATATTTTAAGTCAGCAGTATAGAGTATGTTATGAAGGCCGTTTCCTACGTGAAGATGAACCATGGCACTGCCTAAAATATGACCTGCATTATGCAATGTAATACGCACATCTGGAGTAATATCGGTAACTTCTTCATACTCGAGTGTGATAGTATGTTTTACTAATTCACGTACTTCATCAGCTGTATAGATTGGATCTTTACCATCATTACGAGATATTTTAACCATATCAAGCTGAGAAAGCGCCATTATATCTCTTGTTGGAGGTGTACAGTAAATTGGACCTTTATAACCATATTTGAAGAGGTAGGGCAAGAAACCAACGTGATCAATATGTGCGTGTGAAACAACTACTGCATCAAGTTCACTAATATTAAACTCTGGAGCTTCAAGGTAAGGATACATCTCAGAAGAATCTGCTTCAATACTTGGATCAATTCCACAATCAAGAAGAACACGAGACTCAGGCGTTTGCAATAGAATTGCACTTCTACCTACTTGACGACCACTTCCTAAATATGTTACACGAATCCACTCCTCTTTTTTTCCACGGAGCCATCCGTCATAAATACGGTGACCTACCTTGTCAAGGAATTTTTTACGATAATCATTGTTTTGATATAATACAGAACGAATATTTTCAATTAACTGACTGCGAATTACTGGACGGCGCTGTATAACAGGAACCCAAAGAGTTTTCTCACGGATTGTTTGAATGTATCCTCCTTGTTTACCAATTATTAAACCTGGCTTTTCAGCCTCAATAAATACAACAGAACGCTGGGGGTCGAAAATAATATTGCCAATTTCACCTTCCTCAGGAATAATCTTTCTAATTTCTTTTTCAGCTTTTTCTGGTTCCATACATAAACTTGGATCTGGGCGAAGTTCGACGCGCTTTTTAATTGAATCAACTACTTTCTTTATTTCACCTTTATTATCCATAAAGAACTTTTTGTCTTTAGTATACAGAACAATGTTTGCTGCTTCAAAAGTTGCATTACTAATGCTATTTTCAGGTAACATACCTAAAATCTCTTTCAGAATATCTGCCATTTATTTCCCTCGTTTATAGTATTTTATGTACTAATTATTACTTATTTCTTACAATCATAGATATTTAAAGTATTTCAAAATAATAAATAAAAAAATATTTACACAGTAACTAATGGTTCAACGTCTTGAGAATGAACTCGTCTTGCACCTTCTTTATCAATAAGGAATATGTCAATACCATTTCCGGATGCACTATCACGTCTAATTGCTGCGTTAATACATTTAACAACTAATTCTTTTGCTTCATCAAAAGTCATATCTTTTTTGTAAAGTGTTTCAAGAACACCATACGCCATGACACTGCCTGAGCCTGATGCAATATATTCTTTACAAAGACTAATTGTTCCATCAGGGAATATATCGTATAAATAGAACCCTGTTTCATCAACGCCACCCATAATAAAGTGACTAATTCCTGGCATCATACTTGGTCTTCGAAGATTATTATATACCATGCGTGACATGAATGAAGCTGCTTCTTTTACATAGAGCTTTTGATCTGTTCGAATTTCTTTTAACTTTAATTCAGAACTTGCAAGTTTAATTAAAAGCTGAGCATCAGAAGCTGTACCTGCCATAGTTACTGCGATATTTGGAGTAATATTATTTACTTTCTCAGTATCTTTTTGGGCAATGAGATGGCCTGCAGTTGCACGCTTATCAGCAGCAAGTAATACGCCACCATTAAAATGAACACCAATCGTGGTTGTTCCTGTTTTCATTACGTTATCATCAGACATGTGTTTAGACCCCCTTGTGTGTCATACGAGTATAGAATACTTACGTTCTTTAGTAGGAAATAGATATTGTATTTAAAGTTTACGGTAAAAAAAAGAAGATGTATAGTACCGAAATAGGTTTACATTGATCTATATAGTTTAGAACCACAATTTCTTTTGGAGATTTATATATGAA
>JBLKOW010000038.1:0-9478 GCA_047603135.1 Candidatus Woesearchaeota archaeon | reverse complement strand
CGCGTAAAAAGTTTTCTATAGAAAACGACCTAAAGGTCGGGGAATTAAACCCCTGTGTTCGCGTTGCTCACATTAATATCAATAATACCTGACTTAAAGTCTAAACCAATCCGGTACATAGGCACTCCTTCCTCTAAAACACGAAGTACATTACTTTGTGGAATAATATCATACCTACCTTTTCCTACTTTATTTAAGAAATTAGGAGGATGTACACTAAATCTCTTTTTGTTAAAGTAAAGAGACAACGAACCGATATATTGATTAGCAGTGAAAATAATTTCAGAGTTTAATGCACGAAAGGGATCATGTAAATCAACAATTTTAGTTACAAATACATTATATGGACCAGTTTCTTCGATTGTTTCAGTTATACTTTCAGAAAAAGGAAAACTCGCACCATTCATCCCTGCATATGCTGGTATGCGCTCAACACCCTGTAATTCAAATTCCATACTTATCTAATTTAATAATCTTATTTAAATGTAACTCTGTCGTCACGAAGAGATGACTTTTGTGTGGTATGATATATGGAGTGGTCGGGATTTGAACCCGAAGCCTCTCCGCTGCCAGCGGAGCGTTATACCAGATTTAACTACCACCCCTGTATAAGCCAATTTTATTGTCCTCAAGTTACGTAGGTTTTATAAATTTTCACTCTTTTGTATATGTATGACAAGCATATTTAGTAAAATTATTGCAGGAGAAATTCCTTCAACAAAATTGCATGAGGACGATACGTGTATTGTTATCCTTGACCTCTACCCTAATCATAAAGGACATGCACTCGTTATACCTAAAAAAGAATGTGAAACAATGCTTGAGTGTCCTGAAGAAATTCTTAGTCACCTTATTGTGATTGCAAAACGTGTTGCACAGAAACAAATTGAAGTTCTGAAATGCGATGGATTTAATCTTACCGTTAATAATAAACCCGCTGCAGGGCAAGAAGTTCCACACCTTCACCTGCACGTTATCCCTCGTTATCAAAACGATGGATATAAACATGCATTCGGAAAAGAGCAGTATGCAGAAGGAGAAATGCAAAAGTATGGTGAAATGTTACATTTGTAGTTTTATGTAGAAGCTAGATGAAAATTAATCTTTAATAATTACCAATCATGGTTTCCAATACATTCGCTAAACTATTATAGAATTATTTTATAGCAAGTTCTAAGTCTTTAGCTTTAATTGTTTTTCTTCCAGAATGCTGAGCAATCATGAGCGCCTTTCGAGAAACTTCAAGAGCATACTCCTCAAGAACATCTCCAAAGTAATACATTGCATCTTTACTGACACGATCAGCACCAGTATTAAGTAAAATACGTGCAGTTGGAGCTTTAGGTATTAAGGAAATTCGCTTTGGCATACGTTACTAAGAAAACGAGTGTTTTTAAACATTTCTATCACGAATACGTAATACTTAAATATAGGATACATAATGAGATAGCATGCTTGTTAATCGAACAAAAGTAAAAGAAATTGCAGGAAGTATGCAACTTTCAAAAGAATTTCTTGAAGAACTTGAAAACGCAACAACTGAGCACATCCGAAAGGCATGTAAACGTGCAACTGCAAATAGCAGAACAACACTTATGGCACGTGACCTTTAAGAATTCATACTAGTTCAGTAAGACTGCAGAATTAGTTTTTCATTAATTATTTATCTTGTTAATTTAATTTCTTAGGAGATTTTCGAATAGTATCAAGAACTCGTTTTGTTTCAGATATTTGTTTTTCTATCTCTGAAACGTATTCTTTATTCACTTTATTCTTTCCTTTTTTACTTGAAAGTTTATGAGAAACAAGTTTATGCTCAAGTGTTAATAATTTTCGCTCAATGTGTTTCATTAATTCATTGTTCTTAGTTATTTTTGAATTAATCTTCTTTTCAAGTTCAACAAAACGATCCTCACGAACTTTTTTTGTTTTTATTAAATCCTGAATTTGATTTTCTAAAAATACAATCTTACGTTTAAGTTCTTCATTTTTTTGTGGGCTATATGGGTTACGCTCCACCTCAATCAAATGAGCAACTTTCTTCTTCAGCTCATCTATTTCAGAATCAAAATCATGATGTTCTTGGACTCCTTTTTTTGCTGTAGAACGAATACGCTCAACGTGATCATGAAATTGTTGGCGAGCACCAAGCCGAATATTATGTCGCATAGATGCACGTGCAACACGAATAAAGAATTCTTTTACACGTTTTTTATTAAATTGTTCAGCAGAGGTATGAGGAGATGTTGCTAAATTATTTCCACCCTTCTGGGAAGAAGGTTCAGTAGTATTGTTATTTGATTTTTCATCAGTATTTTTTTCAAAGCTCATGCTCGATGACGAAGAACGAGAAGATTCTGATGTTCCTTCTTGTGAAGAATAACTAGAATCAGAAGATGAACCTAAAGAATTTCTTTGTGAATTAGAATTGCTAGAACTATCAGAACTTCTTCCACTATTTGAGTTATCTATACTATTAGACCTACCTGAACTACTAGAACTAGTTTGCGCATATGCCGATAAATGTTGTGCTAGATTTGGATCCATTCCTTTGAGTACCATAATAAGTTTCCTCTTTGCACATTAACCAAAAAATCCTTTCTTTTTTGCAGGAGTTGGTGGAGGAGGTGGCATACCCATACTACCAGCATTTCCTTGATTACCATCTGGACTACTCTTTGGAGGTGCTTGTGGTTGTCCAAATTGCTGGTTTGGTTGCTGATTTGGTTGTTGACCTGGCGCTGGTGAAGAAAAATTCTTTTGACCAAGTGGATCTTGCAATCCACTATTCTGCGAAGAGTTATTTTGTTGTAAAGGGTTATTTTGAGAAGGACCATCTGGCATTGATGATGGGCTTTGTTGAGGTTGATTTGATTTATCGCCAAAAGGATCACTAAAAGGATCAGCTAATAAATCAGTTTTTCCTCCTGAATTTCCTGGTTGATTGTTTAGTGGGTTACCTGGCTGATTGCCTTGCTGTCCAGCACTTGAACCAAAGGAATTAGATTGTGATGGAGATTGAAAGGGTGAACCTTCCCCAGTTGATTGACCAAATTGATTTGATGGTTGACCTGAAGAGGCAGATTGTCCAATTCCTGAAGGATTGAATGAGGACTGCGCAGGATTTGATTGCTGTTGATTTTGAGAAAAGGTGTCAGGTTGGAAACCACGTTGTTGAAATCGCTCTGAAAAATTACGGGAGCCTGATTCTGCTGATGAGGTACCTAATGAACTGCTGAATGAACCTTTAGCACCCTCGTCATTTTTTTCTGATGCCGATTGTGATTCTAAGTCTTCAACCTTTGTTTCAACGCGTTTAATCATATCTGCAAGTGATAAAATCCCTTCTGCTATTTTTTCATTTTGATCAAGAAGACCATCAAGCTTTTGCAGGATAGGATCTATTTTTGATGAAAGCAATTCTTTTTCTTCATCTTCAATACGAAGTTCGTTCTTTGCTTCAGTAAAAACAGTAATCATTGCTTTAAGAGAACCTGATAAATCATCCATACTTTGCTGTAGTTGAGGTGAGGCTCCGCCTTTTCCACCTTTTAATGCTTCAATCTGATCTTCTAATTTTTTAAGTTTAGCATGGGGAATTAAATCATAATCATCATTTGACATGTGCACACCTCTTTAGACAGCTATTGGCAATCACTCACAGACCTTTTACATGAAAAGCATACCAAAATAACTTTTATCAGTATTAACTTACAATGTGCCTGTAGAGGTGCAACTGCCTTTTAGTTGTCCTATCTAGGTTATTAAAATATAACTTTAAATAGTTTTCGATAGATTCACGAGGATAATTGACAAAAACCTATTTAAATACACAAAGAGTAATATCATTATGGGAAAAATACATGTTCTTGAAGATAGTCTCATCGACAAGATTGCTGCTGGTGAAGTAGTTGAAAACCCATCTTCAGTCGTAAAAGAACTTATTGAGAATAGTATTGATGCAGGCGCAGAAACTATCAGCATACACCTTGAAAAAGGAGGTATTGAAAACATACAAGTACGTGATGATGGAGCTGGAATGACTAAAGAAGATGCACTTCTTAGCATAACAAGACACGCAACATCAAAAATTTCATCTGAGCAAGATTTATTTGCAATACATACCTTAGGATTTCGGGGAGAAGCACTGGCATCTATTTGTGCAGTCTCAGATTTTTCTCTTTTAACACGAACACAGGATGATATCAGCGGTTGGTTAGTTAGAGTACACGGAAAAGAATCATCCATAGAAGAACATGCTTCACCTGCCGGAACAACTATAACCGTTTCACGATTATTTCATAACGTTCCTGCACGAAAGAAATTCTTGCGAAGTAAAGAAAGTGAACTTAAAGAGATTACTGATATTGTAACAAGGTATGCACTTGCCTACCCAAACCTTCAGTTTACTCTAAAAAATGATGGAAAAAATGTTCTTTCAACAAATACTACAAACGATTGGATTAATACTATTCAAGCAATTTATGGAAGTGATATTGCAAAGAATATGATTTATATTGATTACCATGATGAATTGTTCTCTGTTAAAGGGTTTATTGGAAAACCAAATATTGCGCGGAAAGATAAACACTATCAAACTATATTTCTTAATGGAAGATTCATTAAGTCTAAAGAACTTAGCAACGCTGTTAAAAAAGGATACCATAGCATGCTCTTCCTTGAGAATGAACCTGTATTTGTTTTGCATGTTACTATTGATGAGCATAAAGTTGATGTTAATGTGCACCCGCGAAAAGAAATTGTTAAAATTAGCCTTATGCAAGACATTAGTGAGCATTTAAGCATTGCAGTCAATGGAGCACTTGCGCAAGAAAACTTAATACCCACTCATGAAATCGATAGTTTTAATCCCCGTAGCACTAAACAAGTACATTCGCGTTCATCTGCACTGCGCGAGGGAGAAAGCACATACCGAAAATATGCAATGCAAACAGGTAAACAAAAGACTCTTGTTAAAGATGAGAGCTTTTCTGATGAAAATAGTTTTTTGAATAAGGATGGCTTTTTGGATAAAGATAGTTCTTTGGAGGAAAATAGTTCTTTTAAGGAAGATATTTCTTTGGAAAAGGATAGTTATTTGGAGAAAAGTAATTTTGCAGAAAAAAGTACGTTTCTAGATAAGAATTCGCTTTTAGAAAAGAATACTTCACAAAATCATGCAAAAATTGGTCCTTTTCGCGTGTTTGGACAAATACACCATATGTATATTATTGCAGAGTCACCAGAAGGTTTATGCATCATTGATCAGCACGCTGCGGAAGAGCGTATTAATTATGAACTGCTGATGAACAAGATGAAAGATAATGCAGTGTCTGCTCAAACATTAGTAAAACCACTCATTATGGAATTAAGTCCAGCAGAATATCTAAACGCACTTCATTTCAAAGAACAGCTTCATACATGTGGTTTTGATATTGATGACCATGGGGAGAACACCATTATTGTTCGAAGCGTACCATTTGTTTTCGAGCGAGCTTCACGCGTTTTAATTACTGACCTACTTTCTGAGCTTGACTCACTTCCTAAAAATCCACAAAAAGAAAGAGAACTTCATACTGAAGTTGAAGAGAGAATTATACGATTTGCATGCAGAAAATCTATCAAAGCAGGAGATGTATTACATGAATCACAAATGAATACACTTCTTAAGAAACTTGCAGAGTGTGATATCCCTTATACTTGCCCGCATGGCAGGCCAACTATGTTTATAGTAGGTCTTCGTGATATTGAAAAAAAGTTTAAACGAACTGGGTAAGTACTATGTGCGGAATAATTGGATTCTTTAATCAATCACATGCAAAAGAATGTGTTAGTAAGGGACTAGAATTGCTACAGCACCGCGGCCATGATGGTAGTCACATACATACGTGGGATGGTAATGCTATCGGACACGTTCTTCATGCAATTGTAGGTATTGTTTCACAGCCACTTATTCATGAAGACTTTCTACTTGCAGTGAACTGTGAAATTTATAACTGGAAAGAACTTGCAAAGACCCATTCACTTAATGTAACAAATGATGCAGAATTGTTACTGCATCTTCTTATGAAAACATGGAATCCTCAAACAGAAACGTTTGAGAAAGTTAACGAAGTACTTGCAGAGTTAGATGGCGTTTTTGCATTTTGTTTTGTCAATATGAAATCACATAAAGCTATACTTGCACGCGACATCATTGGTGAGAAACCACTTTGGTATAGTAGCTCACAGGGATTTTCATTTGCATCAGAGCAAAAAGCACTTATTGGAAATGAACGATATGATACATACGAGCTTTATCCACGACATATACTGCATTATAATATTAAGCAGAATACCATTAATTTTCAGAGCAGAGATTTTTTTTCCATTACACCTGAACACGCAAAAGACACACCAGTCTCTGAATTTGTCGCTCAAATTTATACATTATTTAGAAATGCTGTACAAAAACGAACTGCAGAACATAAAATTGGACTTCTTTTCTCAGGGGGAATTGACTCAGTTATGATAGCAAAAATGCTTAAAGATTTAGACGTTCCTTTTACGTGCTATACTGCTGGACTTATTGAGAAAGGCATGAGTATTCCTGATGATTTAATTTATGCACGAAAGGCAGCAAAAGCACTTGACATACCACTTGTTGAAGTACATGGTAACCTGCGAGAAACTGCAAAGGCAATTAAAGAAGTGACCCACATTATTGAAAGCACTAATGTTGTCAAAGTAGGAGTTGCATTACCATTTCATTTGTGTTCCAAAAAAGCACATGAAGATGGTTTTAAAATAATGTTCTCAGGGCTTGGAAGTGAAGAAATCTTTGGAGGGTATGAACGTCATGCACGAAGTAGTAATATTAACAAAGAATGTGTATCAGGACTTCAGCAGATGTATGAACGTGATTTATATCGAGACGATGTTATTGCAATGACACAAACTATTGAAATGAGGCTTCCTTTTCTTGATTATGATTTAGTAAGGTATGCCTTAAAAATTCCTGAAGAGCATAAAATTGAAGGAGAACATAAAAAAGTAATTTTGCGAAAAGTTGCAGATTATTGTAAAATCCCTGAGGAACTTGCATGGCGAAAAAAGAAAGCAGCACAATATGGAAGTAAATTTGATCGTGCGATTGAAAAGATTGCACATGCCAAAGGCTTTAGCACTAAAGCAGAATACCTCAATTCAATACGAAATACTACCAATAGAAAATTGGGAGTTTTATGGAGTACTGGAAAAGATAGTTGTTATGCTGCATATTTAATGAAAAAGCATAATTACGAATTAACATGTTTATTAACAATAGAAAGCAAAAATACTGATTCATTTATGTTTCATACCCCAAATATCCATTTAGCCGAATTACATGCAAGCGCAATGAACATTCCTCTTCTTGCTCAAGAAACTCATGGAGAAAAGGAAATTGAAATAGAAGATATGGCTGAGCTCTTTCAGCGTGCAAAAGAAGAGCATGGTATTAATGGCATCATTACTGGCGCATTATTCTCAGAGTATCAGCGTGAGCGAATTGAGAAAGTTGCCGACAAAGTAGGATTAACTGTTTTTTCCCCCTTGTGGCATAAAGAACAAGAACAAGAGATGAGAGAACTTCTAAATCAAGGATTCAATATTGTTTTGAGCAGTGTTGCTGCCGAAGGACTTGATAGTTCTTGGGTTGGACGAGAAATTACTGAGAAGGATGTTGATGCATTAGTTATGTTACGCGAAAAAAACGGATTAAACGTTGCAGGGGAGGGCGGAGAGTTTGAATCGTTAGTAATTGACTGCCCATTATTTACAAAAAAGCTCGTCATTAAATCTGGCGAAGTTCGTGAAGAAGGAAAACATAATGCACGTTACTTGGTTAAAGAAGCAGTTCTTGAAGATAAGTGATTTATAAAACTAAGAAAATAAACAGAAAGAAACTGATTAAAATAAGTATTAAAATTAAACAATAAACATAAATAAAAATTAAAAAATAAATATAAAAAAACTATTTCTTCTTTCGTCGAAGACCAGCAACAATACCTGCGCCAATTGCAGCACCTACTGCACTTGCAATTGCAACAGCACGTTCAGGATGTTTCTTAATTTGCTGAGAAATTTTCTTTTCAGCAGACTGTAATTTTGCTTTTGCTTTTGAGAGTTCTTCACGAACTTTTTTTGCTGCGCGCTTTTCATAATCTTTTGCACGAGCAGATACTGCAGAAACACTTTTCTTTGTTGCAGACTTAATTTGATTAACAGCATTTACTGATTGCTTGGACGCTTTTTTAGTTGCGCGTTTGGCAGCAGTAGTCTTTTTTTGTGCTTTTTTAGTTGCACCTTTAGTTGTTTTTTTAGTAGCTTTTTTAGGCATAGTTAATCCTCCTTTTCATTTTGATATTTAGTTTTACTGATATGCTCAAATGTTATCAATGCTATAATAATAACAATTGAACCTATTATGACAAAGAATAATGAAGCAGGTAAATTAAGATAATAGCTTAATAAAAACGGTAATGAAAGCATTATCATACAAATCCCTAAAATGAGAAGCGCAAGAGCTAATAATGACTCAATTACTTTTTTTGTTGTAATATACACCGCACGCTGAAAATTATGAATCATATCTTTTACCCACGTCGATACTGTTGCAAAAACTATGCCTGACAGTATTTCTTTAAACGCAGAATAAAACATTCCTGAATCATCTTTTTTTGCGTTGTCACTCTTCTTTGACGATTTTCTGAATACCATATATACCTTCTAGAATATTCATATTTATATATTTAACTATATTTCATAGTAATATGGGTGGTTTTTATGAAAAAAAGTATTACTACTGATGAACTTAAAGAGTTAATATATAGTAATGATAATAAATCACAGCTTTATCTTATTGATGTTCGAGAAAAAGATGAACTGGTCTATGGAATTATTCCAACTGCTAAGCATATTCCACTTGCACAACTGGATGAAAGTTTGCATATGACTGAACAAGAATTTGAAAAGAAATATCACTTTAAAAAATTCCGTAAAAATAATCTTATCGTTGTTTATTGTCGTTCTGGTGGAAGAAGTGCTGTTGCACGCTCCATTATGCAAAAGAATGGATATAATGCATTAAATTATACAGGGAGTATATTAGCATGGTCAAAAATTGATCCTAATGTAACTGCATACTGAGGTGAACCAATGAAATATGATTTTATAATTATTGGAGCAGGACCAGGAGGGTGCAGCGCAGCACGTGAAGCAGTCCGTCATGGTAAGACTGTTTGTATTGTTGAAGCAAAAAAAAATACAGAAATATGTCTTGGAGGTACTTGTTTACATACAGGATGCATTCCTACAAAATCGATGTATGCTGGAATAGAACAAAAAATGACTTTTAATGATGCTCAGAAACATGCTAAAGATGTTATTACTCAGCTTTTTACAGGACTTCATGAATCACTAAAAAATTCTTTAGTAACTATTAAACACGGTTTTGCAA
>JBLKOW010000037.1:0-9497 GCA_047603135.1 Candidatus Woesearchaeota archaeon | reverse complement strand
CAATAATTAGTGTTTTTAATAGAACTCACATTCTAAATTTCGGACCTTTTAATAATCCTTCAAATTTTCATTCAATTGAATCTCAAGAAAATCTGATTCCCCTAAACAGTGTGTTTTCTAGTTTGCAATTTCCTTTTGTTACAAGTTTTGATACTAATAATGATGGTAAATATGAGACTGTAAGTTTTTATGGTGATTCAATAGGGAGACATAGCAGAGTTATTCTTGAGGATGGGAGTTTTTTTGATGGAAGTATTATTGGTTTAAGAGATGGTTTTGCATGTTATGAAGACTTAACTGGGAATGGTAATTTTGATTTGCTAGTTGCAGGTTGGAATACGACTCCTCAACGTGGATTATATCTTTACGAAAACAATAATGGAACATTTACACTAAGTACTACTTTTGATGTAGGTTTTTCAAGAGGTTCATGTCATATCAGTCGATTTTTAGAGAACAATGAAACAAATATACTCATAACTGGTATTAATGCAAGTGGACCTATAACACGCCAAATCCTCCTCTTTAATTCAACTGAAAATCTTCTTGATGGGCTTCCAGACCCTGCAACAAATGAACGCCTAGCTAACATTCCTCCGCTCTCTGAGTCAGACATATTTGTTGCAGATTTTGATGACGATGGTTTCAAAGATATACTCATTTGTGGAAATGATGGGGCTCATCCACAAACATACTTCCTCAAGCAAAACGCTTCGCGCCCAGGATATTTTTATAGACAAAATCTTTCATTCGAAAATTACGAAAGATGTTCAATAACTGCAACACATCTTCCGCATTCACAAGGCCTAGCAGTTGCAATTGGTGGAAAAGACGAAGATATAAGAGTATATACTAATACACCTCCATTTGAGCGAGATGCACCATCTCCACCGACTAATCTTAATATTTCATATAATCATGGAACCCAGCAATTATTTGTCTCATGGGATGCAGTACATCCAATGTATTCTTACAACCTAAAAGCTTCATATCTTGATGGTGAGGTTATTGTTGCAGATTTTTATCCATTATCCACCCACCCTGCCCAAGGGTATCTAGGTAACATGCGGTATCGTACTAATGTAACATTAAATAATGTTACGAGTGAATTTGTTTCGGTTTCAGTCCAAACATTTGATCAATCGCTTCGTAAAAGCGAATGGACAACCCTATCAAGTTCATGTGAACCAACTGAGTCTGAATGGATTATTTCAAGTCATTGTCCATTAACTACAAATATATCAACCTCACATAATATCACAGTAAATAGTACTGGTTTCCTTGACATACAAATCCCTAACTTCTCTTCCCCTCATAGTAATCTTACAGTGCAGGGCAGATTCTCTGCTCAAAGTTTCACGGTAAATTCATTTACCTACAACGGTACTGAAAATTTAACTGGACTCTTCACACAATCACCTTCTTTTATTCTCTCAGAAATTAGTATTTTCAACAGTACTTTTACAAATATAACAACAGCAAATGCAACGTTTTATGATAGCAATGTTACTCTTTTTGGAAATGCAACGCTGTACACCACAACAACATTTACTTACACTGACCAATTTGGCAATGTGACTGAGGTAAATCAGTCTCTTACTAATTCAACACAAACTAAGCATATTCTTTTGAGTAGAATATTTCCGGGAAATATTCCAATTAATCACAGCATCACATTTTCAAAATATGCTTACTATAATACTACTCAAGTAATCTTCCCTGCACCAAGTGTTTTAGTTTCACTAACACGCTCACCTCTTCCTCTATCAACATTTCCCGTAGGTACTTCTTTTTCAGAAAATATGCTGACAAATAACATGGAAACTGACCTTGCATTCTTTTCTTCATTTAATCTAACACTAGGTAATGAATTTGGTCGTATTAACTGGACACAACCTATAAACATTTCATTCCTTAATCTTGATGAAGTTGTTAGTATTGGCAACAATACAATCTCAAGTACATTAAATGGTACTGCCGACCTAGTTTTTTACAACTTATCTTATGTTGAAAAACCACTCTTGCTTCGAAATGAAATTTATTGTGAGGAGTGTACTAATAAGAGTTATAATGGCTCTGCATATTTTGTTTCTGTTCCAGGATTTAGTAACTACACAACAACTGCAAATGCAGTTGTAACGTATGCAAGTACAAGTTTAATTATAACGGATGAAGAACATGAAATTAAAGTCTTGTATAGTTACGCAATAAATGGGAGTGGTATTCCTGATGCAGTATGTACTTTTAATTCGACTGTTATTAATTTAGATTTAATTTTTGATGGCGAATTTTACACTGCTAATCATAACTTTAGCATTGAGCAAGAGTTCAATGCAAGCATTCATTGTGATGCTGAAAACTACGAACCAATCAGTATTCTAGAAGAACTTCGTGTTGTAGGAGATGGTAAATTCTTTTTAAGAAGTGGAGTGTATGATGGTGTTAGGTTGAGTAGTGCTGGTTTGTTTAATAATAGTATTTACTATCATGGGTATAGGGGGACTGATTTATATTTTAGATACAAAGATAATGTACTAATCAACTCAAAAACTAATAACAATGAACCACAACTCCCTTTTGCACTTACTGATCTTAACAACAATGGAGTTATGCAAAAAATAATTTTAGGAGAGACCCAACCAGTTCATTCATTTGATTCAGGGTCTTTTGTTGCCGTTGATGTAGATAATGACGGCGATACTGATATAATTTTTTGTGCGGATGGCAAATTCGGAGTTTTAAGAAATTCATATGCTGGTAGTTATGATAGTCAAAATGTTGATTTTTCAACTCACAACTTTTTTGACGTTACCTCATGTAATATGGCATATACAAACCATAATAATGCGCATTATGTTGCATTACAAGGAAATATTGACGGAGATTTACAATTAAAAGTAATAAAATTAAACTCCGCAACTAATTATACAAATGTTTCTACAACTGATGGACTTCAAAGCGGTGAATTAGTCTTCGTAGATATTAACAATGATGGGTATCCTGAGATTATTTCTACTGGTTATATTACTAATGAGGAGGCAGACCCTCAAGTTAATATATACACAATAAGGGAGAATGAATTAGTCGAATTTGACTTTCAAATAACTGAAATATATTCTTTTACATCAATCACTTCAACAACACTTCCTGGTGAGGAATATCCTATCATTTTCATATCCGGACAAAATATTTCTGGGCAAAATCATGTTAATTTTTATCAATTCAACGGCACTACCATCTCAAAAAGAAATGAATTAATGGGGGATGTAACACCATTTACTCGTGGTTCAGCATTTTTTGGTGACGTAACAGGAAATAATGTACCAGATTTATTTACCGCAGGAAGTAACAATGCACAACTCTTCAACTTCATAGACACAGATAATCCTGTACTGCCTCCTCAACCCAATCCGCCAAACTTTACTGTATCATACAATCATGCTACTAAGCAAACAACCATTGATGTTGATGCAGACACATACATGATTCGTATTGGCGATAAACATAACGCTAATCGATTTGTATCAGGTGCAGTTGGAACTTCCACAAACCCTACACATTATCCATACCGTTCTGGACCATTTGTACTTAACATTAATCATATCTGTCAAGTTATTCAAGTAAAGAAAGTAACACCTTCACACGCAAAGAGTGGGTGGTCAGAGCCTTATGAACTAAGCTTTGATGAGAGTATATATAATAAAGAAGGCTTCGATGGGAATTGTGACGGTATTCCATATAGTGCATCATCAACAACAACAGGCTCCGGCGGAAGCGGTGGTTTTGGAGGAACACAAGGTAATAATAATGGCGAACCATCCACTTCAGAAACAACTAATGACGTAGTCATCCCACCAGTTGAACAAACTTCCTCAGAGTCTGGAGGAAGTATCCAGCAAGAACCTGAGCCAGAACCTGAACCACAACCTGAACAAAGAACTTTCGAACAGTTCTTTGAAATAAATTATCGAAATGGTAATACTGAAGTCATCGAAACAATTCAAAACAATGAACGAACCTTTAAGACGAGTGTTGTCCTAAGAAAAGAATTCGATACAGATGTTCTTGCTCATGCATCTTTGCTAACTTCGCGCGCCCCATTTACCATTATTCGTGAAAATCCTATTATTGACTTTTCCCTGCCTAATTTAGACTATTTGCAGCAATATAGATTAAGTTACACACTTCCTGGTGAAATTCCTAAAGAGCGTATACATAAACAACACACTGAATTGCACGCTCTAACACACCTCACTGCAGAAGAAATACAAGAAATAGAACGTCAGCAAATGCAATTAGCAAACGAATCCTTGCAAACAACGTTTAGTGAAAGTATCGTTAATAATCAAACAGTATTAACGGTTCGTCTTGATTTACAGGAAGGAGTTGACACTGTTCGTGATATTGAGGTTGAACAATTCATTCCAAAGTGTCTTATTGAGGAAGTAAATGAAATCATTCTACGAGCAGGAATTGATGAGCGCTTTATTCGTGATGTTACTATTAAAGAAGCAGATCCAATCATTGTATGGAATTTTAAGGAATTAAACGCATCACAGGAATTTAGTTTTACCCTTCCTGTGTTAAGAGACGAAGACTGTGAAGATGAAGTATTAATTACCACACTTGCGCGTGATTTCATTGGCTCTGCGTATGAAATAAATCCACGTAATCTTTACGCATCATTTGGACTCACAGCGGGTATTATATTTGTATTTTTATTACTGTTTTCAATTGTCATTTACCAAGGAAGAGATGACATCGAGTATATAATTACCCAGCAATTAAAGCATGGCAATACTCCTGAGCAAATTCAAAAGAACTTCAAAGAAAATCGTGACATTGACATTTCACTTGAGCGTATTAAGAATCATAAAGTTTCTGCGTTTCATCACGTCACTGAGCGTGGTGTTGAAATTCTTATTTTCATAACACTTCTCATCTTGAATGCACTTGAATTTGCAGGTGCGCTTGACGGTTATTTAGACTGGGCAAAAAAAGTCATTAGTATTTTGTTATTACTCTTGCTTCTTTACAAAGTAGATCTTATGAAAGTTTTATTCAACCATTCTAAAGTGTGGTTGAGTCTTACTATTCTGTTTGCTATGCTTCTTATGCACCTTAAAAATTTAGTACAATTTGCAAACAATCTTCGTTTTGAAGTTCGTGCGTTATTTATTTTTGACTTTTACCAGTGGATTTTAGAGCATCAGTATCATTTTTCAGTTACTTTATTTGTAGTAGGTGCAGTAATGCTTATCCTTATTTCACTCTATATTGGATTCTTTCATGATATTAGGGAAGGAAGTCTTTTCTTTACGTTATCACGTCATCCACATGCACATACATTTTTCCAGAAATTGCGCCGTTCATTTTTCACTATGCTCATTCTGTTCGTGTTCTTTTTCTCAATCTTTAACCGTATCTTAGAATGGCTTGCGATTGCAATTGATGCAGCAGTCTTTATGCTTGCAGTTGTTATTCTTGTAACAGGCATCCTACATCTCAAATTCATTAACCACAAATCAAAGAAAACGCACTCAATCTATCAAATGATTGGTGGGCACGCAACCTTATTTGTACTTGGCTTATGGTATCTTGCCAGTCTTTTTGTTCCATTAGTATCGCCACTTCATGGACAAATAATTATATTTTCTCTGCTCGGATTAATGGCACTTATTTTGTTCATAGCAGTATGGATAACACGAAGGCATCATTTCCAAGAACTAAAACACGTCTCTACTGCCGTTGATACCATTTATGTTAAATTTGTAAAACTGTTTACTTACCCTCATACACTTATTTTAGGAGTAACAGGTCTTCTTGTTCTTCAGCATATTGTTGAGATTGGTCTTTATATTATTCCAAATATTACTGGGCATGGAACTGAGCTTTATTCGCAAATTGAACACGCAACCATTTTCTCACTCTTTGGACATGAGAGTATTACTGCTGAACATTTATTCTTCCTTGCCATGCATGAAAAAGTAGCGTTTGGCGCGCTGTATCTTATTGCACTTTTAGGCTATATATTCTTATTTAGTATTCCTGCAATCGTATGGGTAATTTATTTCTTAAATCGTGGTCAGCATTTCACTAATGTAGGTATTAGTGAAAAAATAAAAGAGCATTCAATCGTTGGAGCGACTTTAAGAAATCTCTCAGTATTTGGTATTCCACTAATAGGCATTGCACTTGTCAGTAATATCTTACATGTACAAGTTATTACAAATCTTTTCACCGTTGGAATAGAAATGACTGCACATAAAACAACAGTAACTCTCACTACAATTATTGCACTGTTCGCTACCTCACTACTATTTTCAGCAGTTGCATATACTCAGCGAAAAAAACCATACATCGCCTACATCACGATATGGCTTGGTATAATTACTTTATCTGTCTTCTATATGCTCCCTTACATTCAATCAACGATATATTACATAAGAGCAACATTCAGTATGCCAACTGGATTTGAGTCCACGCTTGCATTTTTCATAACACTGTTCTTTGCACTTGATTTATTCATAATTTATGGTCTTGGCTTATTTGGAATAATTCTCCTTTCACTCCCACGAAAAGTAAAAAAGACATTCATTAATCTAATCTCTAAACGTGGTCCACTTCATCGCATGAATGCCCTGTCACAGCACATGATTCATCTTGATTACTTTGACGATGCAACTCACCACATAACGGGGAATTTACTTGACTATGTAAAGCACTATATTCGTGCAGAAGAAAAACAAGGTAATCATCTTGAAATGATAGTCTATCAGTTAAAAATACATCAATATCCAGATAAACTTATCCACAAAGCACTTCATGATCTTGCACGCGAAAAAGGATTTATTCATGACTCAACTCACCTTAGTCCTGAACATATCGACATTGATAGTGTAAAACACCTTATTCCATTAATTCGCAAAGAATTAAAGCGCCGTGAAACAACGCTTGAGATTTACGAGGAATTCCAAGATGAATACTCCTTTGCAGAGATTAAACTTGCACTTAGGCTTGCAACAAATTCAATTAAAGGTCATATTACCAAAGACTCAATCAAGTACGCAGAATTGCAACAATTAAAAGAAATCATACACTATCTTGAAAAAAGAGATAGTCTTGAGGAATTCACCTTTAAAGGGTATGATCCTGCGTTAATGGAATTAAAGAAAAATGCACGCAATCATACTTTCCACGGTAAAAAGGCGCAAGAGTTAACTGTTATTCTTGAAGACTGGATGGTTAAGAAAGAACCGCTTGAGAAAATCTATGAAGTTGTTAAACATTATTCTGGAAAAGAAATCCTCTATGCATGTAATTATCTAGAAAAACATAAGGATGAGAAAGATAAATGGGAACATCAAATTAAAAAGATTCAGGGCATGATTGACTGGATTCATCGTGCTGAGAAAAAAGGAATGACTCGTGATAAAATATATGAGTCACTTATCAAAATAGGCTATTCAAAAAAATACATTGATCTTGCTATGCATGGTATTGATGCGCATCATATCTTTATACAGATGAAGAAGTGAGTAGTTTACTGTTCTCGCATTAGCTTTTTAAGTTCACGAACAAAGTTTTCTGCTCGCTCAACTGATGTTTTAGCTTTAGTCTGCAGTGCAATTTCTCCTATTTCATAGGTTAATTTTGCTCTTTTTTGTTTTTCATAAAAATAAGTATCAATCAGCTCCTCAGTTTTTTCTTTGCCTAGTATTTGAGCACTTTCTTTTTTTGCATCAAGGGATTGTTCAACAAGTGTTCTTTCTAATTTTCCAGTAATATAGAAATAATAAACAAAAGAATCAAAAGTTAATAAATGAATAGATACGTCTGATTTTAGTTTTATTCCTGAATCTTCTAATAACGCTCGTACCATATAAATATTGAGTAATAGCTTGCATTAATCGCCCATAAATATCCATTAAATTTCAGATATCCAGTAACTTCTTGAAGTTCTTTTTTGGAAGAGACATCAAATAACAAACGTGCAGATTGTAATGAATTCTCAGCATTACCTAAGAAAAAAGCAGTGTTAAGAGGGGGATTTTTAGCAATAATCGTACCTTCACGAATAAATATCTTCACTTTAGTTTCAATCTCTTTCAGCTTTTTATTGTCGAGCATTTTGTAATAACCTATAAAACAATTCTCCTCCATATAGTATGATGTGGTTCTGTAAAGTTTCATTAAAGACATTTTTTTGGGTTCGTTTAGTTGCCATTTCAAATATACTCTCTACTCCAATAACAGTAATATCGAATTCTTTTTCATATTGTGAGGCTATTAATTCTATAGCTCGCTCTCTTTTTCTTACTTTTTCAAAATCTTCAAAGATAAAAAGAATATCATAATCATTAGGTTTTGCTTTTGTTATAGCTGATCCAAATAGTATCACAATAAAGTATTCATCATTTAATTTTTGGAGTATTTCAGATCTAAAGTCTTTTATCATTTTATTCTTTGAAAGAAATTCTTGCATTCGCAAATACTCTATGTATGCTAATTCACCATGGTTTGAAGTATAGTTTACCGTTATAAGATTGTGTTTAGTAAGTGTCAAAAGTTTATGTTCCTTAACAAGAGGTGTTATTGCTCTGTGAACTAAGGAAGGGTTCATGTTCATCATTCTTGCAATTCCATTAATAGTATATAGTTCTGTAATATTTGTGACACAAAATTGCATAATCTTTGATTGAGTTTTAGTTAACATTGTACTTCTAGGATAATAAAATTTACTATTAAGTAAATAGTCATTTACTTTTTTATATATAAGTCTTTTGGTATCAAATCCTAGTCGTACATATGTTTCATTGAAAATATCGCTTGTTGGTGAATAAATTGACACTGACATGCGTAAAATTAGTTTATTACTATTATATTTGTATGTAATTAAATACTAAAGTATTATCAGTAAAACAACAAATTTTCTAATTATAACAAATAATCTTCAGAAAAACAAATTAATTCCTAAAATAATTCATGAAAGCAAAAGTATTTTTACTAAATTTAATAAAAAATAGCACAGCGTACACCATTTCGAAAATTTTATATACTATTTATACTCTTGACTAAGTATGCACTACAACACTGTACAAAATAATGTCTCAGTCGTTGTAGTTGTTAATGCATAAAAGCACAGGAATTCCTGGGCTTGCATGCGTTCAAATTCTATCGTTGTAAACCTAGGGTCTCGGAGGAAAAAAATGAGTTTAATACAAGGGATTTTTCCCGGAAGAGAAGGAGATATAGGTAAGGTAGTTAGTGAAATAAACAAAGCAATCGCACGTAATATGGCACCTCCTGCAGAAGAGGGTGCACTGCAAGATGAATTACGAAAAGCATGGGCGATGCATCCTGATGAAGGGGTTGATTATGTAAGTAATCTAAATGGAAAGTTCCCAGGGCATGAATCGGTTATTTCTGGAAATCTTCGTGCACTTCAAGATTATCACGCAAATACTGATCCGGGATATCGTACGTAGTTTTTTATT
>JBLKOW010000036.1:0-10208 GCA_047603135.1 Candidatus Woesearchaeota archaeon | reverse complement strand
GGATAATAACGGCTAAAAAAGACACAAAAATACTATTTCTCATCTGGGAATTACCTGGGACTGTTTATAGACGACAAAATGGCTGGGAATGAGACTATAACTGTTTCAAAAAGACTATTATATGCCCTCTCAATCCATAAAACCCATAGGACTTTGTCTTCCATAATTATTATAAAGAATTTGAGGATTCGTTTTGCATGTCAAAAAAAAAGACTGTCAAAAAAAGAACTAAGACAGTTCCTTCAAATGCTATTGTACGCAAGGAAAAACCAAACACTAAAAAACAACTTGATGCCATCTTGCATCCTTTTGTCAAAGAGTGGTTCTACAACACTTTTCCAGAGTTTTCTTTGCCACAGCTCTATGCAGTCATGGAAATACATAGCAGAAAAAACATTTTAGTTTCTGCTCCAACCGGTGCAACAAAAACACTAACAGGATTTCTTTCTATCCTTAATGAACTAGTTGATTTAGCTGATAAAGGGATTCTTGAAAATAAAGTATATACCATATATGTATCTCCCCTAAAAGCATTAAATGAGGATATTAGGGTTAATTTAATTGAACCGTTAGCACAAATACAAAAGCTTGCTAAAGAAAAGTACAACCGTGATATTGATATTCGTGTTGCGGTGCGTGGAGGGGATACAACTTCTTCAGAAAAGTCAAAGATGCTTAAAAAGCCTCCTCATATCTTTATCACCACTCCAGAAAGTCTTTCAATTTCAATGGCTTCTCCCAAGTTTGGTGAAGTTCTAAAAAGTACGCAGTGGTTCATTATTGATGAAATACATGCCCTTGCTGAAAATAAGCGAGGAACTCATCTTGCCTTAGCACTTGAGCGTTTAGAGCATTACTGTGGCCATATCACACGCGTAGGTCTTTCTGCAACTGTTTCTCCGCTTGAAGAAATTGCGCGCTACTTAGTTGGCACTCACCGTGATTGTACTATAGTTGATGTTCAGTTCATTAAAGAATTAGATTTGCAAGTGTTATCACCTGTTCCTAATCTTATTGATGTAACATATAGTGAAATTCATCAAAAAACATATGCTTTGGTTGATTCACTTATACAGAAGCATCGCACAACCCTTATTTTCACTAATACGCGTGCTGCTACTGAGCGCGTCGTTCATCATCTTAAAGAAATGTTCCCAAAGAACTATACAGAAAATATTGGAGCGCATCATGGTTCCTTAAGTAAAGAACACCGCCTTTCAATCGAAGAGCGTTTGCGCCAAGGAGAGCTTAAATGTGTTGTTTGTTCAACCTCCCTTGAACTAGGGATTGATATTGGGTTTATTGATCTTGTTATTTGCTTAGGAAGTCCAAAAACAGTTGCACGTACACTGCAGCGCATTGGAAGATCAGGTCACAAACTTCACGCAACTACAAAAGGTAAAATAATTGTTATGGATCGCGATGATCTTGTTGAATGTTCAGTTCTTCTTAAGAATGCAGTTGAAAAAAAGATTGACCAAGTTCATATTCCTACTAATGCGTTAGATGTGCTTGCTCAGCAAATACTTGGCTCTGCCATTGAGCAAGTATGGGATGAAAATGAGCTTTACAACCTAATAACGCAGTCTGCTCCATACCAAACACTTTCTCGTTCTGACTTTGATGGTTTAGTTTCATATCTTGCTGGGGAATATGCCGAGCTTGAAGATCGCAGCGTATATGCAAAAGTGTGGCGTAAAGAAGGCAAGATTGGAAAACGAGGCAAATTAACACGATTACTTTATATGACTAATATTGGAACAATTCCAAGCCAATCTGGTGTTATGGTTAAAGTAGGTAATCATGTTGTAGGTACTATTGATGAAGGGTTTCTTGAGCGTCTTCGCAAACGTGATGTGTTTGTGCTTGGCGGTGCAACGTACGAGTTCAGGTATGCACGTGGCATGACTGCTGTTGTAGATGTTAGTATTGGAAAACCTCCAACGGTTCCAAGCTGGGTATCTGAAATGCTTCCGCTTAGTTTTGATTTAGCAAATGATATTGCAGCTTTTCGAAAATTAATGGAAGAAAAACTATCAGCAAAGAAATCAAAAAAAGAAATTATTCAATTCATAGAAAAGTATTTGTATGTTGACACTAATACAGCAAACGCATTATATGAATATATTAAGGAACAATATGCGTATGCAAAAATTCCTCATTCAAAGCGCATTCTTGTTGAACATTATCAAGATGAGCGTGGTAAACGTATCGTATTTCATACGTTATATGGGAGGCGTGTAAACGATTGCCTTTCTCGCGCTGTTGCTTATATAATCTCAAAATACGAAAACACTGATGTTGAAATCGGTATTAATGATAATGGATTTTATATTGGAACAAGTAAAAAAATATCGATTCCAAAAGTAATAACAGTTCTTGAAACATCTGATTTGTATCAGATAATGGATCTTGCACTTGATCGTACTGAAGTTCTTAAACGAAGATTTCGGCACTGCGCAGAGCGTTCTTTAATGATTCTCAGAACATATATGGGGCGAACAAAACGCGCAGGAAAACAACAATCAATATCAACAATTCTCATTAATGCAGTAAACCGCATTTCTCATGATTTTCCCATTCTTAAGGAAGCAAGGCGTGAAGTTCTTGAAGATTTAATGGATATACAAAATACTCAAAAAGTAGTCTCCCTTATTAAGGATAAGAAGATAGTTGTTGAGGAAATAACGACCCAAATCCCTTCACCTTTTGCTTTCCAATTAGTTCTGCAAGGGTATACTGATGTCTTAAAAATCGATGACAAACTTGATTTTTTGAAGCGAATGCATCAATTAGTTCTTGCTAAAATATCGTTAAATGCAGGAAAGAAGGGTGATGAAACATTTGATTTCACGATGCCAAGCATAAAGCCTCAAAAGTCCAATCTTGATGAGTATCTTGATTATATTAAACATATTCAAAAGAAAGGCACTAAAGAGCAAAAGAAACTTGCTCGTCAACTTGATTCTTTAACAGATAAAATTCCTGTTTCAGCAAAATTTGATATCGCGCGGTGTATTTATGGTCAAAAGCATGGTACTGATATATTTAATGCAGCACTTAAATATGAACGTTTTATTGCACGAAACTGGCCAAAAGAATTAGGTACATTCATAATTGCAAAAGCGAAAGAAAACTTTTCCTATGAAAATGAGTGGAAAGAAAACGGTGACTCTTCAAAACCAGATGAGGAAAATAAAGAAAAATTATATGCTCAGTTTCAAAAGGTTCATAAGCATGTTCAGCTCGAACCGCTCTTATACTATGAATTTGAAAAATTTCTTGAAAACCCTGATGGTGTATTTGATCGTAAGTTCAAAAAATGGCTTGAGGAAATAACAACTCCTCCCATTCCAAAGGTTTGGCCAAAAGAGTTAATTGAATACATAAAAGAAAATAAATAATCCTCTTCAAATAAGTGAGGAGTTTTGAAAATAACATCAATACACGAGTTGCTCACAGAAATTCTTTAAACTAAGGTCAGGGGGTTGCCCCCTACGGGGCTTGACCGTTACTACTGAAATAATAATCAATAGCACGAGTCGATGTTATTTTCTAAGAAATAGAAAATTACTTCTTTTTACTAATGTGCAAATAACTAAAATCTGCTTTTTCCACCGTGTGTTTTTACATGCCTGGCTACATCTGTGCATGTTTAAGCACGGCGTAGTGGAAAAGCAGGGTCAAAGAAAACAGACCTTGCAGCATGCGAGCATGACACAGTCTCAGACAGTTGGTGTCGGTTTTCGATTGACAATAATTAAAATAAATAAAAAATAACTACATTTTGCCAGGTAAATGCTAATTCAATGGTACTTTAAGTCTTTTAAGCACTTTAGTTAATGGACAAAAACCGCTCCATGAAAATTGGAATAAGTTAAGCCCAACAATAATCCCAATAATTCCCCAGTACGGATGATGTATGAGCGAGCCTAATCCGCTAATGAATGCCATTGTTCCTGCAACTCTATAAATTAATGTTGTTTCTTTCATCTTATTTCCTCCGTTTTTTCTGTCCATTGTTCATTATTTTAAGGATTAATCCTCCTATAATAACTACAATAGCGCCAAATATACCAATAGTTAGAAACGTGTTTGGTGCTGTGTCATAGACATCTAAACGAGCATTTCTTGTATAGGTATAAATGGTATCATCTCCCTCATCGCTATCTCCTTTTGCACGGATTAAAAATTGCAAATCGTGTTCCTTTAATTGTGCATCACGATGTATTTGAAGCTTGAATTGTGCAAATCCACTTTCATTTGGTGTCAATTTTCCTACATAATCTGAGCGCACATCAACGGTAAATGGTTGTGAGCTTTGTTTAACTAATCGTACATCAACGCCCTCTGCACTCTGCGTTCCTGTATTCTTTATTTCAACGCTCACCAGTGCATGTGATCCTGCAACTGCTTCTGCTTCATATGACACAATTTCAAGGAATGGGCGAGGTTTCACAAATAATGGAATTGTAGATGTTTTATTATAGCGATTATCATCTTCATCCATGTATGTTATGACTGCTTCAAGATTGTATAAGCCTTCCTGTGTATCTTGAAGTACATCAACAACAAAATCAACATCTTTTGATCCCATAGATGGAACCATGCCAACCCATCTTCGATTTGCATCAGAGTATGAATGCCTAAAACCCTCAGGTAACTCTAAATGAACTTCAACTGCTTTTGAGTCCTTAGCTCCAACATTTTCAATTGATGTTGTCAATGTAACATAATTAAACCCTGGTCTTATTTCAGCTGGCATCGTTCGTAAATGCGCGATATCAAGAATAATTCCTTCTCGCTTAACTGGCATCATAAATCTGAGGAATTGTGTACCTTCAATAGGAACTCCTCTACGATACCACTGCCCACTAAGTTTAAATTCATAGTTACCTGCTGGTGCATTTGTTAAAACTCGGACACGAAACTTCTTATTATATTGTAATCCTGAGACAAGACTTCCTCGAATTTCATTTCCTACTGCATCTTGTATTAAAACATATTCTTCAGTAAGTCTATCGTCTGGCTCAAGGACTACGCGAAATGAATAGTCAGGGTTACCAATTCTGTCATTAAACTGTGAAGATTGAGCTTCATATTGTATAATAATATCTACTTCATCACCTGCTGCAATAATTGCTGGGTCAAAGTGAATCGAGTTCAGCTGTAAGCGTGCTTCTGCTGTTGGCATAATCATAATCATCACTGCAAAAAATAAAAATCCAAATGCAGTTCCAACTAATGATAGTTTTGAAGTTAATCCTTTACGAGTCTCTTGCTCTGGTTTTTGTGTGTATATATTTTTAGTATGTGTGTTCATGGCAATCATTCCTCCATATGTTTTTGTGTAATAATTAATGAATCTACTAAGTAAATAATTACTGGCATTAGGAAGAAACCAGCAATAAAAGTACTCATAATCCCAATACCAAGTATAATTCCCAAGGTTTTCATTGCAGGTAAAACACCAAATAATAGTGCAAGAAACCCTGCTGTTGTAGTAAGTGATGAACCAAGCATTGCACGAAGTAATTCTGACATTGTTTCGGTTATCGCTTTTTCTTTGTTCATTTTTTTTCGATAATTTGTATAATTGTGTATAACGTGTATACCAAAGTCAATTCCAAGTCCCATAATCATTGCTGCAGCAACCATTGAAACTACAGTAATAGTTAAGCCCAGATATCCAGTAATGCCCATTGTCCAAATGAGTGCATTCATCACAACAATCATAGGAAGCATTCCGCGAAGAAGTGATCCAAAAGTAATCCATACAACAATAGCAATAAGGAGCATACTTACTCCTGTAATTACGGCAAAATCGGACATAATAATGGTAAAAGTTGCACGGTCAATTGCATTCATTCCAGTAATTTCTGTATCAAGACCAGGGTTACGCTCCTCAAGAAGATCGATATCACGTTCAACTGACTCAACCACTTCTGCAATTAATTGTGCTGCAGAGCCAGTATCTGTTCGAAGCCTAATAATCATAAAATCATAATCTGGGCTAAGATACAGTGAACTTTGTCTATTATCCCTAATAACGGCTTGTGTTTCATATAATGTATTTGGGATATGTGAATGTTCTGCAGTAAATAAATCAGCAATTGAATTAACCTCAAGGACATAATCATTATGTACTAAACGTTCACTAAGTTCATGAGCATATCGAATATATGCTGGATTTCTCACATCATCACCACTAGTTGGTGTTAGCTTAATAAACATCATATCTGCACCAAACACTGCCCTCATATTATTCATCGTTTCAATCTCTTCAATATTTTGAGGGAGTACTCGTTCAAGTGATGGTTCAACATTTCCTACAAGAAGAGGGATTCCTAGTGCAAGAAGGAAGGCAATTATTCCAAAAACTGCAATAAACGAATACGGGTGTTTAATCTGCAGTGCGACTACATTTCGTGCAATATTTTCAAGCATGGTTATCCCTCGCTAATTTATATTCTCCTTCAACACCAAAGCGCATCTTTCGTTTAAGGAATCCAATTACTTTTTCTTCTATGACAAGGAGTGCAGGAAGACCAAACACACTAAATACAAGTGAGTAACTAATTCCAATTGCCATTAAGATTCCAAATCTTCCCATCTCAGGCATCACTCCAACAAGGAATGCAAGAAATGCAGTAATAGTAGTAATAGATGTTGCAGTTAATGCAGTTCCTGTTTCAACAACTGCCATTTCAATTGATTCTGCAATAGATAGTCCCTTCTTTCGCTCATACCTAAATTTATTCATGATGTGAATTGCAAAGTCAATTCCAATTCCAATCACCATTGCTGCAACTCCACCTGCAAGTGTTGAGATAGGTAAATTTGCATATCCCATAGTCCCATATAACCAATTAACACTAATAGTAACAACTAAAATCGGTACAACTGCACTTGAGAATGTACCAAAGATTAATGCCGTAATTAAAAAAACAAGGAGTGTTGAAATCCATTGTGTACTTGCTCGATCGCTTTGGATAAGTTCCCCAAGTCTTTGTTGAATAATTGGTGTTCCAGTTAATTTAATTTCAGTTCCAGGTGGATATCCCTGATCTGATATAATTCTTTTAACTGCTTGCGCAAGACCAAGCATTCGTTCATCATGTGTTGCAACGTCAGTTGTTGCAATAACCATGGTAATCGTTCGTTCAGGATTAACATACGCATTTAGGTCAGTGGATTCTACTACATGATGGTATGATTCTTCATCAAGGTCATGTCCAATAAGTGTACTAAATGAATACACTTCAAGTATATCTGACTGCTGCTCTAAATAAGAACTAACTTCATTAATATATGTATATATCCTGTAATCAGTAATATCTTGAATCCCACGTTCTGCATCACGATTTAACTCAATCACGATAGCAATAGTATCTTGTCCAAGAATATTATCTCGCAGAATATTAAATGCTTTAATTTCAGGAACATCGTGAGGCATCATTTGTTCAAGTGATGCAACTGTTCGAACCTGTCCAGATCCAGCAATCATACCAATACTTAATGAAATGATAAAAAGGACTGTTAAAACTGGATGCGTGACTTGAATATGTGCTAATGCCTTGAGTAGTTTTTTGTACTGTTTCATTTTTAACAGTACTGTGAGTTAATAGGTTGTTTAAATACTATCTGAAGTATTGATAAAATCAGTTACATTATAGCAGTTCTGTGGATATTTGAGTATATTATATTCTATCTAGGATTAAATTTAGTTTTAGAGTTCTAAAAACTAGAAAGATTTATATATCCCGTTTAACTCACAGATAATATGAGAAAAAAGGATTACAAAGAAATAAAACAGGGAATTTCTAAAACAGAACTATCTATTCTTACTGCCCTTAAAAAATCATCTTTAATTGTGTTTACCTTAAGAGATATACAAAAGCTAACTGGTATATCGTATGTAAATCAATTTGCAAGTAATCTTGTCAAAAAAGGGTTTCTTAATAGGGTAAAAAATAATCAGTATGTACTTCCTAAAGAAACAAATTACTTTTCAATAGCAACTGAGATATTCTCGCAGTCTTATATAAGTTTATGGAGTGCATTAAGTTATTATGGCTTTACAACACAGCAACCAAAAAAAATACAACTTATGACTACAAAAAAGCAAAAAGTAGTTCGATTACAAGAAATGGGCATTGATATTACCTTTTGCACATCTGATCGTTTTTTTGGATATGTTAAGCGCGAATCTTTTACTATTGCTGATCCTGAAAAGTGTTTTATAGATTCATTTGCGCATCCACAAAAAGCAGGTGGATTTGATGAAGTTTTGCAATGTTTTGTTTATGCATATAAAAAATTAAACAAACGGAATTTGTATAATCATCTCAAAAGATACAACTCAAAAGCTTTAAATGCACGTATTGGATATATACTTTCTGAGCTGGGTTATAGTATAAACGTTCCATTACCTAAAGAGTATGTAAAGTTAGATCGTTTTGGTTTACAAAATGGATTTCGCAATAAAGAATGGATGGTTGAGGTAAATTATGATATCAAAAAGTGAATTAGAGAAAATGGCACGCCTTAGCAGCTTACACTTGTATCAACAGGAAAAAGAATATTTATTGAAGCTATTTTTATTCTATTATTATGCGAAATTTGATGACGCAATATTCAAAGGAGGGACTATGCTTAGATTCGTACATGGTTTACACCGTTTTTCAGAAGACTTAGATTTTCAAATCAAAAACCCTTCTGTTTTTAAAAATCAAGTTCATGAGGTAATGAAGGCATTCTCTCAAATAGGTATTATATACACGTTTAAACGGGAAGAATTGTTTGAAGATTCATATACTTGCGAAATAATATGTAAGGGACCTTGTTTTAGTGGTAAATCACAAACACAAAATAAATTTCGCATTGATGCAGGTTATAGGGAAAAAATGATTAAAAAGCCTGTCTTTCAATTAATTAAATCTGAATATCCTGAAACAAAGAATGCATTTTTAGTACAGTGCATGACTCTTGAGGAGGTACTTTGTGAAAAGATAATGGCAGTTTTTACTCGCAGCAAAGGAAGGGATTTGTATGACATTTGGTTTTTACATAATCTAGGTGTATTATTTGATACAAAAATTCTTCTTAAGAAAAAGAAAGACTTTACGTTTAATTTTGAGAATATAGTTCAAAAGCAACAATATGAAAAAGACATATCTTTTTTAGTGAAAACAGTTATTCCTTATGAACAAGCTTTTGCAGTTCTCAGAGAATTAATGGAAAAATTCAAGAAGTAAAAGCTGATTTTCCGTAACTAATATTCTCTTAAATAAAATCTGCTCTCTCCACCAGTGTGTTTTTACATGCCTGGCTCCGTCTGTGCATGTTCACGCGCGGCGTAGTGGAAAATGCAGGGTCTGAGAAAACCGACCGAGCCACATGCGAGCATGCCATCAGTCGGGTGAAAATCAACGATTTTCAGCGTACCAGAAATTTAATTTCTGTGTATTTGACCAGTGGTGTCGGTTTTCGATTGACAAATAAACTCCATGTATAAAGTAGTTTATTACTTAAACCAGGCTTCAATTAATCCTGAAACGCCATTAATTATAAGTTGTACTCCCATAACAAGAACGATAAGCCCAAGTATTTTATCTGCAGCTTTTGCACCATTTTCACCTAGAACTTTATGAATAACTGCAGAGCGTGAAATAATAAAATAGGCAGTAATACATACAGCAATTACAGCAGCAAAAAATGCGAATAAGTCTATAACAGATTCAGCTCTGCTTGTGATTACTAACGATGTTGCAATAGCTCCTGGTCCTGACATCATCGGGATAGCAAGAGGTGTAATAGAAACATCTTTTTTAATAACTGCTTCTTCTTCCTGAGGTTCTTTAATAACTTCTCGATCTTTAAGCATATTAAATCCAATTTGCGCAATAATTAATCCTCCTGCAATAAGAAATGCATCAAGGGTAATTGAGAAAAAGCTAAATATTAAATTTCCAGCTACTCCAAAAATCATTAAGACGAGCGCTGCAGTAATTGCTGCCTTTCGTGCTTGCATGCGTTTGCTTGCTTTTGAGTCTCCTTTAGTAATTGATAAGAATACAGATGTAGAAACAAATGGATTCATAATAGTGAAGATAGATGTGTACGCAATAAAAAAGAATGTTATGAATGCAATATCAATTTCCATATAAATCCCTGATACGTAAAGCAACATGATGTTCTTTATATAT
>JBLKOW010000035.1:0-10249 GCA_047603135.1 Candidatus Woesearchaeota archaeon | reverse complement strand
TAACAAGGATTAAACGACAATAATTCTTTTCAAGAATTACCAAAGTTTTATTGATTCGTGGCGCAAGCTACTCATCATAAACCTTTGCCACTTCGTGGTGCGATTAACATAGTTAGACGTAATTTCAGTTTTTTAAATAATTGACGCCCTTCTTTTTTTTGAAATGAAGTTAAGTATTTAAAGGATAAAGTTAAGATAATTTTATGGTTAAATTAACTTTGAATGAAATACAAAAAGCAATTGAGAATTCTTGGTCTAAGGAAACAGCATATTTTGACTTTTTATGGTGTAAGAATAATAATTCTAAATCTTCTGGTCAATGTCAAGTAACTGCTTTATTAGTTCAAGAATTATTGGGAGGAGATATTTTATATTCTCATGTAGTTGGAAATGAAGACTTTGATCATTATTGGAATAAAATTGGTGAAGTTGAGATAGACTTAACTTCAAAACAATTTAGAAAAGAAACTAAATTTGTAAAACCTACAATTTTGAGTAGAGAAAAAATAATTAAAAATGATAAAAGAGTTTTAGAGACTTACAAAATTCTAAAAGAAAATTACTTAAAAAATATTTCAAAGCAAAAGAAAAAAGAAGGGCTTTTTAGTTAGTCTCGGCTTTGCCTCGGAAAAACTGAAACTTCTGCGTTGCTCGGGACGTCTAACACCCATTAAACGACAATTATTACTCCCTCATTTCATTCAGTCCGTCATACCAAAGTTTTATTGATTCGTGGCGCAAGCTACTCATCATAAACCTTTGCCACTTCGTGGTGCGATTAACAGCGATTAGTTGCAATTGTATTTAGGTTCAAATTTTCTTTTTAGAAAAAAAGAAACAAAAAATGGGGGGAGTTCGGTCTTCCAGACATATACACTCGCTACGCTCGAAAATTTATATTAAAAGAGTCAAAAAACAACAAAATTTAAATACTACCAAATGTTATCATTTGATAACATTATTTTTTTGAGGTAAAAAATGAATAAAATAAAAGAAAAAAATAAGACAGTAATAATAATATTAGTCATTCTATTAGCAATCAGTATTTTTACAAACATATACTATCATAATCAAATATCTGCCAGAGAATTTGATGTAGCAATTTATGTAAACATAATAGGCGAACAACATGAAATGATGAATAGTTGCATAAACGCACACAATATTTTAATTGAATACTTAAATGAAGCAACAGATTATGAAAGCCCTTTACAAACATGGGAAAATCCTATCAAAAAAAAACACCTAATACTTGAAAGAGATTTAAAATATTTAGATGAATAAAAATGGCTAAAACAATACAATTAGGTTTAAGAATTGATGAAGAGTTAAATGATGAAATAGAATTTTTATCTCAGTCTGAGGGCGTTGATAAAATGGCTTGGATTAGAAGAGCTCTTGCAGATTTTGTAAATCAAGAAAGAGATTCTATGGCGAAAGAGGCTGTGAAAGATTATATTAATTTAGTGATTGATGAAAAAGAATTAAAAGAATTTACAGGATTCAAAAAAATTCCTGAAGACATAATTGATGCTAGAAAAAAAGTCATTACTAAAGTGATAAAAAATGAAAATTAATCAACACATAATTCAAGGATTTTTTATAAGTTTAATTCTGATTATTACTACTAATAAAATTACTCTTAGTCATTTTTCAAAAATCACACCTGAGAATTTAGCCTTTTATTTTGTTTTTATTTTATCGCCTTTTTTTATATTACTTGGTTCCATTTATCCAGATTCAGATATCAGAAAACCTTGGAAAATAAAAACAAGAAATATTTTTTCATTTTTCTTCTCATTATTAAAAATAATCATAGTTTATCCTTTAAGATGGTTAGTTTACTACCCTTCATATTGGATTATCAAATCATTAATGCCTGATAAATTTAGATATCAAATAAAAGACGAACATCATAATACAACTCATACATTAATTGGAATTGGTACTGCTTCATTAATTATATTTACAATAGCTAATTTCTTATTTTTTCTTCTAAAAAAACACACTTACAGTAAAGATATGTTTATTTTAGGATTAATCATTTCTATTAGTATATCTATTGGATTTATAATTGGATGTTTAATTCACTTTATTCAAGATGCGTATTCTGGAAACGGTAATAGTAAATATGGTATTTCACCATTTCAACCTTTCAATGAAACTAAATTTTATGGAAATTATTCATCATTTTTTAATATGAATTCAAAAGATAAAATAATGAGTGTTTTAATATTTTTACTCCTTTTACTAATTCCTTGGGGAAGCGAGTATATCTATAAAATGAGTTCATCAGTTTTAGTAGGAACTTTTATTTTTATAACATTTGTAATTTCATTATTAATCATCATTTTTTCAGCATACGGCATAGAATTCGATATGCGTTTGCATAAAAAAAATTATGAGAAACCTCTAAAAAAACTTTTTGTTATTACAATAATCGCATCTATTTTGATTAATTTAATTATTTATATTATTTTTTTATAATTTTCTTGATGTATCGCTTCGCTCATTCTAAGGAACTAACTCCCCCCAGTCCTTCGGACATATTGACTCCCTTCGGTCGATATTTATCTGAACTTAAACACAACTTTGATTTTTTGCCTTCGGCATCGTTGCACTAAAAATCAACCCTTCGGGGAACTTAACAAGGATTAGTTGCAATTATTTTCAAGGGCTAAAGAGTGAAAGGGGCAAACTCATTTTAAAAACATTTATATATTTCTCACTGGATTATATGTTATAATGGTTGATAAAAGAATTGTTGATTGGATTAAATCAGAAGAAGCTCAAGGTTATTCTGAAGAACAGTTAAAACAATCTCTTTTAAAGCAAGGATATAATCAAACAGATGTTAATGAAGCTATAAGTATATCCAGAGGAAATTCAAATCTAGGATTCAATCAATTTCTCTCTCAAAAAGGAACATTATTTACAGTTTTATTTTACATTCTTTTAGTAATTTTTTCATTACAATTAGTCGCAGGAATTATTATCTCACTAATCCAATTAAAATTTATCAATCTAATTTTCCCTCTTTTATTTGGAGGATTAATTGTTAATTATATTCGGAAGAAAAACTTATATGAAATTTTAATGACAATTTTCCTATTATCTCCTATTGGATTATTGATTCTGAGAGAATTTCCTTTACTCCAATCTTTTATGACAATTGGAAATGTTCCTTTTTATGTATTAATTTCAATCCATACATTGATAGTTGGATTACTTATAGCTTTCATGTTTAGTAAAGTAAGTGAAAATTTTAAAAAATATTTAACAACAAGTATAATTTTTTCATCTTTTATAGGATTAATATTTGCAATTAATAGCATGATTGGAACAATCCTTTCACAATTATCTGCACAATTATCTCAACTTTCTGCTGGTAGTCCAATGGGTGCAACAGGACTTGTAAGTATGTTTAATTCTGAAATTTTTAATGCAAATATTGCTTTTATTTTAGCATTCATATTTTTTAATATTCCTTATGTAATTTTCTACTTAAAAAGAGAGGATAAAAATCCTAAACTGTTCTTGTTGTATTTAATACCAATCATATTATTTATTCTACTTTCTTTTATCTTAAAATATGTTGCCAATATGATTTTAGCTACAATAATATAAAATGAGTTTGCCCTTGATTCTTGTTCTTTATATATCGCATTCGCTCATTTGATAGAACGCCCTTGAAAATAATTCTTCGGGTTTCGGCTTTGCCGACCGTTGTACTAACCCTCGGTCACCGTTTCACTCCGACACAACTAACAGGAATTATGCCGAGATTGCTTTAAGCAACTCAAAAAGACAAGCTTTTTGCTCTTCGAGTCGCATAAAAGCGATTAAATATTTCACAGACCCACCCGAACATTTATAAATAAAACCCATTTTCTCCCAATTACACACGCTGTGTATGGAGAAATACAATGGCTAAATTTAAATTAGTATTAGGAGATAAATCTGGAAAAACAAAACAGATTGAAGTTGAAAACGACGCTGCAAAAGCATTTCTTGGAAAGAAAATCGGTCAGACTATCAAGGGAGAACTCATTGATATGACTGGCTATGAGTTTCTTATCACAGGCGGATCCGATAATAGTGGATTTCCCATGCGCCAAGATGTACAATTAGCAGGAAAACGAAAAATTCTCATCGTTGATGGCGTAGGTCTTAAACCAACAAGAAAAGGTATGCGTATTCGAAAAATGGTTGCTGGAGCAATTATTGGAGAAAATATCGCACAAATTAACCTCAAAATCACAAAAGTCGGTGCAAAGCCACTCTTTGAAGAGGAAAAGCCCACAGAAGAAGAAAAAAAAGGTGAATGAATATGGCAATCGTAAATTTTCAATATAGTAAAATTCAAGTTGAACGAAAAGAGCAACCAACGGGAGCAATTAGTGTTACTCCAAACATTTCACTCAAAAATGTAAAAGAGAAAAAACTCAATATGGTTTCTAAAGAAACAAATGCACTTCAAGCAGAATTCCATTTTGAGCTTCAATATGCACCAAACTTTGGTTCAATTATACTTGAAGGAGTAATTACAGGAATGTTTTCTCCAGAAAAAACAGCAGAAACACTCAAACTCTGGGATGAGAAAAAAACACTCCCAAAAGATATACTTACAGTGATTATGAATACTATTTTCTCGCGATGTCAATTACAAGCAATCATACTTGCAAAAGACATTAATCTTCCAAGTCCTGTAAGACTTCCAAAACTCAATATTGAAGAAACAACAAAAAAAGACGAGAAATAGTCTTTTTCTTTTTTATTCAAATAAATACAGCGGACCTGTATAGGAATGCGACGCAAGTTCTATATCTATAAACCCATCTGGAAAAATTCGTACATCAGCGGGTGTATCCATATAAAAAAGAGACACAGTTTCTAAAGAAAATTCTATCAAAGAATCATTTTCCATAACAATCGTATTCTCGCCAAAATCTTCATGCAAGCCGAGAAAAAAGACAATATCGCCCGAAGTTGTTTGAATAGTAATATTACCAACCTCATTTACTGGAGAAAAACGAATTGCATGCGTCTGCACAACTGCGTTAGCATCTCGAAGAGTAAATTCAAATCGTGTGTGCGATTGATTCCCAGAAGTTGGAACCGATATAGACACATCTTGCACAACACTATTCACAAAAAAATCTCCAGAAAATTGTGAGACAGAAACTGGTTCATTAGAAAAAACAAACACGTTATCCAAAAAAGCAATATGTGTATTATGCGACGATATATTCAGTGATGTATTAAAATCTACTTGAATTTGCGCACCGATTTTATCTGCAAAATCCTCTTGCAAAAAAGCCTCAAAATCATTCATTCGTGAAACTAAACCTTGCAACCTCATGTCGCCTACAAAGCGCAATTCTAATGTTTGATTTGTCACATCAAATACGGAATGTTCCACACCCAATGTTTGCATATATACTTGGCCAATATTATGCAAAAATGACTGCATTGCTATCGTTTGAAATCGCTTATCTTGATTTTCACGTTCAAAATCCACCGATAACTGAAATAGCTGAACAAAATTAAATAAAAATAAAAATATAATAAATGTCATTAATGTAAACACTACTCCTTTTTTCATGATCTCACCCACATACGCACTCTTGCAATTAAATGCTCGTCAGCATAAAAGCCAACAAATTTTTGTGTCATGAATGCATTTTGCGTACACTCCGGAGTTTGTGCACTCAACTCAGTATCAGTAAATATTGTTACATTCACACACCATTGCTGCTCAAGCAATACATCAAGTCTCTCCTGTAATAAAGTTTGGTTATCTTCAAAAACAGTTTGTGCGAGCACACCATCATAGACAAGCATTGTTGCAAATGAGCTGACAATTTCAATAGAAGGGGCAATCGAATCTAGTTGAGGACTAGTGAGGCGCATAAAAATAATACCAATAAAAATAGCTGTTGCGACAAGTGCAAACATTGCATCAACTGAAAACAATACTCCTTTCTTTTTTTTACTGCGCATAATAAATTTCCCCCACGACTTTAACCGGAACATTTATTGTTAATGGAACTCCCTCAATCCCCGTTGTAATATAGTGATACCGCGTCTGTCGAATACGAATAAGTGCTTCTTGTTGCAGTGGTTCGCCAATAACAAATAAAGGAAGCTGTGAAAACTCACCTGAATTTTGCTCGAAAACATAGACATAAAAAACTACATCAATACGTGCATCAAGTATGCCTAATTGTCTTCTTAGCACATCAGAGTATATTGTTGAATGAAAATTACGATCAAGTGCGTTTAGCTTAAACCAATCAAGTGTTACTCCATCTCCTATTGAAGTTCCTATTGATAAAATACTGCTTGTATTCATATCCGAAACTGCAAGGGTATGCCAGTTTATAGGTTGACCTGATTTGGTGAACAAAGTCAGCATTGAAGTTTCTAGCATCTGTTCTAAATCAGTACGTAAATCCAATTGTGAGTGTACGAAACCAACATAATTTATCAGCCAAATACCCAACGATAAGATAACTAAAAACATCATGAGTGCTGCAATTAAATCTACTGAGATTACTTGTGCTTTTTTATTCATCATGAGAACACAATCCTCCCTTCAGTATTGGTTACTGTATACAAACGCCCTGTTATAAAATCAACTGAAACGAAAGCCCCAGTAGTAATTGGTCGCTGATACACAAAATCACCAGTAAAAAGTGTCAGCAGGCGACTTTGATTATGAATTGTCAATGTAAACTCACGTGACTGAACAGTATTTGGGATATAGACTTGCATACTTGCTTGTTCACCCAGCATCTGAACATGCCATATAGAGTACGCAACCTCATCTAATAATTGATTTGCAAGCACATCCAACTCAGCCGTTTGTAACTGTTGCTGCCTTGATTGCATTCCAACAAGTAATAAGATAATTGCCCCAAGAACGATGACTAGTAAAACAATAAATTCAATAGAAAGTTGTGCACGAGTATTCATGATCCAAAGTCCACAGTCTTTCCTTCAGAGCGAACAATTAAAACATGCATCCCCGCAGAACTTGGAAGTTCACCAGTGAGATTAAAAGCCAATTGACGCTCGAGTATTTGCACCGCATCTTGTCGAGTAGTTGATAATGAAAAACGAATCGTATCGTTAATGAGCTCTGCCGACTCTATAGAATCAGGAAGACGAATAGCAAGTGACTCTGTTGCTCCAAAACCTTGCATATATACCCGTGTTGCTGCCATACCCAAATCATCTAAGGACTGGCGAGCAATTGATTGCTTACTCGTAGAATCAACACTGCGCATAACAAAATCAGAACTTGTCAACAGTGCAAGAACAATAATAATCATTGCTGAAAATAGTACTAACATCTCAATGGAACTTTGCGCTCTCATACTG
Source organism: Candidatus Woesearchaeota archaeon (assembly GCA_047603135.1). Classification (GTDB taxonomy): domain Archaea; phylum Nanobdellota; class Nanobdellia; order Woesearchaeales; family JACJVV01; genus JACJVV01. Next base: position 2,863 of record JBLKOW010000035.1, on the reverse strand, counting down.
AAAAACCTTTTTTAGATAAAATGTCTATTCTCACATTCACAACAATGCCGTGCTCACCAATTTTCAATGGAAAAATTCTCCCCGTGTGACGCGTTTCTCGCATTTTAAACACTTCAATTGCACGCTGACGAATATCACCACGCCGCCCATTATACAAAATCACCACACCATCTGCTTCATAATCTACAACAGAAGAGCGATGAGTAAATAAATCACTTTCCTCCTCTCCGATTACAATCGTTGTTAATTTCCATTTTCGAAGAGACCGAAATAGATTAGTCAATATTTTCCTCTGAGAAATTTCACTTTCATACATTGAAGTAAATTCAGTAATTGAATCAATAACCAATCGACGAGCTTTAATAGAATCAATCATATCACGAACTGAACCCCCTCCGGACTTTATAACTTTTCCAATTTGTTCAGGGGTGTAATCACGAACAATAAGCATATTTTGATCAATTAAATGTTGTAAATCCCAACCAAACTGCTTTCCTAATTGAATAATTGCTTCACTTGACTGTTCAAATGTAATGTAAATACCCGGCTCATTATATTTTAAAATACCATTTACCAAATACTGTAATGCAAGCGTACTCTTTCCCGTACCTGCACCACCGGAAAGTAGGATAGAACTCATTCTTGGAAAACCACCACCAATCAGCCCATCCAATGTAGCAATACCTGTTGGTACACGTTGACCTGTAACATCTTCAGCTAATTCAAGCTCATCTTCAATAATCGGGTTATAGATATTTTGTGCACTTGAAGATGTCTGTTCATTCATAGCCATGTTTCGAAATCGCTCTTCTAGCAATTCAAATTTTGACTTTTTCTTATCACCACTTGTTAAATTAATGTGCACGTCCGTCCCCTTACCCAAGACATTTGCAGAGGAATGTGCACCGGGACGCGTATACGTTGCTGTTGCTTGTGAAAGGTCTTCAGCATCCTGTTCCTCATCGAATGTTTCTTGTGGAGAAGTAGATTCAGCTGCAAAAGTGCTTGCATTAGCAGGTGCCCCACCAGATGAAGCCCCTACCTGCTGATTAGGCTGTTGTGAAATTTGTTTTTTTTTAAGATCTTTCGAGCTAATTTGCTCCTGTTTATCAAAAAGGGCTTTTCTTTGTAAATCAGAAAGCTTAAACCCTTGACTACCAACAGCATCAATGAGCTGAGAAACCGTTTCTTTGAGCTGCTTTATTTCTTCATCCTTTCTATCAGGATCATGTTTAGTAAGTTGATCATAATTTGTCTGAGCATAAAAGTGCTTTCTTGCTAAATAGCGCTTTTTTCTATTTTCCACATAAGAAGTTTCGTGCTGCTTTTTTCTCTGTGACAAAAGCTGATTTGAAACTTCAACTTGCTTTTGTACATCATTGAATAATGTATGAAGATCATCCAGTGTTTTTCTTGTAAAATCACTTACATCATCGGATTTATGCAAACCTTGTTTTATAGAATGAGCGTCTTCAGGATGAAGTTTAATATAATAATACAATCCCTTTTGTATTTCTGCTTGGGACCATCCAACATCTTGTAAAGAATCTAAAATAAAAGAAAAAGAAACACTTCTCTCACGCTCGAACTCGATGTACTGAGCGATCTTTTGAGAAGCGAGTTGTTCATAATTCATATAACCCTATCCAGCACAAGTACCTTCAAGTCTGTTTCCGCCCTGTGGTGGGAATGTTCTTTGAGCACCAGTCACTACATCAGTGTATGTAATTCGTACATCAAAGGCATATGACGATCCAGGAGGACACACTTGCATTGAAGTTTTTATAAACTCTTGATCTGTTGTGTTTCTAAACGTCCATGCAGTTCCTGAATTTAGTGTTCTTTCAATCCAAGTACCATTTGATATACTCTCAAAAGAACCACCACCACTTGCAAGCTCTACATTAGTTATTATAATCCCATTAGGTCGATTATTTCTGATTTGAAGAGTGTCATTCATGTCTCCAAATTCTGCCGATGGTATTGCAATTTCAGCAGTAGACCAGAATGCTTGATTCGCTGCCTGACCGGCTCCGCCCCCAATTCCTGGGATACCGCCAAGTGCACCAACGACTATCAGTGCTATGATAATTACAACTGCTAAAATTATTAAATATTCAGTTGCTGTTTGCGCGTTTTTTTTATTGAACATGTTGTTCACCATTTAAATACTCTATTTTTGCCAATTAGTCTTTATAAATGTTACGTCTTTATTTAAAAAGACACAACTAATTTGCGCAAGTGCCCTCCAAACGATTCCCTCCTTGCGGGGGAAATGTTCGAACAACACCTGTTTCTACGTCCATGTACGTAATCAGTACATCAAACGCATACGATGATCCTGCAGGACAATCCTGCATTTCCGTTAATATAAAAGGTTGATTTGAGGCATTTCTAAATGTCCATGACGAGCCTGCATTAATTGTTCGTGGCGTCCAGTTTCCTGAGTGGTTAAAAGAAATACTTTGTCCATTTAATTCGACATTTTGCACAATAATTCCGCTCTTTCGATTATTTCGAACTTGCACGGTATCATTAATACCAGGACCAAACTCCGCTGAAGGGATTGCAATTTCAGCTGCAGACCAAAATGCTTGGTTTGCTGACTGACCTGCTCCACCACCGATTGCAGGAATCCCACCTAACACTCCAATTACAATAAGAGCTAATATTATCACGACTGCTAAAATTATTAAATACTCAGTTGCTGTTTGCGCTCGAGAACTCATATATACACACCTATACCCTTTAATTATCTCAACAGTTTATAAAGTTTCTGCCTAAAATGGCTGTGGGACAAAAGTCATTGTCCCACCCAAAATAAATTATGCCAAGTAAATATGGTGTGATACGCTGAATTGAC
>JBLKOW010000034.1:0-10453 GCA_047603135.1 Candidatus Woesearchaeota archaeon | reverse complement strand
CCTGTATGGCTTTAAAAAAGCACCTAGAGAATGCCTAGAGAATACCTGAAAAATACCTCAAAACCTTTATAAAGCTACCTTAACCTCGCCATATTATGGCAATTAGTTCAAAAAATCGCTTTGCGCTCACTAAATTTGTCCGTGAACTAGAGAAACATCGGGGAAGACATACCGAACTTGTTAGTGTGTATATCCCTGCAGGATATGAATTAACTAAAATTACGACGCATTTAGCACAGGAGCAAGGGACTGCATCAAATATTAAATCAGCAAGTACACGTAAAAGTGTGCAAGATGCACTTGAACGAATGATTCAGCATCTTAAACTCTATCCACGCACGCCACCAAATGGACTTGTTGCTTTCTCAGGCGATGTTGATGAGCGTGAGGGAAAAAATAACGTACAAGTGTGGAGTATTGAGCCACCAGTTCCATTAAACCAGCGTTTATATCGATGTGATAAGCAGTTTATTCTTGATCCACTGCGTGATATGATGGAAGTTAAGGAAATGTTTGGCCTTGTTGTTATGGATAGACGCGAATGTAGTATTGCCATGCTCAAAGGAAAATCAATCGTACCACTTGCCCATACAACTTCAAACGTACCTGGAAAAACACGAGCAGGTGGACAGTCTTCTGCACGATATATGCGTCTTCGAGAAGATGCTGCTAAGGATTTCTATAAAGAAGTTGCAGCACTCATGAAAGACAATTTTTTTCAAGTTGAAGGATTAAAAGGAATTATTGTTGGCGGACCAGGGCCATCGAAATATGAACTTGTAGATAAGCATGATTACATTACCAGTGAAGTTAAACAAAAGATTATTGCCATAAAAGATGTATCATACACTGATAGTTTTGGATTAAATGAATTGCTTGAGAAAAGTGAAGATGTATTATTGAACGAATCAGTTATGGACGAAAAACGTTTGATGAATCAATTTTTTGAAAGACTCAATAAACACCCCGATTCAATTGCCTATGGTAAAGACCATATTATTGAAGCTATTGAAAAAGGTGCTGTTGATACTGTGCTTGTAAGTGAAACTGTTGACGATGCAACGATAGAAGAAATAGAAAATAAAGCAGAGCAATTTGGAACTTCAGTAGAAATTATTTCAGTTGAAACACGTGAAGGAAAACAATTAAACGATATGGGTAAATACGGCGCACTTCTTAGATATAAAATTACTTTTTAAGCATTAAATTGTAATATTATAATCATACCTTTACTTTTAGCTATTAAGAGCACAATGTGTAATGATTCGTATAAAATTCATGACAACTTTGCATAGAAAAATGAGTTTATGTAAAATACATTTGCTTTTATTTAGCTTTTCCATGCATATATGTATTAATTGCAGGTGCAACATAATCACATAATACACACACAATCCCAGTAGGAATCATTGCAAAAAGTAATAACTTAATAAACTCACCAAAAGGCTGATCCCATGATGTTAATGAGGAAATACTTAGGCCTACTAAAGTGATTATTAGAATAACGGTGAATGAAAATAATGCACGACGAAGAGCTAAACGAAGAGACTCAAAATGAGTGTTTCCTGCAAAATAAATTATTGATGCAGTCGCCATAATGAAAATACTTCCTGCAAAAGTATAAAATAAATATAACAAAAAATGAGGAGTTACATACGCAAGTTCTCTGAAACCAGGAATTAAGAACCACACACTAAAACCAATAAGGCTTCCTATAACACTTAAAAAAAATCGATTGAGCGTATAATATCTCATATAATCAATATCATACCTATCAAAATGAACTTCATGGTCGTACGGATTATGAGTTAGTTTCATGTAGTCACCAAATTATCTCTTTAATAATGAAAAAGTTACCGCACCAAAAATTCCAACTGACTGCGCAGCTAAAAAATGCCGAAACACATCAATGTTAGGAAGTGCGTATGATATCTTCCCCACCATTATTAACATCAATATTATAATCATTGCTGTTGAAAAGTATGTATAAAAAAAACGTTTCATAAGCATGATTGCAAACCATTTATTTGAATCTATTTTATTACGATATTCAAAATTAAGTGCCAAAATGACACAGGCTAAAAAGAAAAGATGAACAAAAAACATCAAAATAGTAGTCATTTCAGGTAAAAATTCCCAGAAACTGACATTAATTAGTGCAGGAAGACTAAATACTGCACAACCAATCATAATTTGTGAAAAATCTGTGTATGAAAAGTGAGCAACTTCATAAAATAGTTTATGACGCTGAAAATCATCTTTTTTAGTTACGATATCTAATTTTGTTAAAAGTCTTAGTTCTTTCTTTTTTATATCCTCTTCATTTCTTCGTATTTCTGCAAGTTCACTTAAGATTTCTTCTTGAATCTCTTTTCGATTTTGACGCTTTTTTGAAGGCATACACAACTAGAGGCGACGTTATTTTTAAAGTTACGTTATTCTCTGAAAGTGACATTACCTTATCTTAGAAACATATTCTTGCATAAATTTGATATTTCACAAGCTATTCATCAAACAATTGACGAATACATTCAGTGGCATAACTTCCCTTAGAAAGAGTAAAAGAAATAGTACACGCCTTTTTTGCGTCATGAAACACATCATCAACAGGATTTTCAATGTTAAGATCAACTAGTTTTACCCAGATGTTTCTTTCACCACCTTCCATTCCAAGCCCTGGAAGCTGGCGAAGAATAAAATCTGAGCGTTTCAATGAATCTTTTTGCAAAAAATCATTAATAAGCTTTTCTTTACAAGAGTCATCAGTAGGTGCAAAGCCTGCAAGTGGAAAAGTTTCATCTATATTTACTTGCGAATTGTTCTTAGTCCATTCTGTGACACATTTATTCCATATCCAACTTTGATATGCATGTAAATACAATCGTAATTTAGAAAATGAGAGCTTCTGAATTGCAGAAAATGCATTAGAAGAATCAAAGGAAAAATCACGCTCACACTGCGCAATTGTTTGAGCAGCTTCTTCATATTTTTTTTGTAAAATAGACCTACCAATTGCTACATTATGTGAAGAAAAACGTTGTTCACCAAAATAATTAATACAGGTTTCACGTGTTTTAGGAGCATGAAGTATATTGCGAACAATAATTGTAAAAGTATTTGCCTTTAAATTCCCTGGATATAAACGCTCTACACTATATCCTACTTTTGATAATTTGTAGTGTGATGCAGAAAATTCATCCGGAAGAGAGTATGATGCTGGAATTGATATATACTGCGAGGTTACAGCACATTTGTCTTTTAAACCTGCATATCCAATTTTCTTTAAAGGAATTTTGAAGTGAACAGAAATCGCTTCAAGTGCAGTATGTGTATTCATATCCCTTTTTTTGAGCAGATATATTGCAAATTTGCCTGTTTTTAAAAAACTTAATTGAGGCACTTCAGTCACAATAAAGTCTTCTGGAAGGTGTTTTATAATGTACATACTAATGTGAAAACAGAGTAGTTTAAAAAGAGTTCCCATTAGCACTGGACATTGGCGGATAGGGTATATAAAGCATCAGGGTTTTAGTATGTATAGAAGTTGTTGAGTTCGTGGCGAGTGAAAACCACGGATTAAAGTCCATCCATTGCATCTCATCCCGTCTCACCCTTACGGGAGGATGCACCCTTGGTTGCATTATGCAACCTTATATTTAAGAACTACTGCAGGTGATACTATGTACGAAACAGATCAAAAAACCATACAAGAATTATTTTATAAGCAAATCTCTGATATGACTCGAAAGACAAATTCTTTCGATTATCAATTTTCAGGCCAATGGACCCCTCGTTTCTAACCTTGTACCCAAACACCCAACCCGCCACCCTCCCTCATCAGGGTGGTCTCTTTCTTTTCTGATATATATTTTAGGTCATAACCTTTATAAATAGACTAAAACTCACTGATAGTATGCAAGCGTATAATAAATCAGAATGGGAATTGAAAAAAGAATTCGTCATAAACCGGATTCATCAAGGCGATGTATTTGTACATCCAACCGATACCATTTATGGACTGGGATGTGACGCTACTAATGGAGATGCCATTATTCGTATTAGAGATATGAAATCTAGGTATACGCGTCCTTTCTCAGTAATTGCACCAAATAAAACATGGATTCGAGAGAATTGTGTCGTTGAAAAGAATGCAGTTCCATGGCTTACGAAATTACCAGGACCTTATACACTTATTCTAAAACTTAAAAACAAGAATGCTATTGCGCCAGAAGTAAATGCAAACATCGATACCATTGGTGTTAGAATTATTGATCACTGGTCACAAGAACTTGCTGAAAAGAGTGGTAAACCAATTGTAACCACCTCCGCAAACAAAGTGGGCGGAAATGTCATGACAACACCTGAAGACATTGATCTAGATATTAAAGGAAAAATAGATTTTATACTTCATGAAGAGCTTGTTAAAGGGAAACCATCCACTATTATTGACCTAACAAAAGATACTGAGACTGTTACGGAGCGATAATCATGAGGATTCTTGCAAGTGGTGATATCCATGGTGATATTCGCCTTTCTGAGAAACTGGCACAAAAAGCAGTTGATGAAAATGTTGATTTAGTTATTCTTTGTGGCGATTTAACTCAAGCAGAACAATCAACTGATAATATTATCGGCCCATTTGTGAAGCGTGAAAAGAAAGTCCTTATTATCCCTGGCAATCATGAGACTGTAGCAACTACTGATTTTCTTGCAGAAGTGTATAACATCACTAATTTGCATGGCAGTGCAGTCAGCTATAACAATGTAGGTATTTTTGGGTGTGGCGGTGCAAATATTGGACTTTTTCGTCTCGAAGAGCATGAAATTATGAAACACTTAGAAAAAGCACATAGCTATGTTGCTAACCTTACTAAAAAAATAATGGTGACACATGTACATCCTTCAGAAAGCCTTATGAGTAATTTCACTAATGTTTTTCCAGGCAGTACTGGTGTGCGCGATGCTATTACTAAATTTAAACCAGAGATTCTCTTTTGCAGTCATGTGCATGAAGCAGAAGGTATTGAAGAAATGATTGAGAACACACGAGTCATAAATGTTGGGAAACAAGGAAAAATTATAGATATATAAATTGTAAAGTTACTTTTTTAGGCGTAATTGAAAACTAATTTCTTTTGAACTTTCAACTTGTGGTTGATCAAATGGATTAACATCAGTTAAAACACAAAGATATACTGTTACATAATGCCAAAATGCTAGAAAAGCACCAACACTCTCTGGAGTTATTTTTCCCACGTGAATTACGACATGAGGTATTTTCTTTTGAATGCTATCCTCACGAGTACCTATAAATTCAGCATGAAGTGCTTTACTATAAAAATTGTCATGTAAATCTGCAATCGTTTCACTTCGAAGAGGAATGTCTTGTAGTTTTTTAGGGATTTTTACTGTTTGATATTTTTTATCAAATTCATCAACAACGACAAAACAGCCAAGCATGTTTTTCCTTCCACCAAAATATCGCTGATTAGTATGGTGCTGAGACTCAGGAGCAAATGCAGTTAAAACGGTTTGACCCTTTTTGTTTTTACCAACAGATTCATGAATCAATTGTGTAATAATTCCTGCAGAACCCATTAAACGTGATGAATAAATAGGAATGAAGATTTCAGTAAAACCTTTCTTGTCAAGCACATAAAGTACGTGCGCTAAATCAAATGCATCATTTTGTTTTCGCTTAGGAGAATACTTACTATACGCTTTATGAGCACCGTTCCAGATACCTTCTATATCGATCCCTGCAATTGCAGCAGGTAATAATCCTGATGGAGTAAAGCCAGAATATCTCCCCCCAACAGGCGGGTGTTCCATAAAAAGAAAACCACTTCGCTCTTGAATAATTTTTAATGTTGATTTCTTATTTTCCGTTATAACAATAACATCTTGATAATCAATAAAATACATTAGTGCCTCAATAACTCCAACAGTTGTCCCTGATTTTGAAACGGCAATAATAACTGTATCTTTCTTTATGCATTTCTTTCTCACATCTTCAAGTGCATCAGGCTCCATCGTCGAGATAATATACCACTTTTTTTTTGTACCTAATGCTTGCGCGTAATAACTAAATGAAGTTATACTACCACCATTACCAATAACTACGATATTTTTTTTCTTAGAAAACTTTCGCGCAAGAACTTTTATTTTTTTTATATCAGGAGCGTACTGAGCAAAAAGAGGTAAGTCCATAGATGGAATAACGGTCTTCTTTGGAGCAAGTGCTTTGCTTTTGTCAACTGAAATCATACCCTTTTAAGAAATTCGTTGTTTATAAATTCTACGATTTTACGTTTGTGAAAGATGAGGGAGGATTTTTGAGTAGTAGTTCAAGAACATCCCTATCACATGATTGAGGCAACTTTTTATAATCTAAAATTGAAAACCACTCTAACTTTGCATGTTTTTTCTCATCTTCAATAGTATACTTAGGAACATGACCATCCCATTTAGAAACCAAAAAATAGTGCAATCGTAACTTTACAACATCTCCTTTTTTATTTAATTCATCATAGTCAACTGACTTAAAAAATTGATATTGAGTTGGTTTAAAATTTCCATGTTTAAATTCTTCTTGTGATTCTCTTAAAAATGCTGATTGGACATAGTCATTTCTATCTTTGGTTTTATCTCTCAGTAAATCAATATGGCCGCAAGGGATACAAATCATTTCTCCTGCTTCAGACTTTGGACGTTTTTCAATAATAATTTTATTATCCTTATATACAATCCACATAACTGCTTCAATCCGACCATCTTTTATGGAGTATTTTTCGTCCATATAAAACACCACATTTGTCTTATTGTCATATTTGTATTATTAAATAATTATAAAACAGTCTGAATTTAAAAACATGATTTGTAAAACTCGAAAAATTAAAAAGAATTAAAAGAAAAGAAAAAAATTAAACGAACAACACAATGAATACCAATGAAACAATACTCATTAGCTTAATGAGAATATTAAGACTTGGCCCTGATGTGTCTTTTAATGGGTCACCAACGGTATCACCAACAACTGCTGCTTTGTGAGCATCACTGCCTTTACCACCGAAGTTACCTTGTTCAATATATTTCTTTGCATTATCCCAAGCACCACCAGAGTTAGCCATTGAGATTGCAAATAAAATGCCTGTTACTAATGCACCTGCAAGTAATCCACCAAGAGCTTCAGAGCCAAGTGTCATACCTACAATAATAGGTGCAGAGATTGCTATAAACCCAGGAAGTACCATCTCTTTAAGAGAAGCTTTTGTTGCAATGTCAACACATTTAGTGTAGTCTGGTTTACCCTTACCAGTCATAATTCCTTTAATTTTTTTGAATTGATGACGCACTTCATTTACAATCGCAGAAGCAGCACGACCAACCGCACTCATAGTTAATGCAGAGAAGACAAATGGAAGAACTCCACCAAGAAGTAAACCAACAATAACTACTGGTTTAGTTATATCGATAGAAGTAATTCCTGCTGCAGTAATGTACGCAGAGAACAATGCAAGTGTCGTTAATGCCGCACTTCCTATCGCAAAGCCTTTACCCATTGCCGCAGTAGTATTTCCTGCAGAATCAAGCGTATCAGTAATGTCACGTACTTTCTTTGGAAGTTTTGACATTTCAGCAATCCCACCAGCGTTATCTGCAACTGGACCGTATGCATCGATTGCAAGACTGTACCCCAATGTTGCAAGAAGACCGACTGCTGCAAGAGCAATACCATATAATCCTGCAAAGTGATATGATACAATAATTGCTGTTGAAATCAATACAACTGGAATGAATGTACTCATATATCCTAATGATAAACCTTGAATGATTGCTGGACCTGCACCAGTTTGCGCAGATTCAGATAATCTTTTTGTAGGCCCATAATGAGCTGAAGTATAGTACTCTGTTGCAAAACCAATACCAAGACCTGCTAGTAAACCTGCAATAGTTGCAAGAAACATTCCTGTATAATCTACAAAGAAAGCTCGCGTGATAAAGAAGGTAAACACAACCACTAATAGTGTACTGACGATTAAGCCTTTCTTAAGCGCGTGCTCAACATCATCATCTTTCTTATCAAGTCGAATCAAAATTCCAGCAATAACTGAAGCAACTGTACCAGATGCTGCAATTACTATAGGAAGCAATACTCCTTGTGTGCCATATATAATTAATCCAATAGTCATTGCTGCAATAATACTACTTACATAACTTTCAAATAAGTCTGCACCCATCCCTGCAACATCACCTACATTATCACCGACGTTGTCAGCAATAACTGCAGGATTTCGAGGATCATCTTCTGGAATATTCTTCTCAACTTTTCCAACAAGGTCTGCACCAACATCAGCAGCTTTAGTATAAATTCCACCACCAACACGAGCAAACAATGCAATAGCTGACGCACCAAAACCAAACCCAGCAATAGTAGCTACCACTGTTTCCATTCTAAAACCAAATACATACGTAAAGAGTGAAATAATAAGTACTAAACCTAATCCACCAAGCGCTACGACTGATAAACCCATTACACTTCCTGAAGAAAAAGCCACTGAAAGAGCTTCATGAACTCCTTTTCTCGCTGCTTGAGTTGTTCGAACATTGGCGCGTGTTGCAATACGCATACCAATAACTCCGGCGAGAACAGAAAGAGTTGCACCAACAACAAAGGAAATTGCTATCGCAACACCCTCATGAATCGGTGTCACTGGATCATTAAGCATAAATATAATCACGAGCACAATGACAAAAATAAACCCTGCAAGAATTTCATACTCCCTCTTTAAAAAAGCAATAGCACCATCACGAATTGCTTCAGAAATCTCCTGCATTTTTTTTGTTCCTGCAGGACGTCGCATAATATCTTTATACAAATAAAATGTGAAAAGTAATGTTAAAAAACAAATGATTGCAACACTTAATAATACAGTTTCCATGGATACACCCCGATAATATGTTTGATTACATGAGCATCCATACTATAATGGTTTTATGGATTATATGCAATCAACACCCTCTTTCATATAACTAGTTTATTTTAAAGAGAGTTCTTTTATTAAGGTTTATAACTACTTAAAAATAATGAACTAGAAATAATCTTACCAGCGGATGTATGCAAGTACCCACAACACCATCAAAGTTACCATAACAACACTCATTAGAAATTTAAAATCATTACTTACTAAACTTTCTTTATCAGGTTTTTCAGAACTACTAATTACCTCATGAGCTATTTCAGCATGAATTTTGTCATTTTCCATTCTTTTTGTATCTTCCATAATAAAACCACATTCACCTAGTAATTTATTTCATTATTTATTTCTTTCGAACTTTTGCTACAAAAAAACCTTCAGTGTGATTATCTTGAGGCCATATACGTAAACATTTAGCAATTTCAGGATTGTATGATGTTCCGTTAAATTCGAGAATAGGAGGAGAACTTTTTGCCAGAATATCTATTTTTTCAAGATAGGCATCGGGATGATTTTCAAGAAGCCAATTAATTACGCCTTCATTTTCTTCAGGCTCATTTGAACACGTTGAATATACAAGAGTACCACCTGATTTTAATTTAGAAAACCCTGCATCAATAAGCTTTTTTTGGGTTCCAGCAATACGCGTCACCATTGCAGGATTCCACATGCGCAGTGTACCAGGAGATTTACAAATAGTACCCGTACCTGAACAAGGCGCATCAACTAAAATTCGGTCAAAAACTATGTTTGAACGTTTGTAATGCTGACCATACATTAGCGTAATTACAGTATTTGTAACACCCATTCGCTGTAAATTAATTCCAAGTGGGGCAAGCCGAACTCCTTCAATATCATTGGCAAAAAGAAGACCTTTATTTTGCATGCGCGCAGCAATCTGAGTGGTTTTACTTCCTGGAGCAGAACACATATCAAGAATTATTTCACCTGGTTGAGGGTCAAGAACTATTGGAGGGATCATGGAAGAAGCTTCTTGTACATAAATATATCCAAGAGCGTGTTCAATTAAATTGCCAATATCACGCCTCCCTTCACTATGTTTTATCCAAAAACCCTCAGGACACCAAGGCACAGGTGTTATATTCCACGCAGAAGGTAATCGTTCTTTAAGCTCTTCAGGAGAGATTTTTAATGTATTCACACGGATAGCTTTTCGCGGGAATGCTAGCGAATACTCCATATATGTATCAAAATCCGTTAGTTTTTCATATCGCTCACGAAACTTTGGTTTTATTTCAAGCAAATCTTTATTTGGAAATGGTTCTAATTCATGATGTGTCATGTAGCAAGTAAACTATGATTGATTAATAAGTCTTATGTATCAGTATTAATATTATACTAAATATTATACTATGTATTGAATGCTATGTATTGAGTATTAAAAATTGGGTGGTGACTATTAATACTGCTGAGTATGATACTAGTTGTAATAAGGAAAGCTAAGATACGTTAAA
>JBLKOW010000033.1:0-10904 GCA_047603135.1 Candidatus Woesearchaeota archaeon | reverse complement strand
GAGCGAAGCTTTTCTGTAATTATTTTATAATTTTGAGTATTATCACGGTTAGGATCAATATGTATTACTAGAGTCATATCTAATCATAAATAAGTAGAATATATAAACCTTACCTAGAAATTAAGCATTTAAAATCATTAGAATTAAAAAAAAGAATTAGTAAGATATATCAATTAAATAGCCCTATCATCAACCACTTACTTCACCACAACACATAATTCCCTCAGCCTTCTATCCTCAATAAGAGAGCACACATCATCTTGTCTTCGAACTGCTCTGTAAAAGAAAACATTATCTCTACACGTACCTAAAAATGCAGAAACTGAACCAGATCTAATTTCATCACATGCAGTTAATGAATTTTGCACAAGTGCAGTACAATGCCCTCCATAACCAAAGAATTGATTACAATCTCCTGAATGAATTTGATTACAATAATCTTGCAAAGACGGATCAACAATACTTGAACATAATTCTGGAATTCCACTTCCATAGTAAGTATAAAGGGAATATATATCTTTACAGCTTTGTTGCAATCTTGCCTCGGATATCTCCTCACAAATACCCCGATCAGCATGCACCATTGCCCTACATAGCACCGAGTAACCTGAAGAAGGAACATTTGCTGAAGAAGACATAGAAGCAATACGTTCGCAACGATCTAAAGATTGGAGTAAAGGGGAAATTTCTTCTCGCCCAGAAAAAGTAAGAAATAATAAAGCACCAACCACTACTAAGATAAGAACCACAAACCCACCTAGAATAAACTTCATTTTATCAGAATCAAATGACAAACTACCCAAAAACTTCTTATGAACTGAAAATGCGGGATAAGATGCAACACGAGAAACTAACGGTTGTTTCTTTTGAAAATGAGAAATTATTTTTTGCAACTTTTGATCAGAGTGACCTACACGAATCAAGTCATTCTTAATCTCATCGATTGAACGACCCTTAGTTATTTCTTTATCCAAGAAATCAAGAATATCTTTATGAAATATTTCAAAAACATGACCTGATAAGTGCTCAATTCGTTCGATGTCGTGGCCAGTGCGTACCAGTCCCTCCTTAATATCATCGATGTCATATCCTTGTTTCAGCATACTTGTTATGTATGCCCTCAATTCGTTATCAATCATAGTATCATATATACATTTATCGCGCAATTAGCCGATAAAAAATATTCGTGCAAGTATTATCCCTACAATAATTCCAAGAATTAATCCTTGGACAAACTCACGGGCTCGTGCACGCTCAAGCCATTGTTCATGTTCAAGACGTGTATAATCCATGCCTCTCTTAGATGTATTATTCTTTAAATTGTTTTTTAAGTCTGAACTTTTCTGGCTTAAGGGATTTTGCTGAGGTCTTTTTTTAGATACAACAGCATGCGAACCAATCCCATTAGTTATCTCTTTAACAGCAGTTTCTTTCTCAGTATTACTCCCCTGATATACATTAACAATAGGTGAAGACCGAGATGATGAAGAATGAGATGATGAAGATGAAGAAGAATTTTCTTTCTTCTTCGCAAGTTTCATACTATTTCGTTTCTTTGTTGATGATTGTTTAGTAATTGAACGCTTAGCACTCTTCGTATTCTTACGGAGTTTTTTGTTACTTGGTTCAGTAATTTGCTTATCACGCTTATCAGCACTATTCTGAATAGTTTTTTTTGCAGAACTTTGCAAATTCATTTTATACGCATCAACACGTTTTTCAATGACATCAAGCATTTCAGATTTTGTTTGAAGTGACTCCAGCAAGCGAGCAAGATGCTTATCCTGAACTATATGAAGAACCCAGTTCTTGAAGTCATTACGATCCTCGGTAACATGATGAGCAAACTCATCATCATCCATTTCAGAGATGACAGAATAAAGTTCATACATCGACCTAATTAAACGACCTGAGCGTGTAACAAACGCAGTATCTTCATGAACCTTATTAGTATAAAGCTTTGCAGCTTCTGGCGACAGATTTCTCTGCGGCATACAATATCACCTCTTTTTTTAGACTTACCCCGTCTAAAAGGGAAAAATGAAAAATAATAAAGTAAAAAAATTATTCTGATAAACGTCTCACTAAATGTTTCAGCACATGAATTTGAGCATCAATTTTACTTTGAATTCTTCTCAGTTCATCAGCAAGTAATTTTTCCTCAAAGACATCACCAATCCAATTAGCAAAATCATTGTTTTCAGCTGAAACATGTGCATAATACACATCATCCGCCATAGAGTCTAAACATTCTGCAAAATCATGCAGTGTTTTTAATACACGCCCATCCCCTAAGAAGAAATGTTTTCCTTCTGGCGCCTCAACAAAGACTTTACGATGAATAGTAATCTCAATTGGCTTTTCTTTTACAGCTACTTTTTTAGCTACTGTTTTCTTTTTTGTTTTTGCAGATGTAGCACTTTTTGAAGATGCATCTACTGTTTTTTTTGTTTTGGTATTTGTTGATTTTGCTTTTTTTACTGGCATTAAATCACCTCTTTGACAGGAACAGACCCAGGAGACTGAACAATTTCTTGCGAATTACTTAATTTCTTAATTTTCTTTTCAATGTCCTGAAGTATATTCATGAATGCAATAAACGAATCATAAGGAGTTTCATACGGATTGAAATACTTATGAACATCGCCATCATTAAACCATTTAGTACACATATAGTACGAATGATCAGATGTAGTAAGCATACGCCACTTTCTAATTAAATCAGCATCACCTGTTTTTTTTACATCTTGTTCAATACGATACAGCGCAACGTGAGCTGCTTCTTGTATATGATTTCCTTTCCATGCTGATAAATCACGCTCAACATCTGCCCAGGAAACATAATTATGTATATCAAGTGTTCCCCTGATTGGATATCTGTCTGCAACTTCACTAGGTGTAATAAAATTATTATCTGGATGCTTTAAAAACTCATCTGGAAGATGCTCCATGAATTGAAAAATCCCTTTGTCTTCCCATTGATGCTCTCCAAATGTTTCAAAGTCCATAAACAGATTAATAACCTCACCAGAACCATTTATCGCATTAAGCCATGAAACAAATTTTGGAACAGTTAAAGGAAACTCTGGCCAGTTTACATCTCCAAAGCGAAACGCAATATCGTCGCTGAGCTTGTAACTTTTCATTAAAACAGGTAAATCAGGTGCACTAACTGTACTATACACATAATGCGGACTTCTCCACTCAAGTACATGATCTGCACCTTCTGCAAGAACTGCCTTAAAGCCCATATCCTTCACTACTTTTGAAATATGATTACTAAAAATTAACTCAGTGTTCCTAAAAACAGTAGGAGTAACACCAAACAATTCCTTCATCTTTTTGGAGTGGAGTGCAACTTGCTCCTTGAATTCTTGTTCTGAAAAAAGCACTGACAACGAATGATAATATGTCTCAGCAACAAATTCAACACAACCAGTCTCGGCAAGCTTCTTAAAATTTTCAATAACACCAGGCTCATACTTTTCAAACTGCTCTAGTGCCGTCCCAGTTATTGCAAACGAACACTTAAAACGCTTGTTTGATTTCTCAATCATATGCAAAAGCATGTTGGTCATCGGCAAATAACATTTCCGTGCAACCTTATGCATAATTTCCTTATTCTTTTCCTCATCAAAATAATCGTCTGATTTTCCAATATCAAAAACATGATATTTTTTCATCCGATATGGTTGATGTACTTGAAAGTAAAAACATAGTGAAACCATTATATTCCCCCCCTTTGATTATGAAATCCATGACCATGAAGATTACCTTCTAAATGTCCATGCGTACCTAATTGATTTTGACGCTCACGATGTTTTTGGAGCACAGTGTGATATGCATTTACACATTTACGTGCAGGCTCATCCCAACTGAACGTCTTAACTTCTGATTTGCCTGTTTCTTGCAACTGAGTGTGTAATGCTGGATACTGAAGTGCTGCAAGCATTTTATTTGCCATATCATGCACATCCCAAAAATCAGTACGTAAACAATTCTTAATTACTTCACTAACCCCTGACTGCTTAGAGATTAATACAGGCGTACCGTTACGCATAGCTTCAAGTGGCGTAATTCCAAATGGCTCACTAATTGAAGGCATAACATACAAGTCAGCCATACGGTATGCTCGGTCAATATCCTTTCCACGCAAAAAACCGGTAAATAAAACTTTATCACCAAGTCCTAGTTCAGCAGCTTTTGATATCATAAAAGATTCCATATCTCCTGAACCAGATACAATAAATTTCACATTAGGATAATGCTCAGCAACCATCTTAGCTGCATACAAAAACCAATCAGGACCTTTCTGTACAGTAATTCGTCCTAAAAATAATACAACTTTATCTTCTGGACTTAATTGTTCTCGTGGATGATCGAATTCTGATTCATCCCACTCAACCGCGTTATGCACTACTTCAATTTTTGATGGATCAATGCCATAATGAGTTACAACACGATTTTTAGTAAAGTTAGAAACTGCCAAGATTTTATCAGCATGCTCAAAACCTTCTTTCTCTAAATTATATACATATTGATTAGGATTATCTCCTGTTCGATCAAATTCAGTCGCGTGAATATGCATAACAAGTGGTTTACCTGTTGCCTTCTTTGCTTCAATACCAGCTCCATATGTTAACCAATCGTGACAATGAATCACATCAAAATCACGTGTTAAGGCAACTAATCGAGCACGCTGACGATATCGCCACACTTCACTATAAAGATCTTTTCCATAAATATCATTACTCTTATTAGAAGATCCTTCTTGCAAGGAGAATTCATCAACTAAACTCCCATACTTCGCCTTTCGCTCAAGATACTCATCATAACTCAAATAAGGAGTTATCAATGAATTAATCTTAATGACTTCATCAGCAACAACACCTTCTCGTGGAACTTTTGCAGAAATTGCAGCAGCCGCAGAAACAAGCTCTGCACGATCTGAGATAACTCCTTCAGGAACCTTTGGCATAACAAACGTCAGTTTAACACCATGAGTCCGTAATCCTCGTGCAAGACCATAACATGCAGTACCTAATCCACCAGAGGCAAGCGGAGGAAATTCCCAACCAAACATAAGTACTCTCATGGTCGAACCTCCTCAGAAAGTTCATAATCCTCTTTCGTAACTTCATCACTCTTCTTCGCTTCAGAAGCATTTAGAAGTAAAGCTTGTTCAAGGAACTTCTTTCCTTTGTCAGTTATCCCAAATATACGAACATATTCCGATGAAAAAACTTCACTAATATATTGCCTTCCCGCAAGATATGTTAAATGATTCTCAACTGTTTTCCAATTAATATCAACATCCTTTGATAATTGATTAATAGTCTTCCGCCCATCCTTAAGTGAATGTAAGATTGAAGCCCTAATTTCTGTAAATGAACGACGTTTAGAAGATGTTACACTAAATTGCTTTTTTGTTTCAGCATCGGCAAAAACAGTAACACCTAAAAGTGAACCATTATTACTTAATTGGCCAGATATATATCCAGACACAGATAACACATTTCCATCAGGAAGTTTAACTGCATTAAGCGGTATTGATTCTTTTTGAATAAGAATATGACGATTACTCTCAATCACATGCGGAGCAATCCCAAGCGGATTACGCATACTAAATAACACATGCTTAGATAATCCAAACATGTCTTCAACTTTATCATTCGCATACGTTACATTCAACTGCATATCCATTGCAACAATTGCATGTCGCGAACTGTTTAGAATTTCATTAACACGCACTTCATCCATCTGAGCCAATTTTGTTCACACCCTCTCCCTTAAACAGCGCACAAAAAAGCTTACTATCAATCTAAGCTTATGTAACACCTTCCCTCTTCTATATCCTTAACATAACTTATATTTAAATGTTGTGATTTAGATGAAACATCTAACCAACATAGTAATTGGATTAAAACTAACACATGAATAAGATATAATTAAATTACATGTTTTTGATGAATAGCTCTAACTAAAAACTCACCTATTAAAATAAAGAAAGTTATTCCTCTAAAGTAATGTTAAATATTTAAATATACTCTTAACTGAAACACACACATGGATGAATCATTAAAAAACACCGTTCTATTTGAAGCTTCATGGGAGGTATGCAATAAAGTTGGAGGAATCTACACAGTTATAACTTCTAAAGCAGCACATGCACTTGCAACATTTGGAGACGATTACTTCATGGTGGGGCCATTTGAAGAACAACATCCTCACGGTTTTGAACAACATTCTCCGCCTGCACATCTTCGCAGTGCAATTGACCGATTATTACAAAAAGGAATACAATGTACCTACGGAAGATGGAATATCCCTGGAAAACCACAAGTAATTTTAGTAGATGTAAGAAACTATACCTACGCCACTAATGATATTAAACGAATGCTCTGGGAAAAATATTCAATTGACTCACTTGGCACAGACTTTTTTGATTTTGATAAACCAGTAGTATGGTCATGGGCAGTAGGTATGCTTATTGATGAATTCTCGGCGGAATCTGATAAAAAAATCATAGGACATTTTCATGAATGGCTTGCAGGAGCAGGGAGTTTATATCTTAATATGTACAATCCATCAATTGCAACAGTTTTTACAACACACGCAACAGTACTTGGACGTGCACTTGCAGAAAGGCACAGCAACATTTATGAAATTCTCACCACTCTTTCTCCTGAAGAAAAGGCAAAAGAACTCAACCTCAATGCAAAATTTCATCTTGAACGAGCATCCGCACAAAAAAGTCACACATTCACCACAGTTTCAGAAATTACAGCTCAAGAAGCAGAGCATTTCCTTAAACGAAAACCAGACATATTAACATATAATGGACTAGACATCAATGCACTACCTACGCCCGACAAAATTAATGCAACACGAACAATCACGCGAGAAAAACTCAATAAATTATGCACAGCATTATTTTTCCCTCATGCTCCTTTCGATATTTCCTCTGCTCTTTTCGTAGGATTATTTGGCAGATATGAATACCATGTCAAAGGAATTGATATAACTATCAACGCACTTAAGAGTATTAATGAACGACTTAAAATGGAAAACTCAGAGCGAACTATCGTTTGTTTCTTTTTTATTCCAATGGGTGGAAAAGGTATTCGCCAAGAATTACTTGACTCACTTGAAACAGTTGATGAATGCCGGACAACATTTGAAATTATTAGCTCCGATATGTTTTTACGATTAATTAATGCTCAGTGCACCGGCAAACCAATTAGTAGTCATGTAATATTTAGTGATTCATATGGGGCACAACTTGAAGATGCAGTTCAAAAACTAAAAGGACCAAATCCACCACTTAAAACAACACACTACATTGATAACGAGCATAATAATCTTCTGCTTAATTCACTAAAAGAACAAGGACTTGATAACAGTAAGGATCAACGTGTAAAAGCAATCTTTTGTCCAATTTATCTTGAAAGTGACGATGGACTGCTCAATGCAGAGTATGAAGAAGTCGTTGCAGCATGTGACATAGGACTTTATCCAAGTTACTACGAACCATGGGGATATACACCACTTGAAGCAGTTTCATTATGCGTCCCATCAATTACAACAAACGTGGCAGGGTTTGGAAGATTTGTCGCAACACTGAGCGATAACGAAGCGCTTGGAATTAATAAAAATGCACTTCATATTATTGATCGAAAAAACACATCTTCAGAGGAAGCATCGCGTATGCTTGCAGAAACGTTAAAGAAATTCATTACATTTTCTCCAGAAGAAATACAAAATGCACGGCTAACTGCACGAAAGATTGCAGAACATGCTGACTGGAAAGAATTCTTCACAAGATACAAAGAAGCATATCTGTATGCGTGCGAGCATAGTAAGTGAAGATTAAACCTAATAATAGTTGAAATTATAAATCCCATTAAGCATCTTCCGCAGTAATCTTTATATAGTTCACAATAAACAAGTCATACATATGGCAACATTTATTGAATACTCGGACCGTTCAAATGTAGAAACTATCTGTTTTGGAGCTGAATTAACTCCTATTGGATACGTTGCCAAGAATCCAAAGGAAGTATTGAGAATTTTATTACCCGAATTTTATGTAGTAGATTATTTAGACGTCCGAGTTCCATCAAGAAGTGAATTTGACAATAGAAATCTAGGATTAAGACTTTCTTCAGTTGCCGATGGTATTGGTTTAACTGGTACAATCAAAATGCTAGAGCAAAGCGAATTATTTAGAAGTTGCAAACATGAACCTTTTTCAGATGAAGAAAAAAAAGAAGTCGTAGACAAGATTAAATCAAGAATTAAACCGTGGCATAAAAATCAAGAACCTTTATATGATTCTGATGCAGAAAAATATGCTTTAGTCTTTGACGTACTAGGCTTCCCAATGTCAGTAGATGAATTAATTAAATTTACAACTCATGAAGACTACTATAAACGAATGCCTACTGGTGAAAGAAGAATGTTGCCTAAAAATCTCTCAAGATTTACATAAACACAACCAAACAATAATTATAAAAAGAGAATGAGTGTTACTCTTCAGTATTTTCTAATAAATGCATACTAAAAAACCACCATAAAAACCAAACACTCAATCTGCTCGTTTCATTACATACATATCAAGTGCTGAAACAGAATCATGACTTTTAAAATAATTAAATATGTGAAGTGCACTTTCTTTTCCCTGCACAACATAAGCAACATCATATCCATTAAAAACATGATATTCTCCCTCAATTGCTTTTTTAGAAGGAACATGTAAAAGCACATCTGAGTCAAGACCATTTACAAAAGAAACTAGAATAATGGAATGCTCATCAGAGCGAACTTTTGTTGTAAAACCAAGTAAATGTCCACGTTTCATAAGACGTTTTACTCGTGCACGAACAGTACCTTCTGTAACACGAAGTTCATGTGCAATTGTTGAGAATGGAATGCGTGCATTTTCCTTCAAACGGCGAAGAATAACTTCATCAAGACTATCAAGGGAAAACTCATCCTTTAAATCCTGACGCGCATTATTATTCACATCAAAACGCATATTACCTTTCTTAGTAATATGCTGATTTATATGCTGTGTTTTACTAGTTTGCTTCTGAGTACGTTTCGTCATCCTCACCACGTTTCAGCGAACGAATTTGCTGTTTTATATGTTGCAATATAGCACTTTGGTGTGCACTTACAAATTTAATTGTTCCTGCACATTCATGACCACCGCCATCAACATTTGCTTCAGGTAAATCCTTCTGAAGATTTTTTATAATGGTTGCAACAGGCAGAACTGGTTGCGTTGCTCGAATAATTACCATGTCTGACAAAAATCCAAGCGAAAGTACTGGAGATTGCTCTTTGCCAAGCGCAACTTTGTCATGAATCATTCCAATTACTTTTCCAGGAGTTGGATACGTAAAACGAAGTGTATATTTTTCAAGATCAATAAATGAAAAAATAATTCCATGTAATTCTTGCGTTCGCAAATAAGGAAGCGTACTTTGAAGCTGAGTATCAACTCCCTCACGCACTTTTTCATTAATCATATCAACAAATCCGTTATTTGCAAAAACTTCATCATATACACCAGCGCCTGAATCAAACTTAAGATTGTATGCTATAAAGTCAATTGCCACAACCATCTTTTGAATCTCCTCTCTAGACTTTCCTGCCACTGCAAGATATTCATCAGTCTCAGGAATATCACACCGATCACCAATTGCAGCAATAGCTGGCATCAACGGCGCATCAAATGAATTATGAATTAAACGAGCAACCTCATAACAAAGCATACCAGCACTAGTTTTACTATCAAGACCATTTCTGTATGGATTAATATGATATTTTAGATATGGACAAACTGCAGTAACCCCATTTTCTAAAACAACAGGGTTATGGTGATCAATAACAACAATATCAAAACCCATCGACTTAAGTGACTTCATTGCGAAAACATCTTCGGGTGTTGAGCCATTATCAACAACTAGAATCAATGGTTTTTGCTGATCGTGACTTTCAAGAACTTTTTTTGTAAATCCAATATCTTTAAACATATCTGAAACTTCATAAAAAGGCGCTCTACTTGGACTCCTAAATAAATGATAATGTGGTTCAAGACCTATTTGTTCCATATACAAACGACATGCTTTCTCAATAGCCATTCCCGACATAATCCCATCTGCATCAGCATGATGACGAATAAGGATAGGTTGATTGTTTAGAATAGCTTTTCTAATTATATGTGCAACCTCAATAAATTGTGAACGAAGTTGACTCATTCTATCTGATGTAATTGAGAGCGGTTTATCAAATGGCTTACTTTGCTCATCAATAACTTCATCAAAATTCTTCTCAGATTTTCGAATTGTTTGTATTTCAATTTGAAGTTTACCAGCGCGCTCACTCACGCTTCCTTCAAGCTGTACAACATCTCCCACATCAAATTGAGTGTCTTTAGTAACTGCATCGATTGATTTTGTTACATCAGTAACCACAAGAATAGTTGGGCCAGGTTTTACTTTTCGTGTTATTTTAACAATCCCTTTATAGACATCTCCAGGGAATACGTCTGATAATTTATCTTTTATATTTTTCATGATTATTACCTCATTATTTCTAAACAAATATACTGAAACAATACATACGCAAAGCATGTATGATATCAATAGTATAACATATCTCGCATATACATAAAATAGCACGATTATATGCAGGAACAATAGTCCATACAATGTAATTACTTTTTTACATCAGTGCAATATATGTTTCATTTTCCAATATATTTGCAATCGTTGACGAAGAATTAATACTAATTCTGGGTCTTTATCTCTCTTACAAGCCTAGGAAAATCTCACACTATTTAAATATTACGGTTTTCGTAAAGTGAAATTCAAGAAAATTGAACCCAGCTATTAACG
>JBLKOW010000032.1:0-11028 GCA_047603135.1 Candidatus Woesearchaeota archaeon | reverse complement strand
ACAAAGTTGACTGCGTTAACAATAATGTTCCATGCGTCAGTGTTGATTTCATCAGTTTGCACATAACTTCCTTTTGAAATTTTGACGTTGATTTCTTTTAACTTTCCTACTTCTTTCGGTATGTCAGAATCTCGGTCTTGTCTGTTTTCTAATGCTCGCACTAGCATTTGTCTATCAACAGATAATTCTGGGGAAAAGACAGAGTATAATACTCCTGTAACTAAATGTAGGTCGTAATCTTGAGATAATGACCCATTTCGAATGTCTTTCATTAGAGCTTTTGCATGTTTGAATAATTGCTCAGTGTGTTCATTTCTGTTCGGATTATTGTAATATAATTCTTTGAATTGTTTGAATAATTCAGGAAGCATCACAGGGGATTCTTGTAAAAAAGCAAACAAACATTCTTTTTCTTTTGCTAAAGGTAATTCTAAGATTGACTCATTAATAATTGGATTAATGAGGTTTTTGAGAGTATCGTAAGCTCTTCTTTGCTTATATTTGATAATTTTTAGCAATACTGAAATATCTTCTTTTTTTTTAAGAGCGTTTGAGCTCATTCTTTTAATTTCATTAAAACAATACGCAGAAGCAATAGTTTGTGATTCTGCGATTGGCTGAATCAATAAGTCGAAGCAGTCAAGACCATACGTAGAGAAAGTATCCATTGGGATACTGTGCCAAGTTTCTTTTTCTTGAAATATATTTGTTATATAAATTATTTTATTATATGTCTCACTCCAGTTTTCCTCAGTAACTAATTTTGTAAAAAGAGTAGATAATCCGTAGTTTATCATATGAAACTCAGTCTTAAATAAATATGCTAATTCAACCCACCCTTCCCAGTATTCTTTTTTCAGTTTACCATAGCTTTGAATATAATATAATACTTTCTTATCATAATATTCTTTCCCATAACAACTTATAAACTTTATTAGTGTTTTACTCAGCTTATGCCAATAATCTCTTGTTAAGATTTTAGAGTTATAAAGAATATATAAATCATGCTCGAATAAGCCTTTAATGGTATAAGAATATTCTTTGTATTCTTCTATTTGTTCTAGTTCTTTTAATAATTTAATTAAATCGGGCCAGCATGTGTCATTTAATAAGTCTACTTCTGCTAATATCAAAAATAGGTTGTTAATATTATTGTCTGTTTCAAATATTTGTAAATCATTCCACTTATCATTATGTAGAATCAAGAAGTTGGCTTGATCAGGGTATTTCTTCACAGGAAACTCATGTTCTTCCTCTAAGAACTTAATTTTAACTTCCTTCCCCTCAACCATCCCAACTAATGTATGCCTTTCAGACTCAGTAATATTGCCCTGCTTCAGAGCAGTTTCAATTGCACCTTTATTCCACGTTTCTGCATCTGGATACTTTTTTATCTGCTCAGATAGTTCTTTGAAGTTCATACGTAAACAATACTGTAAATGCTATATAAATATATCTAAAAGACAACAATCTTTTTAAATTATGGTTAATAACCATAATATTATGGTTAAAAAAGAATTATATGCTATCTTAGAGTTCTTAATTCAGAATAGAGAAAGTCAGTTTACGATTAGAGAACTCTCATTAGAGCGAAAAATCAATTACAAATCAGCTTATGAAGTTATTCAAAAACTAAATGAAGAAGGATGTATCAGAGTTATCAAAAAAGGACAAACGTGCCTTTGCCAATTTAATCAACATCTAACACCTTCTGTGTATCACGCAGAACACTCTCGTCTCCATAATGCATTAAAAAACAAAGATTTAAAGATTTTATATGATGCACTACGAAAAGTTTCTTCGCAGTGTATCGTACTCTTATTCGGCTCATATGTCAAAGGAACTCAGACAAAACATTCAGACTATGATTTTCTTATAATAAGTACTGAAGGAAAAAAGGTAGAAGATGCAATCTCGTGGATTCCTAAAAACATTCATACAACATGTATTACGTATGATGAATTTTTGCAAATGCTTAAATCAACTGAATTTAGCGTGGTAAACGAAGCTGTTAAAAATAATATTATATTGCTTGGTATTGAAGACTACTACCGGTTTATAGAAAATGCTCGATGAAAAAAGAATACATGAAGCAAAGCAGAATGTAAAGTTATATTTACAAGAAGGATTGCTTCAAAAGAAAGATTCTCACAATAAGGCTATTGAAATCCTGACAAAAAATGCAACAGAGAGTATAAATGAAGCAAAGAAAGTGACAACTCCTTTATGGAAGATAGTTATTTCATACTATGCTATGTTTTATATTGCAAATGCCGTTCTTGTAAAATTAGGATATAAAGTTGGTGAAAAAATAGCACATAAAGTAACAAGTGATGCTCTTATAGTGTATGTTACTGGAAAATTAGCAACAGAATTATTAGAGCAATATGAGCAAGTACAAAACGAGGCATTAGCAGGAATTAGAGCAAATGAATTAATTGAGTCATTTGATTTAGAGCGAAAAAAAAGAAGCATATTTCAATATACAACCTCAGAAATTGTCATGGAAGCAAAAGCAAAAACATCTCTAAAACGTGCGCAAGAATTTGTTCTTGAAATGATGAAATTGTTATAAAGCTGATTCTTATTATATTAGATTATACTTCTTCAGATTTCGTGCAGAGAGTGCATGAGAGAGTAAACTTGATAATCTATGCTGCGTTTGTAAAATCATAAAATTTATATAGTAATTTAATTAATTATTAGTAAAAATACTACTAAATCTAAATAAAAATGCAAATAAGTAAAACTGAACACGAAACATATGAAACGCTAAAGAAAAGCACGTTAGTAGTGTTTACTCCACAGGATGTATCATTGTTACTTGGTTTTTCTAAAACAAAAACATATAACATCATAAAAGCATTAAAAAAGAAAGGATGTATAGAAACTATATCCTCGGGGAGATATTGTTTTAGCGATGCGAATGAGTTTTTAGTAGGGTCTTATTTCAATCATCCCTCATATGTCAGTTTTCTTTCTGCATTGAATTATTATGGATTTAGTGATAATCTTCCTAAGAAACTAACATTTGTATCGCGAAAATACAAAAACCATGCAAGATTTCAATATGTTTGCCTGTCACAGAAACGGTTTTTTGGGTATAGGAAAGAAGGGGATATCATTATTGCTGATAAAGAAAAAGTGTTTATAGATTCATTACTCTTTCCAAAATATGCTGGTGGTATAAAGGAAATCTCCAGGCTATTGCGCAATCATCTGGATGAACTTAACATAGATAAGCTTATTTCATATGCATTGCAAGTGCAGAGTAAAATGGTAGCAAGAAGACTTGGTTTTATTCTCAATGAAAGATTACATACAAAACAAAAAAAGAAATTACTTCAACGCATAGGAAATGGGGTAGGATTCCTTGATCCAAACATAAAGATGCAAAAAGATTTAAACAACGAATGGTTGTTATATACACGAGTAGAATGATTTCAAAACAAGAATTAGTGGAATTGAAGAAGAAAACTGGACTAAATTTGTATTATTTAGAAAAAGAGTATTTGCAATATATATTCTTGCATGCAATTTCTACATATGGTGATTCTATAGTATTTAAAGGAGGTACTTGTTTGCGCATTTGCTACGGCTTAGAGCGGGCCTCTGAAGATTTAGACTTTAGTTTTACTGGTAGTGTGTCTGCATTAAAAAAAATCATAGAAACAAGCTTACAATCATTTACTAGATTAGGAATAGAATATACTAATGTAATACAAAAAGAATTTGAAGGAAACATACGCTTTGAAATTCAGTTTAAAGGACCTTTATACAACACCGCAAATAATTCGGTAAATACACTTAAAGTAGACTTTAATAAGAACAAAGTATATTGTAAAAAAGCTAAAGTAATAAAGGAATTGTTTTCTGATGTACCTTCTTTTGTGTTAGTTGTGCTTGATGAAAAAGAAATTCTTGCAGAGAAAATACGAGCAATTGCACATCGAAAACAAGCAAGAGATTTGTATGATTTGTGGATATTACTCGGAAAAGGCGTTGAAATAGATAAAACATTAATTAAAAAGAAGTTAAAAGAGGAACTTGTAGATCTAAAAAAAATATCATTACTTTCAAAGGAATCATATGAGCAAGATTTACGAAATTTACTTACTTTCACGCCTGGGTATGACCAAGTAGTAAAAGATATACGGGATTTCTTGAAAAGTTTAATGTAGGTATTTCTCTCAAAAAAGAAGGGATATGACCCACATGCAACAACTATCTCAAAGAGTGCAATTGAGTACCTTGGATTAAATCATGTTCACTCAAGAAGCACAGAGAAGTTTAAAAAGCAATATGGTGGGTTAACCATAACTAAACTAACTGGAAAGCAGAGTTAATTTTTTCTTTTTTTTATTGCATTCATTCCCTTCTTAGAATATTCTTTAAGAACTTCTCCAGCTTTTTTTAGTTTTTTAATCTCACTTGCAGAAAGTTTAACTTCAATTACTTTCTTAATCCCTTCTTTTCCAACAATACAAGGAACGCTTAAACAGCACCCTGTAATGCCATATTCTTTTGGAATGGTTGAAAGCATCATGACACGCTGTTTATCTCCTGTTATTGCTTTACAAATCTTTGCAACAGCAAGTCCAATAGCATAAAATGTTGCTCCTTTTTTCTGTATAATTTTATACGCAGTATCTCTTACTTCATCTTCAATTGCAGTTAGCTTGTCTTTAGAAAGCATTTGAGTGATAGGAGTTGTTGCAACGCTTGCATTACTCCATGCTGCAAATGAGTGATCTCCATGTTCACCAAAAACATATGCATGAATGTTGATAGGATGTATGTTCAGTGCAGATGAAGTGTAATGTCTAAGGCGCGCGGTATCTAGTGTAGTTCCACTTCCAAATACTTTATGCTCAGGAACACCGAGCATTTTCTTTCCTAGGTACGTTAATACATCGACTGGATTACTAACAAATAAGAAGATGGAATTAGGTGTATACTTTTTGAGTTCTCCACATATCCCTTTCATAATTTTTGCATTTTTCTCAACTAAGTCAAGGCGTGTTTCTCCAGGTTTTTGAGGAAGTCCCGCAGTAATAACCACAATATCTGAATTTCGTGTTAATTTATAATCTGTAGTTCCAATAACTTTACCATACTCGACAAAAGGAATTCCATTTTCAAGGTCAAGTGCTTCTCCTTCAGCTTTATCTTTATTGATATCAACGATAACAATTTCTCGTGCTAAGTGTTCAAGTAGTAATGCATATGCAGTAGTTGCGCCAACAGCGCCCGCGCCAACAATAGTAATTTTAGTCATAATATTCACCTCATGTCTTAAAAAGAACTAATGCTAATGATTAATAAAGGTTTTGTTAGGTAATTCATTAGGAAGTTAATTACATCCGAAAAACTCATAAATACCACACATTCAATAATACTATGGCACTTTCACAAAAAATAGTAATAGCATCTGATCATGCAGGGTATGCTATGAAAGAAAAGATCAAGAAGTGGCTTATCACTCAAAAAATATCTTTTATGGATCTTAGTCCTGAAAAAAAAGAGGGTGATGATTTTCCAGATCATGCTAAAAATGTTGCGTATGCTGTTTCAAAATCTAAAAAAACAAAAGGTATTCTTGTATGTGGTACTGGTATGGGTATGGCAATAGCAGCAAACAAAGTTGGGGGGATTCGCGCGGTAACACCTTATGATACGTATACGGCAAAAATGTCTCGTATAGATAATGATGCTAATGTTATTGGCCTTCGCGGTAGAAAAATATCTGCTCAAAAAAATATCACGATTCTTAAAACATGGCTTGCAGAATCTCCTTCACGCAAGAAACAATATACGCGTCGTATTAAACAAATTTCTTCACTTGAGAAAAGATGATACTATGAAAAAAAATCATTATGAAATTGTAGGCTCAGTTATAGCAGATTCTGCACATGAGGCTGATGCGCGCATAAAAAAACTATCAAATAATGTTCAAACAATTCAGCTTGACATTATGGATGGAATATTTGTTCCTCAAAAATCGTTACTTTTTGACATTCCTGATTACACTGATAGGTATGCTGTTGAGGCTCATCTTATGATGAAAAATCCGCTTCCCTGGCTTGAAAAAAATCATGCAAAAATATCTACGGCAATAATTCATTGCGAGTCTGATATTTCTGTGCCAGAAACAATTGCATTTCTGCGTAAATGTGACGTTACAGTCGGCCTTGCTATAGGTCCCAGTAGTTCTTCAAAAGAACTTATACCTTTTATCAATCATGTTGATATGGTACTTGTGTTCACTGCTGATAAGATGGGTTCATACGGAG
The DNA here is from genome assembly GCA_047603135.1 of Candidatus Woesearchaeota archaeon. Taxonomy (GTDB): domain Archaea; phylum Nanobdellota; class Nanobdellia; order Woesearchaeales; family JACJVV01; genus JACJVV01. Next base: position 4,735 of record JBLKOW010000032.1, on the reverse strand, counting down.
CAGCATTTGACTCTAAAAGGATTGAAGAAATTAAAACTATTTCTGCACATGCTAAAGGAAGCATTTCTATAGAAGTTGATGGTGGTGTTTCACCTGAAACAATACGTATGCTTGCAGATGCAGGTGCATGTCGTTTTGTATGTGGTTCATATTTACAGCAGAATGATACACATGATGCAATTAAAACATTATTTCAAAAATTAAATAATAGGTGATACTATGAATCCTTTACATACACTAAAAAATACACATATAGCAGAGTGGGCTAATTTACTACGCAAAGAATCAATTTTGATGACAACAGAAGCAGGAAGTGGTCATCCTTCATCATGTCTTTCTTCAGCAGATATCGTTGCTGAATTATTCTGCCGTCAATTAATCTATGATCCAAAAAATTCTCATAATGAAGAAAATGACGAGTTTATATTAAGTAAGGGTCACGCTGCACCAGTTTTATATGCAGCACTGTATCATACTGGTGCATTAAAAGCAGATCTTAAAACGCTTCGCAAGCCTGGAACTATTTTAGAAGGTCATCCGATGCCTCATACAATCCCCTGGGTAAAGGTTGCAACCGGTTCACTTGGTCAAGGTGCATCTGTTGGAGTGGGAATGGCACTTTCACAAAAACGGAAAAACTCTTCTGCGTGTACTTACGTGCTGTGCGGTGATGGTGAGTTTGCAGAAGGCTCAGTAATTGAAGCGCTGGATAGTGCATCACACTACAAGCTGGATAATCTTTGTATACTTATTGATGTAAATAGACTTGGTCAAACAGGTGAAACCATGCATGGCCATCAAATGCACATATTTGAAGAACGTGCACGTGCGTATGGATGTTCAGTCCATGTCATAGATGGACATAACATCGCAGAAATTAATGAAGCATGTATACAATTTAGAAAATCAAAAAATGGAAAGCCTACTGTAATTATTGCAAAAACACTGAAAGGAAAAGGTGTTTCATGTATGGAAGATCATGATGGCTGGCATGGTAAACCTATTTCTCGCGAGCAAGTATCTGACGCACTTGAAGAGCTATCTATCTCGGGTAACGTGTATTCATATTACAAACCTCGAAAACCAGCAAAAAGTTCTCGGTTAAGAAAACCTACATATACTATTGATATTCCTATTACCTATCATGCTAATGATAAAATTGCAACACGAAAAGCATATGGCAAAGCACTTGCAAAACTAGCAAAGAAGAATAAATCGATTATTGCAGTTGATGCAGAAACAAAAAACTCAACACATGCAGAGGATATTGAAAGTATTCGAGGTGACGCTTTAATTCAAGCGTATATTGCAGAGCAAAATATGGCAGGTATTGCACTTGGCCTTTCAGTGAAAGGATATCGTGTATGTGCATCTACTTTTGGAGCATTTTTAACACGGTGTCATGATCAGATAAGGATGGCTGCACTGTCAAGTGCAACAATTACATTTGTTGGTTCACACGCAGGCGTTTCAATTGGTGAGGATGGTGCATCCCAGATGGCACTTGAAGATTTAGCAATGTTTCGCTCACTCCTTAATTCAACTGTTGTGTATCCTGCTGATGGTGTTGCAACTGAAAAACTTCTTGCAGAGTTAATGGCAGTAACGGGAATTAGTTATATGCGTACAGGTCGTCCAGCAGTACCAATAATTTACAAGAATAGTGATACATTCCCTATAGGCAAATGTAAAATTGTACATCAATCTTCAAAAGATTCTGCAGTAATCATTGGAGCAGGCATGACCCTTATTGAAGCAATTGCTGCTTATCATATACTTAAAGAAAAAGGAATATTTGTTACTGTTATTGATATGTACTCGTTAAAACCATTCACTGCAGAAAAAATGCTTGCTGAGGCAGTTCGTAAAGCTAAAAGCAATATTATTGTTAGTGAAGACCATTATCCTGAAGGCGGCATTGGTGATGTTGTAAGGGGCGCACTTCAAGGAAAACCATATACTATGAAACATCTTGCTGTACAAAAAATGCCTTGTTCAGCCTCTGGCTCATATCAAATGAATGTGCAAGGGATTGACCGGCATGCTATCGTTTCAGCAGTAATGAAACTGATTAAAAAAATTGCTTAATAATCAAACTGTTAAATAAGCAAATCATAATACATTTCATCATTAGTTACGTCTTCAAATGAAATCCCTGATTGGGTAAGCCGTGCATGAAGTTCAGTAAAATTCTCTGGCCTTTTTGTTTGAAGTCCAACGAGCGCAGGTCCTCGTTCTTTACTTGTTTTCTTAAGATATTCAAAGCGTATAATGTCATCTTCCTCACCAAGAAGATTCAAAAATTCTCGAAGTGCTCCAGGCCTCTGAGGAAACATAACTACATAATATTTACGAAGGCCCTCATATCTCAAAGATCGCTCTTTTATTTCTGGCAATCGTTCAAAATCAAAATTACCTCCACTAACAATACATACAACAGTTTTTCCTTGAATACGCCCGCGCATATGATTAAGTGCATCAACTGATAATGCTCCTGCAGGCTCAATAATAATTCCTTCTTCTTTTAAAAATGCGAGAATCGTTGAACAAATACTTCCTTCAGGAACACAAATTGTTTCTGATACTACCTCTTTAGCAAGGTTAAAAGAAACATCACCAATAGTTCGCACAGCTGCTCCATCGACAAATGAATCAATTTTATTAAGAGTAACTACTTCTCCTTTTTTGAGTGATTCTGTAAAACCTGGTGCGCCTTGTGGTTCAACGGCAATTACTGTTGCACTTGGGATTGTTTCTTTAAAATAATGTGCACATCCTGCAATGAGTCCTCCTCCTCCAACAGGAATAAAGATATAATCAGCCTGTACGTCAGTTTCTTTTAATTGAGTAACAATTTCATACGCAACAGTGCCTTGCCCCTTAATTGTTTCTACGTCATTAAAGGGGTGAATAAATGTCACATTTTTTTCACTACATACTTTTTGTGCATGTGCATATGCTTCATCATAGGTATCTCCGATTAATTCTACTGTTATAAAATTGCGTCCAAATGACTGTGTTCGTTCAATTTTCTGCAGAGGCGTTGTTCGTGGCATAACTACTGTTCCATTGATACCAAGATCATGGCAAGCTAGTGCGAACCCTTGCGCGTGGTTTCCTGCACTTGCACATATAACTCCATTTTCGCGCTCTTTTGTAGAAAGCTGTGAAATGCGATTGTATGCTCCTCTAATTTTATATGAGCGAACAATTTGCATATCTTCTCGTTTAAGATATACGTTGCAATTATACATCTTTGATAATCGATGATTATATTCTAGTGGTGTTTGTTTAATTATTTCAGGGAATTGTTTTCGTGCATTTTCAATTTCTTGTTTCATGTATTCACCTTCATTTCCAAGTACCTTCAAGAAACAGTCACCAGTTTCACGAGGGATACTGGTGTTTATTGCATAATAATCATACTAATTAAAACCAGATATAATAAAGCATTTTTTAGTCCAGTGGTATTATGCATTCTATCAGAAATTGATGTAAATTTTATAAATTTTTTGTTTGAATTTCTCACTTAATATAGATAATCATTATTTATTGATGCAATACGAATGTATATGAGCTTTTCTACGGAGCCACAAAAATAATAAAAGATTTAAATATAAAAAATAAATAAAAAATATGGTTAAAAAATCATATAAAAAAACTATTGCATATACTATTGACCTAGGTAAGGGGATAGCAATTTTACTTAGTATTTGGCTAATTTTAGTTTTCTTCGCATTTATAGTATTTTCTCGTGCGAGTGAGCACACTTACCCCATTCTTATAAGTTCAGGATTAACGGTAATAACATTAGCTATATTTTTAACTTATTTTAAAATAATCAATCTGCGAAGTTGGTTATTTTTTTGTGCATCATTAATAGTTCTTGTTATATTATTCTTTATCCCAATAAATACAAATATCCCGGAGGATGCTTTAGAGTTAACAAACGAAATATCTCAACAACATGATGATCGTTATGAATTTGCTGAAGAATTATTTTTCATATTGGTTGATAGGTGGACTTCTCCTGTGCGTCAATATCTTCTTGAACCACATACTAATTTCTTTCGAAAAGATTTTACTTATTTTTGGGAACGTGAAGGTAAATATGTTGATTCCAATATTCAAGCTCAGATATACCGTCATTTATTGATTGAAAGCAAGCGATTTGTATCTGATGAAGTAGCATTAAAACGTACTGGTTGTACTAATTCACCTCATACATATGTTGCATTAACACATCCAGAAGGCGATGTATATGCAGATTTATGGGCAGCTGGTTTCTTTGAGGATTATCAATTTGGTATGTATACAAGAATTCCTTGTAATAGTTTAGAAGGCAGACCTCTTACTGATTGAGGACAGCTATACATGAAATTTCAATCTGAGCATTAAGTGGTAATGCTGAAACTTCAACTGTTTGCCGGGCAGGGAAATGCCCTTCTAAAAATTCCTCATAAAGTTTATTTACTTCTGCAAATGAACTAATATTGGTAAGAAATATTTCGACTTTCACAATATTTTGCGTCGTGCATTTTGCTTCATGCAGAATTGCAGTAATGTTTGCAAGTACTTGTTTAGTTTGATCTATTAATGAACTGTTTGCATCAAATTTCTGTGTTTTTGGATTAATAGCAATCTGCCCAGAAATAAACAAAAAGCCATTATGTTCTATTGCTTGTGAGTACGGTCCTACTGGTTTTGGTGCATTTTGTGTGTTAATTGTGTTCAT
>JBLKOW010000031.1:0-11232 GCA_047603135.1 Candidatus Woesearchaeota archaeon | reverse complement strand
TTAGGATTAGTGATACAAAAAGTTTAAATAAAGGTGTTCTTGAGACAGTGACATGGATGAGTCGAATATTATTGTTAAAAAGATTCTTACACAGTTGTATAAGATGCTATCGAGGAAGTATGTTATTACTGCTGACTTAAAGAGGCTCAGTAATCAACTGATGGAAGATGTTTCTCTATTTCATCATCGTGATGCTATTAGTGTTTCAGTCCTTGTATATTCGTTGTATAAGATATTTTCACGTGATGCAAATCTTGATAGAACAGAGCTTGTACGTTTAGTGAAAAAGTCTTTGGATGTTTTGCACAAAAAAACTCAATTTCGCACTTCACTTCGTTCTCTTTTTGACCACATTAAAAAATATGATAAAAACTTAGAAATAAATATTGTTAATTTAATTAAACACGCTCAAATTAAACGTGGTTTGAAGGTTTATGAGCATGGTCTTTCTATTGGACAAGCTTCTGAGATTATAGGGGTTTCAAAATGGGAGATTATGGAATATCTTGGTCCTCGCTCTATTGTAGATGAGGACTCAGCAGCACGAATTGATGTTCGTTCACGTCTTGAATTTGCTAGGGGGTTATTTGAATGAAAGCATTGGTTTTTGATTCAGGCCCTTTGATTACTTTTGCGCTGAATTCAGTTTTACATGCACTTCCTTTTCTTAGAAAAGAGTATGGAGGGTCTTTTTATGTGTGTAATGCAGTTCATAAAGAAGTAATTGAAACGCCTTCTCATAGCAAGAAGTTTTCTCTTGAGGCAATGCAGGTTCAGCATTTAATTACTCAAGGTCATCTTGAGCTTTATGATACTTCAGAGTATGCACAAGAAACTCACATTATTACTGAGCTTACTAATTCCATTTACTCAATTAATGGAAAAAATTTGACTATTTTAAATGCTGGTGAGCTTGATGCGCTTGTTCTTGCTAAGAATATTAATGCAGAAGCTGTTGTTGTTGATGAACGAACAACGCGTTTGATTCTTGAAAATCCTTTCAGGTTACAAAAATTACTTGAGAAAAAATTTGGTGGAAAGGTAGCGATTAATCGTGCAAAGTTACATGAATTTGAACGCCATTTTTCACCTTTGAAGATAATTCGCTCGGTAGAATTGGCACTTATTGCCGTCGAGAAAGGTTTCTTTGATCATCTAATTCATGAGCATTCTCGCAGCTCACTTGTCTATTCTTTGCTTTGGGCACTTAAATTAAATGGGTGTGCAGTTTCGGAGCGAGAAATTGCAATTTTAGTTAAAATGTATAAGTGATTCTTAGTCGCTCTCTTTGGTTAATTGAGGCTTTTTAACGGTTTTTCTCGAGGAGCGCTCGACCATAAAATGCAAACATTTAAATACTAATTCAATCATAAATAGAATATGAGTGATTATCACTCGACTATAAAACCCAAAAGACAATACAATGCGTCTTTTATGGAGGCATGAAAAATGGCTGAAAAAGTAGAAAAAGTTGGTGTAAAAAAAGAAGTAGGATACCTCTATTTCGTTGACAAGAAAGGTAATGTTGCACGTTCTGCAATGTCACGAGGCGGCGGAAAAAAAGGTAAACAAAAGGTAGAAGTTGTTGCAAAAGTTGGTGTACGGAAGGAATCTGGATACTTATACTTTATCGACAAGAATGGCGACGTATCTCGTGCAAAAATGTCACGTGGCGGAGCTAAGCGAAAGAAGAAGGCTAAGAAAAAAGCTAAAAAGAAAGTTGCTAAGAAGAAAGCTAAGAAAAAAGTAGCAAAGAAGAAAGTAGCTAAGAAAAAAGCAGCTAAGAAAAAACCTGCTAAAAAGAAAAAAGTAGCTAAAAAGAAGCCTGCTAAAAAGCGCAAGTAAATTTTAGATCACATACATGTGATTTCTTTGTTTTTTTATTTTTATTCTTTTATTTTACGTGAGTATTTTGTTGAGGCTGGGCTATGCAAAACTATTTAAATGGACATATATCTGCGGTGCTATCGGGGACGTAGCTCAGCCTGGGAGAGCACTACGCTGAAGACGTAGGTGTCCTGGATTCAAATTCCAGCGTCCCCATTTCTTTTTATTCCTTGAATATATGTGATTTTGAAAAATTTAGATTTGAGAGAATTGTTGTTTAATTCGTTGTATTAAGTCGATTATGGTAAGACGGTAAGATTGATATGACTGTTTAAAAATTTCGAAAGAAAAAGATATATCTAAAAATAAGTAAAGAATTGTTTTTATCCTACTCGCTCTTCCTCAATACCATCATTTTCAGCTGGAGAGGGTTTTTGGGGTTCTGGATTGGTTTCAGGCGCTTTTTTTTCAGGTTCTGATGTTGTTGATGCAGGTGCTTCTGCCTCTTCAATGACTTCTAATGTTCCGAATTTTCCTGTAGAAAGCTGTCTTTCACCCTTAAATTCAGATGCATACCCATTTGTAATCTTAATGGTATTTCCTACCTTAATTTGTTCTGTTTGATCGTTCCAGAGAGTGAGTGCTATTTCTCCACTCTCGTCTTTAATCTTCGCTGAGCATACTTTTCCTTGTTTTCCAAATTTGTCGAAGGTTCGTAATTCTCCTATCTCAATAACTTTTGCAATAATGTCTATTTTCCCTTGTCCTGCTTGAATTTCTGCTATATTCATGGTACCACCTTTGGTTGTAGTTGTTTTGCTCTTTAAAAAAGTTCCTTATGTTTGTAAGTAAAAAGTCTACTTTGCCAAGTGAGGCGATGTGTTTCTTAGTAAAGAAACACATAAGTTCGCCGTGCAAGTTGACTTTTTACATTCTTATGTTTCTTTTGAAATTTCTTACTTTATAGTTTTATTTGTCTAAGTATTATTTTGTTATTCTTCATCTTTTTCAGCTTGAGGGGTTATGGATTTCCACAAATCTTTTCCTTTTTGTACGATATTTAATTCATCTAGTTTAGCAAAGCGTTCGCCAAATGACTGTAAATGTTCATCACGCAAACTTTCAAAAGCTGTATTGATATCTTTACTTGGCCAGCCTGCATTTTGAAGTTGTTCTCTAATAATGTAGTCTCCAAAGTTTTCTTCGCGTGCTTTTAAGATGTACTCTTTTAGTTGCATTTGTTCGTCTTCTCCAAATTCTTCATCTCTTCCAAGGATATACATTGCCATAAGTCCTATTGTTCCACTAATACTTATGAGGAGCGCAAGCCACCAAAATTGTGCAAAGATACTTCTTAGAGCAGTTAGTAGTCCAACATTCATTGACGCATCATCATCACAACAGGTAATTCCTAAGTCGTTTCGCTGACGGGCTGTTAGCACTTCTGTAATGAACGGACAATAGTTTTCTTTTACTTCTGTACTACAAATGAGTGGAATATCTCCTCCTGGTATAAATCGTGATTCCCATGGTGTGATATCACTATCCTCTGCACGCATAATGAGTTTTGGATTATCGACTGCTTTTTGCAGAAAATTATAATTTTCCACTAAAAAGACAAAATCTTCATTCATTTTTCCTTCACAGTAAAATGTATCGTTTGTTACGTGAAAGATTCCTGCACGCTGTCTAATCCTATATGTGTGGAAGTGGTCTTCATCTTGTCTAATATGGATACACATGCGTACATTTTGAAGCGGTTTAAATATCTCATTTCTTAATAATTGCTGGATTGTTATTTGGCCTTGTTCATTGTCATGTAAAACTGCATGGCCAGTTACACCTGGCTGACTGAAGTCTATATTAGTTATGCCAACTATTGAAAGAAAGATGACTGCTGTCAGTATGATTTCTAGTTCAATCTTTCTGTTCATTTTTTCACCGGAATATACTCGAGGGTTCGTTTTTTTTCATCGAATCTAACTGCAAATTCTTGACCCTTTTTGAGTTTGAGAAGCTTTACAATATCACTCGGTACACTAATTGTGTATGCCGTTTTTCCTTGTTTTTTATTTACTAGTTCTTGCAGTTTGGCCATAGTTATATAACTGTTATATTTTTATTAAGTTTTAATCATATTTAAGTTATATAACTTGGTGTTTATAAAAGTTTTGTTAGATTTTTGTATTAAATAAGCTATTTAGTTAGCCTATTCACTTAGGTAATTTGTTCCTCTAGAAATTGCTCTTTATTTAAGGGATATATTTTTAGAAGTGATGAAATTTAAGTAATTTTATTTTACTATTTATGTATTCCATAAAATCTGTACAAATTGGCTTATTATTGAAAATCTCACCTGTGAGATTTACGTTGGGATCTGAATACCCCATCCTTTAGGGTGAGATTTTCAATTCCAAAAATCCGACTCAATCGTGAGTCTGTAATACCCCAACATTTATGTTGGGGATAGGACGAACAAACGAGAGTCGGATTTTTGTTATTTAGTTTCTTTCAGTGTTCCAGCATTTTCAAATGAGATTGTTTCTTGCAGTAATTTATGGAGTGTTTCCACTATTTTGTCTTTGTGGACAATGATTTGTTTAGTTGACGTTCGGTCACGAATGGTAACCGTTTGCTTTTCAACGTAATCAAAATCTACTGTAACACAGAATGGAATACCGATTTCATCTGCACGTGCGTACCTTCTTCCAACAGAACCAGACTTATCATATTGGATAGGGAATTCTTTGTGAAGCATGGAATAAACTTCTCGTGCTTGATCATTTAGCTTGTTAATGAGCGGTAGTACTGCAACTTTAATTGGTGCAAGTTTTGGTGAAAGGTTAAGAACAATATTTCCTCGCTCTGTATTATTCACATATGCATCATATAAAAAGACAAGGAATGCTCGGTCTACTCCTTGAGATGGTTCAGCAACAACGTAAGGTACTATTTTTGATTTTGTTGCTTCGTCAAAAATACTTAAATCTTTTCCAGAGTGCTTAATGTGCTGTTGCAAGTCAAAGTCAGTTCGATTTGCCATACCTTGTAATTCTTTCCATCCAAAAGGAAATTTATATTCTAGATCCCATGTGTCAAGGGCGTAGTGTGACTTTTCTGTTTCAACGTGTTGTCTAATTCTAAAATTATCAGCTTTCGCTCCAAGTGAAATAAACCATCTGTGTTCTTCTGCAAGCCAGTATGCATGCCACTGTGTTTTTATAATGCCTTTAGTAAGTGCATCTCCAATTGTCATTGATGTTCCATCTTGCAGTGTTTGTGATTTTTGGTCCTCTGCTGAAAGAATGGTTATGTTATGATCTTTTACGGTGTCAATCCACGGGCAATTATTGATGTCATTTGGGTGAATGAAATATTCAATTTCCATTTGTTCAAATTCTCTACATCTAAATAAAAAGTTTCGTGGTGAAATTTCATTTCTGAAGGCTTTACCCATTTGTGCAATGCCAAAAGGTAGCTTAAGACGTGCATTTTCTACAATTTGTCTAAAATCTGCAAAAATTACTTGAGCAGTTTCTGGACGTAAATATGCACTATTTTCCTTTGAGACTTTTAGTCCTACGTTTGTTGTAAACATAAGGTTGAAGTGCTCAGGAATAGCAAGAGGATTTCCTGCTGGTGAAGTTAATTTATTTTCTTCAATTATTTTCCACATTTCTTCAGAACTGAGTCCATCTGCAGGAATTTTGAGAGCGTCTTCAATAAGAACATCTGCACGGAACTTTTCGCCAGTTTTTGTATCTTCAACCATGACATCAGCAAAATTTTCAGCGTGTCCTGATGCTTTCCATACTTTTGGATGAGTGATAATGCTTCCGTCAATTCCGACAATGTCTTCACGGTCTTGTACGTGGTATTTCCACCATGCATCTTTAAGGTTTTTTTTCATGTCTGCACCAAGTGGACCATAGTCGAAAAAACCTTTCATACCACCATAAATCTCGGAACTTGTATATACGAAACCTTTATTTCGGCAAAACATTGCCATATCTTCTGTGGAGAAGACTGATGTTTCTGCTGTAGTTATTTTAGTCGTGTTGTGAGAAGTTTTACTACTATTTGCTTTTTGTGACTTGTTTTCTTTTTTATCTGCCATTTTCTTACGAATACGTTCATTTTTTATAAATATTATTGCGTTTTTATAGCAGGGCCTTGTAAGTGTAAGCTATAGCAATTTCTATCGGGAGAAGCACAAAACCAAATAGGGCTTCTAGCTATTTCTTTAGCTTTACCTGGAACAATACTGCTTCCATCTTCAAAATAAAGTGTGATATCGTTTCCTTCAAGATGTCCATCTAAATATGCACACCGTTCATTGAGATTACGTGGATTTGTATAAATTCTGCTTTTTGTTACTTGAAATCCATTTCCGAATATAAATTGAGTCTCTGGATATTCAGTGTGAGGGTCATAATGTTTTACAGTAGTGGATGGTTCCCACGGGGCTGCGTACATATTAGGTCCATTATAAAGCATTTGTAATCGCGGTTCTCGTGTTATTGTACTGTACATTCTTCCTAAAGCGATAATTGTGGGAATAAATGCTCGGTATGATATCAATGCCATGACTGCAGTACCAAAAATTTTTGCTCCAGTTATTGTGATATTTTCATATTCTTGAGGAAATATTGTTCCTGCAGTAGTTGCAGCTGTTCCTGAGATAAGTGTACCAATACTTGCATTTCGTAAAAGTCTTTCAGGACGAGCATTTTCATTTGCTATTTGTTCAAGGGCTTGTTGTGAATGTGTAAATTGACTCATAGTGTCGAGATTCGATTTGGATTTATAAATATACCTTTGGAAACGTGTGCTTTCTACTTTTTTATAATGACAAATATTTAAATATGGTTGTCGTATTAATGGGTTATGGGAGCGTTATCAGGGTATGTGTTTATAGGAGTGGGATTGCTCTTTTCAGTGGTTTCTTACTATGGAAATAGAATGCAAGACTCAAACGCATTAACTATTTTTATTTATGTTGGATATTTATTTATTGCGTATGGTTTTGCTAAGCTAGGTGTTAAGTATATTCTTGGTAAAAAAGATAGTTCAAAAAAGAATCTGAAAAAAACTTCTCCATTACCTCCTCATGTGTCTCAATCAGCGCCTAATTCATCTGGGGAGAATGCTTCTGGAGGGCAGAATAGAGTTTCTTCACCATCACCAAGTGTACCTCGTGCTCCTCAGCATGATTCATCTAGTCATGTGCAGTCTGTTCATCATTCAGCTCACCCTACGCATACATCTGGTTTTGTTGGGCACTGCCGTAGTTGCGGAACGCCTATGCGTGCCGTGAATGTTTTTTGTCATCGCTGTGGTTTAAAACAGAATCATTCTTCACCGCAAGCTCATCAACCAGTTCATCAGCACGGAGCATCTAGTCCGCATCATAATCATCAACCACATAATTCTTCGTATGTACCGCAGGGTTCCTCACAAACTCATCCTTCCCATTCGTCTTATACACGATAATTACATTATTGTTTACTTTGTTGTATTTTTTTCGGATTTTTGAGCAAAAATTATAAAAACAGTCCAGCTTTTCTCATGCTATGGGAATTTTTAGTAATGTTCTAAAAGATAGTGAGTCACTTTTTATGGATGATGTGGCACTTGATTATGACTATATGCCTAAATTAATGCCATATCGTGAGCAGGAACAGTTCAAAATTGCAAGCTGTATTAAGCCACTTTTTGCTGAGCGTAACGGAAAGAATGTTTTTGTTTATGGTAAACCAGGTATTGGGAAAACGCTTGCAATTAGGCATATTTTACGTGAACTTGAAGAGGAAACTGATGATATTATACCACTTTATGTTAATTGCTGGCAGAAGAATACTACCTATAAAGTTCTTTTAGAATTGTGTGATTTACTTGGATATCGTTTTACTCAAAACAAAAAAACTGAGGATCTTTTTGCTATAGTTAAAGATATTGTTAATAAGAAGTCAGCAGTGTTTGTTTTTGATGAGGTTGATAAGTCAGAAGAACTTGATGTTTTGTATACTCTTTCTGAGCAAATTTATCGTAAATCTATAATCATGATTACTAATTTTAGTGCGTGGATGGAAAATATGGATATGCGTGTTCGCTCACGATTGACGCCAGAACTTGTTGAGTTTCGTGCATATAATAGTGCAGAGACTAAAGGCATACTTCAAAATAGAGTGAAATATGCATTTCAGCCTAATGTATGGCAGGACGATGCCTTTAATCGTGTTGCTGATAAAACAAGTATTCTTCAAGATATTCGTTCAGGATTATATTTACTTCGTGAGTCAGGAAATGCTGCTGAGGAAAGATCTTCTCGAAAGATTGAACTTGCTGATGTTGATATTGCTGAGAAAAAGCTCGAGTCATTTAATATAAAGAAGAGTACTGATTTAGACGATGAGTCCCAAAAGATATTAACGCTTGTTCGCGCTGAGGCTGGATCCGGTGAAAAGATTGGTGAGCTTTATAAAAAATATTCAGGTGATATAACGTATAAAACATTTCAGCGGAAAATAGATAAGCTTTCTAAAAATAAATTTATTAGCACTGAGAAAATTCCTGGTGGCAAGGAAGGTAAGACTACTATTGTGAAGAGCAGTGCAGTTGATAAGAAACTTGATGATTTTAAATGATGCATCAGTAGCTCAGTATGGATAGAGCGACAGCCTCCTAAGCTGTAGGTCGGGAGTTCAAATCTTCCCTGATGCGTTTAACCAGCAGTGTAGTCAGCACATGGAATTCCTCCTGTAAAGAATTGTGTACCATTCAGGAGTGTACAACAGATGTCCCCGCTTAAACCAACCTCGTCGCCACAACATATTGCATCTTCATCAGGAGCTACAAGGTTACATCGGCCTACAGATGAGCATCTCATTTTATCGTAACAAGGTAAGTTATCAGGTATTAGGTTAGGATTATAACATACATTGCCTTCTGTGTGGCTACCATCTTCACATCTACCTAATCCATCTGGCCTAATAGAACACTGGGTTCTACATTCAAAATTACTGTTACATTGTACGCCTACATTTGCTTCATTTCCTTTACATACTCCATCTTGACATGTGTTACAAATTTGATGACCCCCGCCACTAAATGGGTTACATTGTAATCCCTCTTGTTCACTATCTGGGATACATTGTGCAGTTTCTCCATCAAGTGTACCACATGTTTGACAGGATGGACATCCACCGCGTTCTTCAGTATAGTCTGGAACGTATCCACATATGTTTGTTTCATCTCCAATACACACTTCACATCGACCACAATTAGGATGATTTGTGCCGGCAATTGCATAGTCTGGATATCCATCTCGGCAAACTTTACAAGTCATGTTTTCAATAATCTTTTCGTTTATGTCGCCACTTAGATCTGGTATGCACTCAACAATGGAACCATTATTTCCGCAAACTTGGCATATTGGACATAAATTGGATGTGATAATTCCTTCAGTTACTAAGGATTGTCCTTCATCTATTCGTCGTTGATTAATTTTCTCAATTGCTTCTGTAAAATTACCAATATTATCACATTCTCCATCATAGTTACATAAACTACAGAATCCTCGACCTATACCTGCATCAATTTCCTCTTGAGTTGCTCTACATAACATTCCTCGTTCAAGTGCAACACCTTCCCCTCCAGGTTGACAAGCTTCAGCGCCGGCTACATTTTCACCATCACATAATAGACAGCTTTCGCCTGTATCTTCCATATAAAATTCACAATTTTGCCTATATTTCTCAACAGGTTCACATGTTTTATGTCCTAATTCTTCATCGAACTCACATGTTCCACAAGTGTAGTTATGCCCGTCATCATCTTCATATCTAAATTCCCCCAGTTCAATATCGAAAAAATATGGTCTACAGGTATTTGCATCAGGTTGGTCAATACATATCATATAATGCTCGGGTGGTACTGCATACATTTTTCCTGCTGAATTATATTCTATTGTAAATCCTCTTGCAATTAGGTCTTCAGGGTCATCAATATCATAGTAATTAATAATTTCACTAGTAAATTCACATTGTTGGCAAGGAGGACATTCTTTTGTGCATGCCATAGGTACTTCTGCTTCTCCATCCTCACAAGCAAATATTTTAAGTTGACCTACGTGATTACTATAATCTGGATTTTCACATAAGTCTGCAACGTGTACCGCTAATTCCACACTTGCTTTAACGTTTTCTATACCTGTACTTCCAGTAATATACGAGTTTTTATCTTGACACGTAAATCGTACATCATATGTAATAAATCGATTAAGTGATAATTGTTCTATTTCTCCTGACATATCTGTTAAGCTACCTGTGCATGTTGCGCTTGCTGAAAAGCTTACTCTATCTTCTGTTTTGAATCGTAAATCTGTTTCTACAATTGCTTGCTGTTCATCACTGTCAATTTGGTCCCTGTAGGTAGGGCAATTTGCTCTTTCCATGATTGATTTTAAGTTCATAAAGTAGTTTTCATCTCCTCTATCTATTCTATAGGGGTTTGGTGCACTCGGAAATGGTTCATCAAGTGATGCGGTTTTGTATGTAAAGTTTAGCATTTCATTGATACGTGATCCTTCTCTGATAGAATAACTACATTCTATTTCATTAGGGTCAAATTTAGATGTTAAGTTATCTAGTACTTCATTTAAGACTTCTCTCATATCTTGAGATGTTATTTTTAAGCTATTAATTTCATGTTGTGAAGCATGAAAATTATCAAGACTAGGACAGGTACAGTCATATTTTAGCATTTGACATGGTTTTTCAAGTTTTTTTCTTACTTCTTCCATTAATTGTCCTGCATCATCTTCCACCCATTCATACATTCTGGTGTACATTTCCCAAGTTTTCCATGGATATTCAAATTCAATTGGTACTTTTGTAGTAAATGATAAACCGCCTTGACTAACTGAAATGCTAAGATTTCCACCCGATATTTTTACGGGCTCATCTGTGTTACTAAAATCAGCAATTTCTATTTTATCAATCTGTAAATCGGCTCGTGGGTATCGTTGGAGTCCAATATTAACTCTCTCATAAATATATTTTGACATGTTTATTAATACTTCATTTTTGGTGGGTGGATAGGGATAATTACAATACCATAGTGGTTGTTGTCCATGGAAACCCTGGATTTGAGCCTCATTTAGTGCTTGTTTAATGAGAGCATTTGTTAGGCTTACAGCCTCACTTACTAGTGTTTGTTCATCTGTTCTGAGAGGTGTAAATACACTGTCAAAATTTTGACTTACTTGAAGAACTGTAAAGGCTGCAATAACTACACCAAAGACAATTATAGCAACGGCGCTTCCTTTTTTGTTAATGTGAGCAACGCGAACACAGGGGTTTAATTCCCCGACCTTTAGGTCGTTTTCTATAGAAAACTTTTTAC
>JBLKOW010000030.1:0-11319 GCA_047603135.1 Candidatus Woesearchaeota archaeon | reverse complement strand
CTATATTAATTTTCTTTTTGTGTCTTTTTAATTCGTGGTGATCTCTTGGATGAGATTTTTTAAATTCCTCAATAGTATAGATTTTATCACCTTTAAGATGAACAATACCATTTCTTGGTAATTTGTTTAGATGCGTAAAAACATTAACTACTTGTCCATTTTTTATTATTAAATGAACACACCCATCAACTTTTTTTGTCATAGTACAATTGAATAGAAATAGTTATATAAATTTTTCTGATAATAAAAATAAAAACTCAACTTGCATGACGAAATTTAACTGTTTTACTCATATCTAAATCCAAGAGAACTCATGTAGCGATCTGTATAATTTGTCATAAGGCTTTGAATTTCTAAGTCTTCAATCATTCTGCGTTCTTCAGGAACCATGCCTAGTTCTAGTGCTGGTGCGATAAGAATAACTGTGTTTGTATCATCCATTAATGGGCTTATAGTGAAGTTTGCACGCATGTTTCCAAGCATCCACATACTTGTTTCATTAAATTCAACTTTAGGATAATGTACACGTTGAGTTACTAAACTACCTATGACATTTACACGGTCAGTTCTGTTAGGAATTATTATTTCAGAACCATCAAACATTATTACTTCAATTTCATAAGTGCCAGGTACCAATTCTGCTTGCCCGATAGGTTCTTCATGGGATAGCATGACTACTTGCATATGATCTTCCATACCATCTATTGGTAGTGTTAAAATAACTACTGCTTCTTGGTTTTCACTGAGTTCAGTAATTCCTCGTGTTTCCCATTGCATAGGGTCTATGTGGTCAACACCAGCAGGTTTTACAATAGGTAATTTTCGGAGTGTAAAATTTCGTGTTCTAAACGAGTCCAGATAAACTTCACCAAGATCCCTATCTTCATCAAGGAAGGTTGAAAGAGGTACTTGTGTTGTTACATAGTCCTCTTTAAAGACAGAGAGTGTGCCCCCTAAACAAATAGGGAGTCTTCCACTATAAGTGCCATCAGCAAGGTTACCAATACTACATGTTTCGCCTCCACAGGAATACATGACAGCTACGTTTTCAACAGGCTGCTCTGTTAATCTGTCAACTACAGTGAATGTGTGCTCGCCAGAATTCATTTGTGATGCACTACAGAGCATGGTTTCTCCTGAAACTACATTATATTCAAAACCCCAATCAGAACCAGGTTCAAGTGGTTCATTATTATGAATGTTGGCCTCTAATGCAAAATAAAAATCGAATCCTTCGTCATTAAATGCTGACGGATCTCTAATCCGAACAAGGACTGGATATGATAAAGAATATGCAAATCGATATCGTTGTACTCCGATGAGTGTCATAAGTGTACTTGAGAAGGATTCTGCTCGGCAGACTTCTCCATCACAATTCATGTCAAAATACATTGGCCAAATAGGTAAATATTGGAAGTATACTTCAAGATCATCATAGTTAAATTCCCCAATAGGGTCAATACGCATATAAGTATCGTACATTTTTTCAGAAAGTTCGTCTGTACCATAGCTTACATCATTTGCAGTTCCAGTAACACGTAAGAACGGTGTGTATTTAAGAATCACCTCTCGAACAGCATTTCTAACATTTGTTTTTGTCCACATATTACCTGGGCTTCCAAAATCAAATGTTGTGTCAGTGAAAGGAGGAATCTCTCCGTCAATATTTCCATATAAACTAAGAAGGTTAAGTGCTTGTCTTTCAATAAAACGAAAATCTTTTTGTAGCAGAGTAATCTCTAGTGCAAGTGCATAAATGCGTGCTAAATCGATGTTGTATGATGTATAATAATCTTCAACTCGGAAAACATTTTCTCCTGCTTGCACTTCAATGGGATAGTTAAGGTATACATTAAAAGAAGCTCCATCGATTCCAATTGTTACTTCTGATTCAGGATCACTCAGTTCTCGTATTTCATATCCTCTATCAGTAAAAGAAGTGAAAGAATCAAGACAAAATTCTAAGTTCTCATTAATGTATGCTTCAATTTGTTCTTCGATAGAGGGGATATCAAACCCTTTTGTTAGTTCAAGCATTTCAAGGTTGAATTGGCAATTATTTACACATCCATCTGGGCTTTTCATGTGCCAAAAATAAGGGATTCCGTGAAAAGGATTTGCACTGCCTGGTGGAGCAAGAGTGATTGCATCTGAGTTAGTTGGGCTGTTGATATTTATATCTAGTTCAGAAATATCAGTGTATCCTCCTTGCTCTCCTGCATAATGAATTCCACTTCTAGAAACAGTTTGGAGACATTGAGTAACAAAATTTTCAATAGGGGTTGCTGTGCCTTCAAGACCTGTAGATATTGATACTTGTGTTTCAGTGTCCTGAGCAGTATCCATTAGAAAGACAGCAGAAATGGTTAGAAATACAAGAAGTACTCCTAAAATCATAAAAATAGTTGCTTGTCCTTTCCCTAAAAATGTAATATACAACACCTCTCACAGTTATTTTTAAATAGAGCATTTATATATTTTACTGATTGGTATATGCAAAAAGTCAATTTGCACTGCGAATATATATTTTTCTTATCAAAGAAAAATATCGCCTCAGAAGCCAAAATAGACTTTTTACTTACTGATTAGTTGTTTTATTGAAATTATAATTTGCATTCGTATTTAGTATTGAGGTTACAATTAGATTTACAATGGGGTTAATAAAACTCATTCAACAGAAATATTTATAAACTTATCTTCTTAAAATAGATATGCTGAGTGGTTAATACAAATAGATGATACAATTGTAGTAAATCTTACTAAATAAGCGAGTTGTATTTGCTTTAAATTGGTTTACTATTAAATAATTATATATTAAAATAATTATGTATTACTACATATTTTAGATGGATGTTGATGTACTATGATAATGGAGCCTGCAAATCACGATTTGATGACAGAGTTTGATTTTAAGCAACCACATCAAATTGAGGTTGGTAAAGATCAAATTATGGAAGTTAATTGGCCACAACCAACAAAATATTATAGGTTAATTCATGAATCATGGAATAGTTCTATTGAGGAACCTTATTTTTGGCTTCTTAATTATATGCGTTATGACCTTGGTTTTAGTATAATTCATAAAGTTACTGATGTATTTTCAGCTTCAGAACAAAGTTCTTTTTTTGGACTAGGACAACAACGATTGGGTATGCAGCAAGATAAAGTAAGTAGCTTTCTTGCAGTTATTGGAAAAATGACTAAGGAATTATTTCAAGTTGTTCGTGAAATGCGTATTATTGATGAGCGTTTAAGTTTCTATGTTTCGAGTGAAAAGCGTGAAAAGAATGTTTTTGCAGTTAAGGACATCAATCCAGAAAATCGTGCATGGGAGAGTGCAGAAATTACCTTAAAAGGATATTGGGTTGATTTAGTAGAGCAAGGTACAAAGAATCCTGCCTCAGTCTATGGGATGGCTCGTGAAGTACAATTTACAACGCTTCCTGATTTATTTTTTTCAATTCATCCGTATAATGAAGAAATGGTTGATAAAGCAGTTGATCATCCTGACTTTCAAAAAGCATTCAACCGAAAAGTTCGTGAGGTTTTGAAGCGAAAATTGCGCACTTATTTAACCTGGAAAAAACAAACTAAACAGGAACTGATTGATAAACGTGGGTTTACTTTGAGATATATGTATCAGCATGTTCATATAATTCGATTATATATGTCATATGTTAAACCGTACTTGAAAAATATTCAACGCCTTCAGTTTGATGAAAATCGTGCACGTTCTCCTGATTTAATTAGCGCATTTGAGAATTCTGTTGTGGAAGTAGAAATTATGGGTCAGTTTTTGCCTAAGGGTAATAAAAATGTATGGGCAGTGGTAAATTTGCATTTCTTATTTAAGACAAAGCCTTCATTAAATTATCATGCTGAGGGGTATAATAGAGGACCTATTCACGAAGGAATTGCTGAGATTACGTATCGTGATTATGCGTGGACTCAAGAACAAATTGATAAATATTTACGCATGCGTGATAAAGAAGATTTTGAATTACTCAAAGTAATTGACAAAAATTTAGAATTCGCAATGCAGGAGCTAGGTGATGATTTATTTAGATATCTTGATGAAGCTGAAAAGCAAATGAAATCAAAATTTGGCGCTAAAGATTATACCCCTTATCATGAGACTCTTGGAATAAAGAAACATGAAGCAAAAGTTACTGAAGAAGCTAAAAAAAATTCACCAAAACAGTCATCAAACCCTTTTGCTGCAGCTTTTGATGGATTTAAAGAGATTGGATCTGCTTTTAGACTTTCATCTGGGAAGAAAAGCGATTCTGATAAAAATAATAATAATAAAAAGCTTTCTAAGGCTGATGTGTTAAAGAAGAAAGCAGAAGAAGGAGCAGCTAAGAAAGATGCAAGCGCACGAAGTTGGTTGTTGTATAAAAATTATAAAAAAGCGCACAAAATGATTGCGTGGTGATTTATAGAATAACATGGAAGATTTAACTGATTTAAAAAAACTGTCGCCGGATGAACGCGCGAAAAAATTAAAAGAATTAATAGATAAACATACTGAACAGATTGAAGCAACCAAAAAAAAGTTAGAGGAAGCTCAACACTTGCAGAAAAAAAGTGAGGAGGAACACATAACTAAAGTATTACAGCAGCGTGAGGAAGAACTTGAGGAAGAAGAACAATTAATGCAAGAATTAATTGCGCAAACATCAAGTCTTGATGAGCGTATAGCTGATATTGTTCCCTCTGAGGATGCAGTAGAGCAATTCCCTGAAGAACATCAACCCATACAATATTTTACTGGAACCAGTTCATCAGAGGATTTGTATCAAACTGCAGTTTCACTCTATCAAGATGTTGATGGAAGCATTGCTCCTGATGTTGCAGCGCAAGCAGGAAATATTGTGTATGCGCTTGCTCAAAAAACAGATGATATTAGCAAAGGTGAATATGATGCATCTGAAGAGATTCGTCGTCAGGCAGACTCTGCTTTTGCAATTGCTGAAAAGATATTGTCAATATATACTGGTGGGGTTAAAAGACGACCACCAGGACAACCGTAATGCGGTAATTGAAATTATGTTAAACTAATAAATGTAAAAGGAGTAATACATGGAATTTAATTATGCACATGGAGGGCCAGGATCATATTTAGCCTATGATGGTGATTCACCTAAAAATGATACATCTGATTTAGGTGTTTCAAGTAGTCCAGATATAGAAGGTCAGTCAGGTCCTTCAATTGCTCCTGGCGAAATTGGTCAAACAGTTACTGAGGGTAGTCGATTTGGAACTTTCTTGCAAACAGCAACTGGTGCGATTCGTGCAGGAGCATCAAAAATTGAGTTGCAGACAAATATGGCTGGAGGTGCTGAAGCAGTTGGTGCTGAAAGTTATGGGCAAGATATGCGTCAAGCACTGCGTGAACTTGCAAAGGCAAACGAAGTTCAGCTTACCTCTGTTCACGTTCCAACTCAAATTGGTAATGTTTCAGGGTTTAACCCTCAGCAAGGTTTTGTTGATGAACAACGCAAACAAGCAGTTGATGAAATAAATAAAGCAGTTGATTTTGCAGCTGATGTGACTGGTGGTGGAACAATTACATTTCACACAGGTGAATTTCAGCGACCAATTTCTGAGCAAGACTGGGCAATTGAGCGAGATTCTAAAGGAAATCCTATCCTTGACGAAGAGGGTAATAAGCAGTATAAATTTTTAGGATATAAGGAAGAGCCTGGACGTGCAGTTACGTATATGGTTGATGATCGAACAGGGAAAATACTGAGTGATGTTAGGAAATCTATGCTTATTCGCGAACCTGAATTTAAACGAGCCGAGGAAGATTATGTAGGGCTTGATGTTGATGGAAATACTCGACAGATAAAAAAAGGAGACTTCATAACAGATGATGGTAAGTATATCGATTTTGCGAATCCAGATCACCTCTTTAAGCGTGTTGCATTATGGGATGATGAGTATCAGCGATTTAAAACTAAAAAATTAACGTGGAATGAAATAGAGAAACGTAAGGATGAATGGAACCAAGAGCATCCTGAGGACAAGAAAACTACTGAAGAGATTGCGCATCGTATTCAACTTGAAAATCAAATTTTACAAGCTCGTGGGAGTTCCTTGTTTTATGCGAACCGTTATCAAAGTGAGGTTAGATCTCGTGATGCATTGAATAAAGCTTTAAAGTTTTATAAGGATCTTGAGCAAAGAGTCCCAAAAGAAGAAGCATGGAAATTAATGAAGCGTGATCATCCAGCTATATATGGTTCTGCTCAGCAATTTGTAGAGGATGAAATGCGGATGCCCTCTGAAATAATAAAAGATGCACTTCGTCAAACTGAGCAACAATTACAACATATTCATCAGGCTTCTTCTGCAGCAGATGCACAGGCAGATACAATGATTGATACTCTTAAACACGTTAAACCAATTGGGAAGTATGCACTTGATAAATCATTTCAATCGATGGCTGAATCTGGAATTCACGCATGGCATAAGACTGTTGAAGGAAAAAAGAAAGGCACTGTTGACCGTGATATTACGTTAACTGCAGAAAATATCTTTCCAGAAATGGGGTATGGTAGTCATCCAGAAGAATTGCGTGATTTAATTTTAGGTGCACGTAAAAAAATGGTTGATTTTTTAACTAAAAAAGAAATTGAAGACCCACATAGCAGAATTGTTCTTGTTGACGATGGAAAAGGTGGTAAAGAAGAAAAGATTATGAAAGTTAAAAATCCATGGTACAGGGCAGACTTGTCTCAAAAAGAAGCTGAGGATCTTGCTCGACGTCATATTAAGGCAAATTTAGATACACAGCATTTAGGTATGTGGGGTAAACATTTTCAGCCTAAATTTTTAAAAGATCAAAAACGTATGGAGACTCCTGAAGAGACTAAAAAGCGATTTGATGAATGGTATATGGATCAAGTAAAAATGCTTTCAAAAGATGATATTATTGGGGAATTACATATTGTTGATGGTTTCTCAAGTGGCGGTCATGTACATCTTCCTGCAGGTGAAGGTGACTTAAAAGTGGTTGATGCGGTTAAATATTTGCGTGAGAAAGGCTTTAAAGGTGTTATGATGTCTGAGGGCCATGGACAGGAATCATGGGGTCCTGGAAGAATATTAACGAAGACATGGGAAGCATTTGGTTCTAACATATTTGGTAAAGGATATTTTGGAACTGGAGGGGGAAGTGGAGTTGGGCCTGGCTCTGTTCGATTTAGTGATATTGAAGATTCATATTTACAAAAGAAACAAGGGCCTTATTTTGTATTTGGGGGTTATTCTCCTGGAAACGACTGGACACTGTGGAGTGAAGTGCCACTTGAATAAATCTCTTGATGTAGTCTTTATGTAGGATATATGCATGAAAAAACAAATTTCCTCAGAAACAGAATTCATTTTTACCATAATACCTCAATTATTATCTATTCCATATATTTTTGTGATGGCACTTTTTGGAAAACGTAAAATTTCTGAAATTTTACTTCCTTTAAAATCATTTTTTAGGTATGTTACTGAGCCAACGGTGACGTGGTATTTAATTGCTATTAATGTATTTATTTTTTTTATTGGTATTTTTATTTTTTTTCATAATGAAGCTTTTGTTTCTCAATTAATTAATTATCCTTCTGATTTATTTACATTAAGGTGGCATACATTCATAACTGCTGGATTTATTCATGCAAGTGTTCTTCATCTGCTTGGAAATATGCTGGCATTATTTATTTTTGGAAGAATTGTCGAGCGTGAATATGGAAGTAAAGGTATGCTTTTTATTTACACTGGTTCACTTTTATTTTCTGGTGTTTTTTCAGCACTGGTTCATATCTATTTAGGAGAAAATCCTGGTGGGGTTGGCGCGTCAGGAGCAATTATGGGTATTGTTGCAACTGCAATGCTTATTAGACCTTTCTACTTAACTTATTATACTATCTTTCCGCTTCCTATAATGTTCTATGGCTGGATGTATCTTTTAGCTGATATTTCAGGAGTACTTTCTCAAGCAGACTCTGGAATTGGTCATCTAGCGCACCTTGGTGGCTTTTTATCGGTTGGTTTTGTGGTGTATTACTTTATGCCAAAAGAACGCGCACGAATGAAATTAGGCTTACTTATTAATGTTGTTTCTGCACTTTTGCTGTGGATTATTTTTGCTCGGTATTTTAGTGTTATGATATTTTAGTGTGAATAATACTATATATGATGAAATTATATAATATATATAACAAAACATTATATATAATAAGCTGTTTTTGACTTGTATGGCAGATAATCCATTTCATGCAAAGGATACACAATTTCACAAAGAATATGATGTTGCTCGAAGAACAATTGTTCAAGCAAGTAAAGCCATTCTAGAAGTACTGAGCTCAAAAGAACTCGGAGTTGAATTTAAGGGTAATGAAAGCCCTGTAGGGATTGCAGATTACCGCGCAAATAATATTTTATGCACTGCACTTCATAATGCGTTTCCAGATGATGGAATTCTCTCAGAAGAATCTCCTGAGAAAACATTTAATCCAGAGAAAACTCATTTTGTGCAAGGGTATGAAAGTGCTCTTTCTGCTATGAAAGAATGGTCATCTCGAAAAAGATCGTGGATTATTGATCCGCTTGATGGAACACGCCAGTTTATCAATGGAAATGACGAGTTTGGAATTTTAGTTGGTTTGATTGAGGATGGTAAACCAGTTTTTGGTATAAATTATTTCCCAAAATTTGATACATGGTATTATGCTGCTGAAGGCCAGGGGGCATATCGTGAGGATAGTGAGGGTATTACTCGCTTAAGTCTTGATAAAAATAGTATCGAGAATCTTGAAAAGGTGCTTGTGAGTCGTTCTATTTCACAGGTTCATGAAGAATTGTTGTTGCGTTTATTCAATCATGTTGAAAAAATAGGAAGTCTTGGATTAAAAGTATGTAGAGTTGCTGAAGGTTTAGCTGACGCTCAAATATTTTTAAGCGATAAATCTTCATTGTGGGATGTATGTTCCTCAGAAATAATTATTAATGAGGCAGGTGGAAAAATAACTGATTGGAATGGTAACTCGTTTAAGTATTCTAAAGATACTGTCAGAAATATATATGGTGTTATTTCTTCTTCATACCAAAATCATGCACGAATAATTGATAGGTTGCAGTCTTCTTTAGATAAGTGATATTGCCTTAAAGGACAAAATATATTTTTAGTCTTTGGAAATGGATACATTTTTAAGTAAAGTCAAAACTCCTCGACTGATGATGGAAACTTTTAGTAATTATCCTGTTAGAAAAATTGTCATTGAATTTCATGATGGAAATATCTTTGCCAATGGGCGAAAGTATAAAAATATAGATGAACTTCTTCAGTGGGTTAAAGAATGTGAGAAATTACAGCGTCAGAACTTGTATTTTGCTATTCCTTAAATATTCTATTTGATTTTATTCTTTTTTTGTTATATTCTTCTTATGTCCTCCCACTAGACTTCCTTATGATAAATATTTATATAGCATTATTTATTCTAGGTTTTTATGACTGATAAAACTGAATGTAATAAGGACGATTCTTTAAAAACTAATGAACTTGATACTGAGGTGTTTGGCTCAAATGATTCAGTTAAGAAACTTTCTCCAAAATATGCTGATCCTTCTATAACTATTGCACTTGATACACTGCGTATCAAAAAGCAAGCATTATTTTTTGTCAATACAAAACCTTCTGCAGAAAAACTAGCAGAGGAGATTAGTAAAAAAATGCAGGATGTTGATCTTTCTGAACTTGCAATAGAAGTTGAGAAAGCGCTTTCAAAACCCACGAAACAATGTAAGCGACTTGCAGGCTGTATTCGACGAGGAGTTGCATTCCATCATGCAGGTCTTGCTTCAAAACAAAGAGAACTTATTGAACAAAATTTTAAGAAAGGTATTGTTAAAATTATTTGCGCAACACCAACACTTGCCATAGGTGTGGATTTGCCAGCGTTTCGCTCAGTTATTCGTGATTTAAAACGTTATGGTGGGAGGTGGGGTATGCAAGATATACCTGTGCTTGAATATCAGCAGATGGCTGGTCGCGCTGGTCGTCCTTCATATGATGCATGGGGGGAAGCAATTACTATTGCTAAAAATGAGGTTGATGTTGATGATATTGAAATGCTCTATGTTAATGCTGGACCAGAAAGTATTTATTCAAAATTAGCGGTAGAACCTGTACTTCGAACGTATTTACTGAGTTTAATTGCTGTTGGTTTTGTACGCTCAAGGTCAGAAATAATTAGTTTTTTCAGTAAAACATTTTGGGCACATCAATACAAAGATATGATGAAACTTGAGTCTATTATTGATCGAATGCTGTTACTTCTTGAAGAATGGGAGTTTATTATAAGCTCATCAAAGCGTGTAACAGGAGATTTTGTATCTGCTGATGAACTAGGCAACTCAGAGAATAATTCATATACTCCAACACGTTTAGGAAAGCGTGTTGCTGAGCTGTATCTTGATCCGTTTACTGCTCATGAATTAATTACTGCAATGCACAAGAGTTCAGAGCGTCGTCTTGTGTTATTTTCAGTACTTCATATGATTTCTCATACGCTTGAAATGAGGCCGCTTTTAAGCGTTCGTACAAAAGAATATGATATAATTCAGCATGCATTAGCAGTATATAACGATGCATTACTTCACCCTGAACCCTCTGGCTATGAAGATGATTATGATGATTTTTTAGCAAGTATTAAGACATCACTTTTTATGCAAGAATGGTGTGATGAGATGGATGAAGATTATTTACTTGAAAAGTATAATATTAGGCCTGGTGAAGTTCGCGCGAAGCTTGATATTGCTGACTGGTTATTGTATGCATGTATTGAACTATCACGAATTATTTCACTGCAAGATTTTACGAAACATTTGCTTAAAGCGCGAACTCGTCTAAAATATGGTGTTAAAGAAGAATTATTACCACTTCTTCGCTTGAAAGGAATTGGTAGGGTGCGCGCCAGGGCACTGTATCGCTCTGGATTTAAGGATCTTGGAAGTATTCGCCGTGTAGATTTAGGTTCACTTACTCATATAATTGGGAAGGCTCATGCTCAGTCTATAAAAGAACAACTAGGTCAGGAAGAGCCTGAGCCAGTTTCTGCAAAAAAACGTGTTGGACAAATGGGTCTTGGTAAGTATGGGTAAAGAGTAATTACTCACGATCTAGTTTTTTTGTTTGTCTATATCTATTAAATTGTTTGTAGGTAAAGACTCCAGGGTATGCATTATCGATTGCTCTAAATGGAGATCCATTAAAACCAATTTTGGTATTAGAAAGTACTCCTGCGAAACCTACGTCTCTAA
>JBLKOW010000029.1:0-11416 GCA_047603135.1 Candidatus Woesearchaeota archaeon | reverse complement strand
CTCAGGACTAGTTCCTGCGATATCCTATAGTAAAGAAGTCAATATCCATTTAAATGATTTTGCATAAGAATTAACTAGTAGGGCACTTATAGAATTATTGTAAAATTATTGTAAAATCATATTGAATTATTATTAAATATAAAGAAATGCAAAAATACAGTAGGTATTATAGTAGTAAGTTACTATAGAATAAGTTATTATAGTAATAACTTATAATATGATTATATTATAATATTAAGTATTAAAATAGATTTGCGCATCAGTTCCATCGCACTCAACAGTTACATCTTTCAATAAACGAGTGCGACTATTTAATCTTTGAAATCTTTCTGACTCATCAAACTGAGCAAGTGCTTCTAATCCAGCAACTGCAATAGCTCTCACTCCCCTCTTTTCTAATTCTACTAAAATCTGACTAGTATATCCAAACGAATGTGCTGCTTCATAGTTTCCACCAACAGAGACCATAGGAAATATTAAACACTTATATTTTTCTAAGTGAGGTAAATCCTCTTTACTTACATTGCCAAAATATGCAAATATTTTCTCAGGATCACAATCAACCAAATCATATGACATAACCACATCACCCTTGAATTGATCAAACCCCAAAGATTCGCGCTTTGTCTTAAAAAACATTTTTGACTCTGGAATTTGATGTAATCCAGCAAAATGTTTACGAGGTAATTCATACCCTCTTAATTGTAAAAGATAAAGACCACTATCATTTATACAAGCCTCAATCTCAACAGGCATCCCGGCTTTTTCTTGCAATGCATCCATTAAAAGAAAAGTTTGCCGTACACTAAACCCCCAGTAACCATTTTCTCGATCCTCAAATAAATATTTAGCAAAAGGAATTCTTGCATGAAAAGCCATCTCATCAAATTGAGCATCTGAATGATAATCTAAAGTTGATATTCGATCTGGATGAGTTAAAGAAACAACATCAACGGTTTCTTGAGGTGAAATCGCAAGTGATTCGCTGCGATAATTGTGGATTAAATTAAGAGCATCAGTTCTATTTTTCCCAGAGGTAATTATAACTACATCTCTATCTCCTCTTGCTATTTTTGTTCCTAGTCCTCGACAGGCTACTAAAGAAGGTCTGTTACCCCTAATCACGCTATGAGACCTTCCTACAAAAGAGCTATTAGTTCCACCAAATGAAGGTAACGTTACATACATCTTTCGATAATCACTAAGCTCATCATAATTAATATCATGCGGAAAGTCCTCTAGTGCGCCAACCATTGCTTGTCCAAGTAAAGCCCTAGAACCAGAAGCTCTAACCTTCTTTGCAGCTTCTAACCAATAATGAAAGCTAGACTCAGGACTAGCAGGATTAAAAAAACTAAGATGAGTTTCAAATAATCCAGGTTGTTCATCAGGGTCTGAGCTTCTTGCTAAAATTATTCTAGGCTCCTTAAATTCGCTCGTAAGTGCAAAATACTTCTCACTTAATTGGGGATCGTCCAATTCTGCAGACACTGGAACAGCAAAAAGATCAGGAACAACCACAGGATACCTAATATCAAGTTCACTTAGATCTAAGCTCGATATAAATCGCTTTAATGTTACAAGTCCTTCTGCCTTGAGACCATAATCTTTTAAATCTTCTGTATTCAATAATTCATCTAAACTTACTATTCCACTCATTGTAATCAATCTCAGAATCCACTGAGGTCAGGAACACCTCTTTAGATGAGGAACTTATATAAGGTTAAAAACCTTTCGAAAGAAAACTCCAAAACCCATAAACTTTAAATAGTGCAAATTCTTGAATCATACTGAGGGGATATCATGGAAAATCCATTTGGAAAAAACGCACTACGAAAATCAACAAAAAAAGTTGAAGATATTGAAAAATCAGCCATTGCATTTCTAGAAAGAGAAGAACGAGAACTCAAACAACTTGACAAAAAGCTTCATGATAAAATCCAAGCCTTAATTAAAAAGTGCCATGATATTGCCAAATTTATCAAAAAACAAGACATCAAAAAAATAACATTCGCAGACATCGACACAAGGCTAAAAAACTTCTCAAGTGATATCCGAAAATTAATCGACACATTCCCAAAATACAAATTTCTTCATCAAGTAATTAATAGACTTGTAGACAGAATTCATGAATATGAACGAACGCTTCAAGACGGCATGCACAACAAAATCTTCAGCAATACTGAGGAACTTGCCCGCTCCTTCACCATAAGCCTTGGTAATGCTATTGAACACACATTAATCCATGATATTGAACATGGAATTCATGACCATACACAAAAACACGCAAAAGACATAAAAAAAGTTAGAAAAAGTCTCCAAAACCTTCGAGAAAAACACGCAGCATAAAACACGTATAAAAAGTGAAATGAGATGCAAAAAAGTATTTTTAGCAAATTCAATATACTATAGCACAAGAGCCGCTACAATAGAAATAAATATATAGTGGAACTACTTCGCATGATATGGGGGTATGCGATGTCAGAAGTCAATATAACATATGAAACATTATACGAATTCATGCGGAATGAAAAAAACCGCGACGATATTCAGCAACTCCCTGCAACATTTCATACCGATGCTTCTGCATACCTTAATAAGATTAAGAAGATAGTAACTAATACGTCAGGAACCCCTCATGAGGAAGAACGAGAAGACAGAGCAAGACAACTGCGCAATGTTAAAAATCTCATAACTGAAATCTACAACCGTAGAGAAACAAAAATATTACACCTTGCACTTAATGCAAGTAGAACAAAATCAGAAAGTATTGAGCTTGATGCATTATTACCTTCTGAAAAAGCATTATATTCAGAAATTCTTAAAATACTTGACCGAAATAGAAATAATATTCTAAATGCAACACTTGATTGCACAACACCAACGACAGTAGATGATTTTGCAAGCAAACAGCAAGAGACACATCAACACTCACAGACAGAAAATACAAAAAGCGACATACCAAAACCTAAGCAAACAACTTCTGAGCGAAAAACAGATCCCCTTACGCAAGCAAAGTCAGAAGAAAAAGCAAACACACAGCAAGAAAAAGCACAACCTGAAGAAAAATCAGTTTCAAGTACAGCTCATGAAAAACCAAGCCCTCAAAATAGTGAATCTAACAATGACCAATCTAGCCATGGCCAAACAACAAAAAACGTAAAATTTACTGAAATTGTCCCTAAATTTCTTGGAAAAGAACTTGAGGTATATGGTCCATATCAACCAGAAGACACCGCAACCCTGCCTTCATACCTTGCAGACATTCTCATAACAAAAGGAAAAGCAAAAGAAGAGATATAATATAATAATATAAACTAATACATATATGAGAGATATTATACAATTAAATATTATACAATAATATAAGTAGACAAAAAACAAACCATCGAAAGGCACACACAAAAACTCTTAAACTGCCAAATTTCTTAAAAAAGACAAAAAAACCCTCAATACGCTTTAAAAGCACAACATTTATAAACAGTTCTGGATTCCTTGCAGTAATGCTTGCCCATAATCCTTACTACATTTTATCGTTCCAGCATACGCGCTGGTATTAGTATTCGCAAAAGTAAACATGTAGTTAGCAGTATGGAATATGCCCTGGTAGTGTAGGGGACTATCATGAAGCCCTGTCGAGACATATGAAAATATGTTGCATAAAGGCTTCGACCCGCGTTCGAATCGCGGCCAGGGCGTCCACATATGCAGGAGGGGTGCATCTGCATATATCATTAATAAGGGCCGTTAGCTCAGCCTGGCTAGAGCACTACACTTTTACCTTAGGGAAGAAATGTAGGTGTCGCGAGTTCAAATCTCGTACGGCTCATTAAACTTCACATGCAGAATAATCTGCTCAAATGTTTAATCGGAGTGTATACCAATGGCAAAAAAACGAACTTCAAAATCAAAAATCAGCATTGAGAAACATGATCTCATGCCAAAACACTCGCTTTGCAGCGATAAAGAAAAAGAACAACTTCTCGAAAAATACAATGCATCAATCAAACAACTTCCACGAATTACACAAAACGATGCAGGTATTTCAAGCTTGAATGCAAAGCCAGGAGATCTTATTAAAATTGAAAGAAAGGACTCTCACGTGGGAAAAGTCACATTTTACAGGGTGGTCACCGATGAATGAAAAAGCACGTATCTTAATTGAAAAGCACTTTAAAGACGTTAGCCTCGTACAAGCAAATATTGAATCATTTAATCGCTTTATCGACGTTGAACTTAACAA
Source organism: Candidatus Woesearchaeota archaeon (assembly GCA_047603135.1). Classification (GTDB taxonomy): domain Archaea; phylum Nanobdellota; class Nanobdellia; order Woesearchaeales; family JACJVV01; genus JACJVV01. Next base: position 7,173 of record JBLKOW010000029.1, on the reverse strand, counting down.
AATAATTGAAGAAAATCGCGAAATCGAACCTACAATTATCCCGCAAAATGTGGATGATTTTAAGATTAGACTCGATAGAATCTATATCACAAAGCCTGAAATGATTGAAGCCGATGGTTCAAAGCGTGAAATTAAACCAATGGAAGCACGACTTCGAAAGATGACTTATGCAGCACCAATGTATATTGATATTTCAGCACACGTAAATGGTGTACAGCGAGAAGCATTCACATCACAAATTGCGTCAATCCCTATTATGTTAAAAAGTAAATATTGCTACCTTAATAAACGATCAGAAGAAGAATTAATTAAAGAAGGAGAAGACCCACACGAACCAGGCGGATATTTTATTGTAAACGGAAGCGAAAAAATCCTCATTGCAGTTGAGGATTTAGCAGCAAATAACTTTATTGTTGAGACTAGTGACAAAGAAGGTAAAAACTTTGTTGGAAAATTGTTTTCTGAAAAAGCTTCATTTAAAATTCCGCATACACTTGAAAAAGATAAAAATGGTATTCTCAACATGACATTCACCCGTGTGAAAGGAATCCCTTTTGTTGTACTTGTTAAAGCATTAGGATTAACAAAAGATGAAGAGATTATGAAAGCAGTATCAACAAAAAAACAGCACGACGAAATTGTTGTAAACTTATTTGAATCAGTTGATATTAAATCAAGTGAAGACGCTGCTGATAATGTTGCAAAACGAATTGGCATTACACAATCTAAAGAAATTCGACTTGAAAGAATGTATGAAATTCTCGACAAGTATTTACTTCCTCATATTGGCACAGAACCAGAAGACAGAATTGTAAAAGCGTACAACATCTGTAAAATGGTCAACAGGTATTTATTAACATCAAAAGGCATTGTTCCTTCAGATGACAAAGACCATTATGAGAATAAACGACTAAAATTAAGTGGAGATTTACTTGCAGACTTACTTCGTGTAAATATCAAAGTACTCATTGGAGACTTATTGTACAACTTCCAAAGAATTGTAAAACGAGGAAAGTTCCCATCTATTAAAGTAATCATTCGAGACAAACTGTTAACCTCGAGAATTTATTCATCTATGGCAACAGGAAACTGGGTAGGAGGACGAAAAGGTATTTCACAAAGAATTCAAAGGATCAACTACCTTGATACGATTTCACACCTTCAACGTGTAGTAAGTCCACTATCAACATCACAAGAGAACTTTGAAGCAAGAGAATTACATCCAACACATTTTGGAAGACTCTGTCCTATTGAAACTCCTGAAGGAACAAACATTGGACTGCGTAAAAATCTTGCATTAACTGCTCAGATTTCAACAGAAAGTTATAACGAAGACGTCCTTGCACAATTAAAAGCAATTGGCGTTAATACAATCAGGTGATCACAATGACTGAAATATATCTAAACGGAGTTTTTGTAGGAGAAACTGAAGACGCACATCAATTTGTCACAAAGTTAACCGAAGAACGAAGAAAAGGAAATGTAACAAACAATCTTAACTACAAATTAAAAATTGAACAAGATGCAGTCTATTTAGAAACTGGCTCAGGAAGAGCAAGACGACCATTAATTGTTGTTAAAGATGGAAAACCAGTTATTACCGAAGCCCATTACAAACAGTTACAAAAAGACGAAATGTCATGGAAGGATCTTGTCAGTCAGGGCTTTATTGAATACCTTGATGCAGCAGAAGAAGAATCAGCACTTGTTGCAATGAATGAAGGTGAATTAACTCCAGATCATACTCACCTTGAAATATCACCAATGCTTATGCTTGGGTTATGTACATCACTTGTTCCATTCTCAGAATATTGTCCATCATCTCGTATTAATGGTGGAAGTAAGAATCAAAAGCAAGCACTTGGATTCTATGTAGCAAACTACCCACTACGAATGGATATGGATGTAAGTATTCTAGGATATCCACAAAAACCAATTGTACGAACAGTTATGCACGATATTAGCCAAGATGAACATCACCCTTACGGACAAAACATTGTTGTTGCTGTTATGAGTTATCAAGGATATAACATGGACGATAGCGTTGTTATTAACAAAGGTTCTATTCAGCGAGGTTTCGCACGGTCTATGTATTATAGACCTGCAGTTGCTGAACAACTACGCTATTCAGGCGGATTAGTCGATGAAATTGGCATTCCTGATAAAGATATCAAAGGATATCGATCTGAAAAAGACTACCGATTCTTAGAAGACGATGGAATAATTACACCTGAAACAGTTGTAAAAGAAGACGATGTCATTATTGGAAGAACATCTCCACCACGTTTCTTAAGTAGCATGGATGAATATAACTTATCAGTCAATTTAAGACGTGAATCATCAGTGAGTATGAAACACGGCGAACATGGTATTATTGACTTCGTATTACTTACTGAAAATAGCGAGGGTAATAAACAAGTACAAGTACGTATAAGAGAAATGAAAATCCCAGAAATTGGAGATAAGTTTACCTCACGATACGGACAAAAAGGGATCATTGGAATGATTGTTCCACATGAAGACATGCCATTTAGTACTTCAGGAATTACTCCAGACATTATTTTCTCACCACATGGTATTCCTTCACGTATGACTGTATCACACTTACTTGAAAATGTTGCAGGTAAGACTGGAGCACTATCAGGAAGATACATTGATGGAACCGTTTTCGATGGAGAAAATGAATTCGACATTAGAGATGAACTACGACGATTAGGATTTAGAGAATCAGGTGTTGAACAGATGTACAATGGTATAACTGGAGAACGTTTTGAAGTAAAGATCTTTATCGGAAATCAATATTACACTAAGTTAAAACACATGGTTTCCAACAAAATGCATTCACGTGCACGAGGACCAATCCAACTTTTAACACGACAACCAACTGAAGGTCGTGCAAAAGAAGGCGGACTTCGATTAGGAGAGATGGAGAAAGACACATTTGTTGCTCATGGCGCATCATTATTACTTAAAGAGCGCTTTGATTCAGACAGAACCGTCTTACCAATCTGTGAAGAAAGTGGATTAATTGCAATTCACGACACATACAGAAACCGAAAAATCTCTCCTATCGTGGGTGAAAACGCAGAAGTAAACGATATTGAGATGAGTTATGCATTCAAGCTATTCCTTGATGAACTCAAAAGTTTAGGGATTTATCCTAAATTAATCTTAAAGAACAAATACTAAGATACTACTATTAACGAGGTACCATCACAATGCCAAAGAAAAAGACCACTACTGAATCAGAAGATATGGAAGAAACATCAGGAGTTCCAACACAAGAACAAATTGCAAAAAGCAGCCCAACACCAAAGGAAGACGAAGAACTTTCAAAAAGTGAGGCAGAAGGCGAAGAAACAGAAACCGAAAAAACAAAAGAATCTGAAAATGATTACGATCCTGCACCAGGCTATGAAGACTTTGTTCATAAAGAAGTAAATGAAATTGTTTTTGGTGTCATGTCACCTCAAATGATTAAAAAGATGGCTACAGTTAAAATAGTCACTCCTGAATTATATGACCGTGAAGGATATCCTGTTGATGGTGGTCTTATGGATGTCAGAATGGGTGTTATTGATCCAGGTCTAAAATGTCCTGTTGATGGTAAAAAACTCAAAGACTGTCCAGGTTATTTTGGATATATTGAACTTGCTCGTCCAGTTATACACATCCATTTCATTAAGCAAGTGTATGAATTACTGCGATGTACTTGCCCAAGTTGTGGAAATATTCTTCTAACAAAACAAAAAATAAAAAAATTCACTGAAGAACTAGAAATTGCAAGAAAACGTGAAGGTATTGAAGGAATGCGCCGAGTAACAAAACAAATTATTGCTGCTGCTCGTTCAAAAGATGGAGCTGTTTGCCCTCACTGTAAAGCAAAACAAACAACAATCAAACTTGAAAAACCAACAACTATTCTTGAGAATGATAAACGGATTTCACCAATTGAGATTCGAACACGACTTGAAAAAGTTCCTGATGAAGCATGCATGCTTATGGGTCTTGACCCTCAAAGTATACGCCCTGAATGGATGGTATTAACCATTATGCCAATTCCTCCAGTAACTATGCGACCGTCAATCACATTAGAATCGGGAGAACGCTCAGAAGATGATTTAACACACAAATTAGGTGACATCGTTCGTATTAATCAGCGCTTATTTGAAAACATAAACGCAGGTGCTCCTGAAATTATCATCGAAGACTTATGGGACTTATTACAGTACCACATTACAACATTCTTCGACAACAACATTCCACAAATTCCGCCGGCACGGCATCGTTCTGGACAACCGCTTAAAACAATAAGTGAGCGTATTTCAAGTAAAGAAGGACGAATTAGACACAATCTTGCAGGAAAGCGAACAAACTTTAGTGCACGTACAGCTATTTCACCAGATCCTATGCTTGAAATTAATGAAGTAGGCGTTCCAAAAGCAATTGCTATGAATTTAACAGTACCTGAAAGAGTAACCGAGCTTAATATGGAATACTTAAAAGAATATGTTAAACGCGGTCCTAAGGAATATCCAGGATGTAATTATATTATCAGACCAGACGGACGAAAGAAACGTATTACTGATGAAATGAAAGAAGCTGCTCTTGAAGAATTGCAACCAGGCTATATTGTTGAAAGACACCTTATGGATGGGGATATTGCACTCTTTAACAGACAGCCTTCACTTCACAGAATGTCAATGATGTGTCACAAAGTACGAGTCCTTCCTGGCAAAACATTCAGATTAAACACTGCTGTTTGTGTACCATATAACGCAGACTTTGATGGAGATGAAATGAACTTACATATTCCTCAAACCGAAGAAGCACGTGCAGAAGCTGAAATCTTAATGCTTGTACAAACACAAGTTATTTCACCGCGTTATGGATTATCCATTGTTGGTGGAACACAAGACGCAATCTCTGGAATTTTCATTTTAACCAAATTCCTAAAAATGAAGTACAAAGATGCAGTAAACATTTTATATCGCTCTGGTGCAAAAGACTTCAGCAGATTACCTAAAAAAGCTGAAGTAAGTGGGAAAGAAATCTTTAGCACACTCCTTCCTGAAGACTTTTCATTCAGAGGTCACTCAAAATTAAAACCAAATCCATTACCTAAAAAAGATGAGAAACATGACTATAATGTTATCATTGAAAACGGAAAATTAATTTCTGGTGTTATGGATTCTGCAAATTTAGGAGAAGGATCAGGATTACTTTTGCGAAACTTATACCAGCAATATGGACCAGACCGCATGGTTGAATTCATGGGTACTATGTTTAGACTGGGCATTGAAACGTTGCTTGTGAGTGGTTTTTCAGTTGGTCTATCGCAAACAGACATGCCAAAAGACGCACGCAACAGAATTGATGAAGAACTCACCTCCGCAATTAATGAAGTTAATACCATGATTGATGAATACCACGCAGGAAAATTAGAACCGTATCCTGGACGAAGTATTGAAGAAACTCTTGAGCTAAATATTATTCAAAGATTAAATACTGCACGTAACGTTACAGGAAGTGTTGTTCAAGAAAGCGCAGATAAGTCTGCAAGCTTAATTAGAATGATTGATTCTGGTGCACGTGGTAAAAATCTTAACCTTGCACAAATGTCAGCATGTATTGGACAGCAAGCACTGAGAGGAAAACGTGTTGGAAAAGGATATAGAGGAAGAACACTATCCCACTTTAGGATTGGTGAATTATCTCCTGAAGCACGTGGATTTATCCGAGACGGATTCAAAAAAGGAATGCGTCCACACGAATATTTCTTCTCTGCAATGACAGGAAGAGATAGTCTGATGGATACTGCACTTCGTACTCCTAAATCGGGATACTTATATCGAAGACTTGCAAACGCACTTCAAGATGTAAAAGTTGAATACGATCACACTGTGCGAGATGCAGCAGGAAAAATCATACAATTTGAATACAGTGACGATGGAATTGATGTATCTAAGTCAGAAGGTGGCGTAATTAATGTTGATACAATTATTGAATCAGTCAAATAGACAGGTGAAATCATGAGCATTTACAAAGAATACAAAAACAAAATACCAGCATACCTTATTGAGGAAGTTAAAACAAAAGTACCTGAAAAAATTTCAGACAAAAGACTAAAAGCTATTCTTGACAAATTAACAGAAGAATATGAACGCGCTCATGTTGAAGCAGGAGAATCAGTTGGCGTTGTTGCTGCAGAATCCATCGGAGAACCAGGTACACAGATGACATTAAATACATTTCACTTCGCAGGTGTTTCCGAGATGAACGTTACCATGGGTCTTCCACGGATTATTGAGATTCTTGACGCACGAAAAGAAATTTCATCACCAATGACTGAGATTTACATCAAAAAAAATCTTGCATCTGAAAAAAATGTTAGAGAATATGCTCAACAAATAGTTGAAAAGAATATGCAAACAATTATCAAAGAAATTGATATTAACATTACAGGACAAACAGTTGAAATTGAACTAAATGAAGATAAAGTAAAATCATTAGGAATGACAAAAGCAGCAATCATTAAACTACTAACAAAGTCAATTAAAACTGCAACAATTAAAGATAAAGATAATATCATCAGTATTAGTATTAAAGCAAAAGAAAATATTATTAATGAATTATATACACTAAAAGAAAAGATTAAAGGCATGTATCTTGCAGGAATTAAAGGAATCAAACAAGTTCTGCCTGTAAAAAAAGATGATGAGTATATGATTCTTGCATCAGGTCTTAATCTCAAAGAAATTCTGGGACTTGATTTTATTGACACAAATAGAACAACATCAAACAATATCTTTGAAATTCAAGACGTACTTGGTATTGAAGCAGCACGACAAGCGATCATAAATGAAGTATATAAAGTTATTGAATCACAAGGTCTTAACGTTGATGTACGTCACATTAAATTAGTTGCAGACACTATGTGCCAATCAGGAGTCATCAAAGGAATTACACGCTTCGGTGTAGTTAATCAAAAAGCATCGGTTCTTGCACGTGCATCATTTGAAACACCAATTCGTCATATTATTGACGCATCTTTAGTAGGTGAACATGATGTACTTTCATCCGTTGTTGAAAACGTTATGATTAATCAACCAGTTCCAATCGGAACAGGACTTCCTGGACTCGTTACCAAAGTAAAATAGAAATAAACAAAAG
>JBLKOW010000028.1:0-11628 GCA_047603135.1 Candidatus Woesearchaeota archaeon | reverse complement strand
AAGATGAAACGCACCTTCGCCCGCGCCACGCATACTGGATTTATGCATTTAATCGAGCAGAAATCTCATTTGAGTGATTAATGTACATTTTTCTTTATCTTTTAATCTTTAATATCACTTTACGTTTTTTTATATTTCATACTGTCGCTTCTTTTAGTACATAAGCTTAGTCAATAAAAAGTCACTACAAAGTAGTAAAATTTATAAATAGTAATTCTACTCTCGCATTATGGAGGACGGTCCACTTGACTTTGATACTGCACTAGGATGCATTGACGAGAAATTAGGAATGACATATCTTGAGCCCTCAAGTTTAGATACATCTTTCTATAAAGACTCTGCAAAGGGCTTAGCAGGAACAATATCTGAATGTATATATGGGAATAAAGATGAGATGTATTTTCGTGTAGCACTTATACATACAATTCCGAAAGTAAGTAATGAAACAAAGTTTTCAGATATTAGGTTTAACCGGTCGGTATCTATTGCAGTTCACCATGGCAAAAAGATTCCTCAAGAGCTTACATTTACTGAGGATGAAGAAGGATTTGTTCAGACTAATGCAAAACCTCCTCTTCCTGCATCATATGATCATAGAGTAACTATTGATAATTTCTTTGATAATTTTTATAAGATGTATTTTAATTTTAGAATGGGAAAAAAGTCTAAAGATTAAAACAGTACACTGTAAATTTAAAGAAAATGAAATCAACAATAATACCTCACGCAATTGTGCCGTTAAGTCAAGGTAGAGATATACCTTCTTTACAAAAAGATGGGTTCATCATAACAAAAATAAAAGCAGGGTATATCGCCGGAAAAGAAATCCAAGCCCCTTATGAAATCTCATCAGAGGGAGTTGATGCATTAAGTGAAGAAGTTAACGAAGTATATGATGAGCTAGTTGAAAAAGGCTTTGACCCTCATGTACTGGTAAGGGAGTCTGCGCGAGCTCGTCTTGAAAATGAAAATCCAGCCGGCTATATTGCAGAGATTAGTAATCAAGGTATTCGTATGTATGCCGTTCAGCATATGTCTCATATTCCCATTCTTGCAGGCTATGGAAGTTTAATGGATCCAGCACAGCTTGCAGCAAATACAGCATCAGGTGATTTACGTAATAGTGCAAGTCCTGAAGAATTAAAACAATTAGCAGAAGAGCGAAATATCACTGAAAAATTATCGTACGCTGCTATTGCAGATTTAGAACTGCGTTTTAATAGAACTGCAACTGCTCGTCGTCATGGTGCTACGCAAGAAGAGCGAAATAATTGGACTGTTCTTAATGTATATCCAAAGCAAGGCACGCACGCATACGTTGTGTTATTTGATCCAGAACAAGTAACTGACAATCCACTATCATATTTTGCACGTGAAAATTTTGATGAGATTGAATATGCAAGACGAAGTATTGATCCTCGCATGGTCTCTCATATTGGCGGCGCTCCTTTACCATTGCATAAAAAAATCTGGGTTCTTGACAGCCCTCTCATTACTGATGTAGTTGATGGGAATGATGATTCACTTAAACCCATTATGCCTCACGAAAAGTCAGAAATAAAAGATAGTTACATGGAAATGGTTACTAATGGTCTTGCAGGTGCATATCGTATATCTTCTGAGTTTCCTCATTTATACACTGCACATGCTAAGCGTGCAAATGGCAAATCATTACACACTCATGAACGGTTTATGGAATGTTTAGAAGAAAAACTTTGTTAGAAGTAAAGAGTAATAATGGTGGCTTCTATTTACTTCACTTTGATACCATACATCTTCTCGGAATATTTATAAATATAACTCACACAAGGTATCTATGATAGTACTATATATTATAGGTGGGATTATTGTGCTGTGGATGATATTTACCTATAACTCATTTATTTCTATTGATAATCATGTAAAGAAATCTTTTTCAGGCATAGATGTTCAGCTCAAAAAACGAGCAGATTTAATTCCTAATTTAGTCTCAACCGTAAAAGGGTATATGACTCATGAAAAATCAGTACTTACTGAAGTTACCAAAGCGAGAACAGAAGTATTAACTGCTCATGATAAAGAAGACGTACGAGAAATGGCAAAAGGTCAAGAGCATTTGACTCATGCTTTAAAATCGCTTTTTGCTGTTGCAGAGAACTACCCTAAACTAAAAGCAAATGAACACTTTTTAGAGTTGCAAAATCAATTATCTCGTGTGGAAGGACAAATTGCTGCATCACGGCGTATTTATAATTCAAATGTGACGATGCTTAATACAAAGTTATCTTCCTTTCCTAGTAATATAATTGGAAAATTATTCGGTTTCAAGCAAAAAGAATTGTTTGAAAGTTCAGAGCAGGATCGAGCAAAGCCTGCATCACTATAGGTGTAGTAAATGGTTATGACAATATTAAAAAAAATATTCTCGTTATTATTCTTAACGTCAATACCATACTCTAAAGATGATTTAGAACAAGCACAAAAACAATTAGCTGAAGACTTTCGCAAGAAAGATGTGTGGGATCCTTTTGGATATATAGTAAATGCAAAAGAACAGCAAAAGTCACTGCAGAGAATTCTTGCATCCTATATCTTTATAAAACAAAATCCCTCATTCCTTAAAAGGGCGAGGTTGCAATATAATGCCATTGCCATTATTCTTTTTATAGTATCCCTTTATTTATTTAGTTCACATGTGTATATATCATCCTTTATACTTGCTCTATCCATTTTTGTTTTTATAACCTATCGTAGTTTTGTATATGGTTTTACAAAATCATTAGTAAAACTAGCAATTGCGCGTGAGAATGACTACCTTTATTTTTCAACTAAAGAAACGAATTTATGGGATAAAATGAAACAACTACATCCTGTTGTATTTCGCAGGGGAAATTCTAATCAATATGTGTATGACTTATTTTTTGGGAAAGTAAATATAAAAGGAAAACCATGTAATTTTATTGCAGGTTTATTTACGTATGGTGTTACACGTCATCGAAGTAAGGGCACTCATACAAAAACATATGTAGGAAACTTTGTTATGCTTCAAAACGATAAAAAATTTAGAAAGTCATTTAGTGTAGTCTCTCAAAAAGCAAAAAATGTATTTCCATTTACTGTTATTCCCTTTAAGACTGAATCTCTTGAATTCAACAAAAAGTTTCATATTTATACAGAAACAAAAGATGCTGAGTCTGATATTGGTATAGCTTCAGTTTTAACTCCTGCTGTTGTTGATAGCATTGTGCGTTTAAATAAAGAGACAAAGGAACTAATTATCTCGTTTGCTGATGATGGTCTTTTAATGCATACTGAAGGTTATTTGCTTAAAAAAATGAAAACTAAATTTACAAAGTCTGCTGAAATACATCCTGATGATAAAAAAGTAATTGTAGATAAGATTAATGCAATAGCAAATATTTCCGGAGAAATCTTGGAGTATAATTAATAATAAAGAGCAGAGTAGTAAAAAGTTTTATATATGTCAGTGCTTTAATAAAGATATGGCAAGAAGAAGAAATTTCAATATAGGTAGTAAATTCTTGGGATATGCTATAATAATTGGGCTTTTGCTCCAATATGTTTTTCCTGCTATAAAACTAGGTTCTTTTTCATGGATTGCTACTCTTATATACTTAGTTGTTGCGTTAATTCTGATATTTTTAAAATAAACAGTATACATACTTGATAATCTAACTTACATAAACATTATAAACAAAACTACGCATCTCAGCACATGAAAATTGGCTATCCTTGTTTAAACTGGAGTATTGGATGCAATGCTGGGTCAACATTTCGTCTAAAAAGTTTTACTGATGATAAATTTCTGCAAACAGTAGAAGGTAATCTACTCTGCCTTAAACGTATTTTAGAATACAATAAAGAACATGACTTTACTTTCTTTCGTATAAGCTCTGAAACAGTTCCTTTTGGAAGTCATGAAGTAAATAAAGTTAATTGGCAAAAACATTTTGCACCTCTCCTTAAAGAAATTGGTGATTTTGTTAAAGATAATAATATGCGTATTTCCATGCACCCAGATCAATTTGTACTCATTAATTCTCCTCGTGAAGATGTGTTTGTAAAGAGCATGGGTGATTTATCTTGGCATGCAAATCTTCTTGATCTAATGGAACTAGACGAGACTGCTAAAATACAAATTCATGTCGGTGGAGTGTATGGCGATAAACAAAAAGCAATGGATGTATTCGTAGAGCGATTTGCACTTCTTCCTGAAAAAATTAAACGTCGTCTTGCAGTTGAGAATGACGATACATCATATTCCTTAAAAGATTGTATGTATATCCACAAAAAGTGTGGTATTCCTATTATCTTTGACACTTTCCATCATGAGTGCAACAATAATGGTGAACCTATGGAAGATGCCATTAAGACTGCTCAGTCCACCTGGAAAAAGAAAGACGGCAAGCTTATGATTGATTATAGCAGTCAGCAATCGGGCGAGCGAAAAGGAAAGCACACTGATAGTATTGATATATCCCACTTCAAGAAAATTCTTCCTCTCTTCAAGAAATATGAATGCGATGTAATGCTTGAGATAAGGGATAAAGAAACAAGCGCACTTCTCGCGCGTAAATGCATGGGGTAATACAGGTAAAATAAGAGAGTAAAGTAAAAGAATATAGTTAAAAGTTAAAAAATATAGTAAAATACTTCTTATAATGCAGCGAGTTGTGAGGCAGTGCAATGCATGAACATTGATATGCCGAACGGTGATATTGTATTTTAATATAAAAATCAGCAAAACAAAAATAAGTAATTTTATTTTTATCTAAAACAAAAATACAACAAAATAACCACACCCTTAAATAATAGTAAACGACATAAATATTTTGTAATGGTAATAGTCTTTTACTAAATAGCCAAAGACAAAATAGTTTACAAGATTTACAGTTTATATTTGTCTTTGACTATAACTCCGAAAACATTATAAGCAAGTAATTCTAAAGTGTACCTATGACTTATGCAAATCTCATAAAAGAATTACATCGGTGTGGTTTTCATAAAGATATAGTGCAATCTTTTGAAAAGGTAGACCGAGCGTTGTTTGTGCCAAAGCATTTGCAGGAATATGCGTATAATAATGAACCACTTCCACTCGCGTCAGGCTCAACAATTTCACAGCCAACAACAATTGCATTTATGATCGATATTCTAGACACTGCAAATGTTAATTCTATTGCTGAGGTTGGCTCTGGTTCTGGCTATGTTATCGCGTTATTATCTGAGCATGAACCAAGTGCTCATATTGTAGGATACGAGATTAACGAATCTCTTGTAAAAATAGCAGAATCTGCACTAAAAAAATACAAAAATTGTGTAATACACTCAGTGTCTGGATTTAAGATGAAAGGCAAATACGATCGCATTTTAGTGAGTGCTGAAGTACAGGAAGAAAAAGATATAGAATTTTTCAAAAGTCACCTCACACCGCAGGGAGTTCTTGTCGTGCCCTATCAAAGTGCAATTCTTCGGTATGACAACGCAAGCAAACGAACACGAACTTTTCCAGGATTTGCATTTGTACCGTTAAGTAATTAGCAGCTATTCATTCATATAATTGCTGAACTGAAGCACATACACCCTCTTTATTATAAAATCCCATAGATTCTTCAAAACGATAGAAAACTTCCATGCCTTTATTGTCATCTTCGAAATCTACTTTAACATCAGTAAGCCTCGTCTCATATCCTGCACAAAACTCGGCAAGTGTTGGAACAAGTGTGCGTGCTTTTTCTTGGAATCTAGGTTCAATATCGCTTGCTTTAATAAATGCATGAATAGAAAGTTCAAGGGATGTTCGTTCATTAGTTGTAAGGGTAGTACTCATAGTTTTCACCTATATTTGTATATTTCATTAATTTATCGTAATCTTGCGTCACATCTCTAGATAATTACCTAAACATGTGTAAACATGAGAACCATTATTGCTTTATAAATAATGTTGTTGAATAGAAACATAATTCATAGAATAAATCTAAAAAATAATAAATAAAAAATTAAATCTTCTTAAACCTCATAATAAGCGAATTACTAACAACACTTACTGAGCTAAGCGCCATCGCAGCAGCTGCAATCATTGGCGAGAGCATCCATCCAGTCCACACATAAAATACTCCTGCAGCAACTGGTATTCCCATCGTATTATAAATGAGCGCCCAGAACATATTCTGCCTAATTTTTCTCATGGTAAACTTACTTAGTTTAATCGCGCGCGGTACATCTGCAAGATCATCACGCATTAATACTATGTCGCCAGATTCCATGGCAACGTCAGTGCCTGAGCCCATAGCAATGCCAATATCTGCCTGTGCAAGTGAAGGTGCATCATTAATACCATCACCTACCATAATAACAGTACCTTTTTTCTGCAATCGCTTAACATGGTTTGCTTTATCTTCTGGAAGTACTTCTGCGATATAGGATGTAACGCCAACCTGCTCTGCAATTGCTCTAGCAGTACGTTCGTTATCACCAGTAAGCATAATAACGTGTATCCCCATCTTCTTTAATTGATGGATTGCACGTGGTGAACTTGGTTTAATAGTATCAGCAACTGCAACAATACCAAGTAATCTCTTTCCTTCAGCTAAAAGCATAACTGTTTTTCCCTCTCGCTCAAGAGTGTGAACTGTTTCGGTATATTTGGTAAGATTGATATCACTAAGAAGCTTTGTATTACCAAGCCGGTACGTTTTCTTTGCAATAGTGCCACTAATCCCTTTTCCAGGAACTGCACTAAAGTTAGTTACTTTGAGAAGTTTTTCTGGTGCTTTTTTTACAATTGCTTCTGCAAGAGGGTGCTCACTTCCTTTCTCAAGACTTCCTGCAAGAGTTAAAAACTCATGCTCACTTATTTTCACTGGGATGATGTCTGTAACTTCAGGTTTACCGTGAGTAATAGTTCCTGTTTTATCGAGCACAATTATTTTTGTCTTGTGAGTTGTTTCAAGAGCTTCTCCTCCTTTAATGAGGATTCCCTTCTTAGCGCCAATTCCTGTTCCCACCATAATTGCAGTTGGTGTTGCAAGACCTAAAGCGCATGGACATGCAATAACTAATACAGATACTGCAGCAATTAGTGCAAAACTAAACTCAGCACTAGCAATAAAATACCATGTAAGGATAGTTCCAATAGCAATAACAATAACTGCAGGTACAAAATAAGATGACACAATATCTGCAAATCGCTGAATAGGTGCTCTGCTTCCTTGCGCTTCAGCAATCAGCTTAATAATCTGTGAAAGGGTTGTCTCTGAGCCTACTTTTTCTGCTGTGAATTGAATTGTTCCATATTTATTGATAGTTCCTCCAATAACTAAGTCTCCTTTTTTCTTTTCAACGGGAATGCTCTCTCCAGTAATCATGCTCTCATCAATTGATGTTGTTCCAGAAGTAATAGAACCATCTACAGGTATTTTTTCTCCAGGTTTAACAATAATGGTATCGCCAATTCGCACATCATCTACAGTAATGGAGATTTCTTTTCCATCACGAATAACGATTGCTTTCTTAGGTTTTAGTCCCATTAATTGTCTAATTGCATCGCTTGTTTTTCCTTTTGCACGTGCTTCAAGTACTCTACCAAGAACTACAATAGTAATTAATACTGCGCTTGTTTCAAAATAAATGTGTCCATGTGGCATAAAAAGAACAACATATACACTGTAAAAATATGCTGCAGAAGTACCCATCATAATTAATGAGTCCATGTTTGCAGTCTTTGCTTTTAATGCAGACCATGCACGCTGATACATTGGCCATCCAACAATAAATTGAACAGGTGTTGCAAGTATCCACTCAAGAATATGCTGATAATGAAATAAGGGCTGTGTCATAAAAAACATACCTAGAATAAAAGCAGGAACAGCACATAAAAGCGCAAGAGCTAATTCATACTGTAGTTTTCTCAATTCACGTTGTTGCCTAAGTTTATCACGTGCGGCATCAAAGGCTAATTTTCCTTCTTTCGCTGTATATCCTTTCGATACAACTTTATGTATGAGTGTCTTAACTGATACCGTTTCTTCGTGATCAATAACTGCTTTGCCTGTTGTTAAATTTACATTAGCAGACCTAACTCCTGGAACTTTTGATAACGCTCTATTAACTACTGTTGAACAGCTCGCGCAGTGCATTCCGCTTACATCAAGTGTTGTTTTTTTCATGTGTCTTTCTCCTTACTTTAGGCAAGTAAAAAGTCTGCTTTGCCCTTCGAGGCGATATGTTTCTTGATAAAGAAACATATACATTCGCCGTGCAAGCTTGACTTTTTACGTACTACTTTAGTATATTCTGATGTATTTAATCTTTTTGTGTAGTATTCTTTGTCAGTAAAAAGTCTATGTTGACTTTTCACGTAGTATCTTTTGAAAGTAGGTTACCTTAATCAACCACCGTAAAACTTCCTCGTCCCATATTCATCGAACAAGCAATATTAAAGGTACCTGTTTCAGTAGGGGTGAATTGAATAACATTATCATCGTTTCTTAAAACCTTTCGAATATTTTGTGATGGAATAACGACATCTCGCATACATCCAAATACTCTATCCATATCAAAAACCATTCGGACTGGTACATTTTTTTGTACAGTTGAAGGTTCAAGTATGTATCCTTGCGGTCCAAAGGAAACGTCAACTTGCTGAAAATCTCCTGTTATTTCTTCAGTAGCAACAACATTTCCAGTAACAGTTTGTCCATTTGATTGATTTGTTCCAAAAAAACTACTTGCTGCAAATCCAATTAATACAATAAGTACTAAACTTGCTACTCCCACAATAAATCCTTTAACGTTTTCATTCATACTATCCCCTCTTTACCTCTAAACTAATAATGCAGATTTTGGTCCATACATTATGAGCATACTTATTCCTGCAAACACGATTAAACATAACGATGCAAGTGTTACAAAATCAAGTGGATTCTTTCCCGTAATTTTTCCACCCTCAACAACTTCCTCATAAAGCATATAGGAAAGCCCTATCATAATTAAGACATTAATTACAATGTAAAATGGTGTAAAAATTAAAATGTTATCTGAAAACATCATCACTGAAATCATAGGGCCCATTGTTCCACCCATCACTCCAGCCATCATTCCTTCCATAACTCCCATAATTCCGCAGCATTTTCCTGTAATAAATCCTACAGTAACGCCTAGGAGCATACCACTTAATGCCCCAACAAAGTATCCATTTGTTGCTCCAATGATAAAACCAATCATCATTCCTGTTTGCATACCAAACGTCATTCCTATCATCATACCGATCATACATGTTACTTTTGATGAATACGCATAAAAGTGCCATAACGCCATAGCAATAGTAGTTACTGAAATAATTAAATAGAAGAGCCACCATCCATATGTTTGAATTCCATTGCTCATATTTTGCAAGAAACCAACATATAATGCAGTAAATGCTAAAATTAGTACGGTAAGTATGCCAATACTATATACAATACCTTTTAATTCAAGAGCATATTTTTGGGGATGAGCTTTTGCATGGCGTATACGCTCAAAGAACGTTTTACGCTCAACTGGCTCAGTACTTACTCTATATCCAAGTGCAGTAATTGTCTCAATTACTTTTTTCTCATTTACTTCTTCTGTAATCGTTAAAACATCTTGTGAAATGTTAAACTTAGTAATGTTAAGGGCATGTAACTTCTTAGTAATTCGCCGAACACAGCTATCGCATTCAATATCTGGAATATATAAAACAGTAGATTTTGATGGTACATCAGTACGAGCTGAAATAGTATGATTTGATTGTTTCACTCTTTCACCTCATATCCTTCAGTAGTAATCGCTTCAATTAATGCTTTCTTTGAAACACTATCATTATGCTCAACAATGACAACACCTTTTGAATGATCTGCATGAACTACGGTAACTCCTTTAACTTCTTCAAGTCCATCTTTAATGAGCATATCACAGCTTTTGCAGTGCATGCCAGTCACGTGTAATGTTGTTTTTCCCATTGTATCACCTTGTGTTTGCTTCATAATGAGTGTTTCATAATTGAGCAATTAACCTTAATTAACCTTAGGAAAATGATGCATATATATATACCATTTGTGAACCTAAAACGATTCTAAACTGTTTGAAAGTACGTTATTTCTTAGAATTACCGTTTAATTCGTGTTTTTTAATAGGTCTCTTTCTACTCATATATGTGCTTGTTTTAATTTGTGCAATCATATTATTCGTGTAAAATATAAAAATATATAAATTACAGCGGTTTAAGACATATATGCACCGAAAGTTTATTGCTCCAATTCTTTTTTGTATATTATTACTCATATCTTCATCTGCCCAAGAAATAGCTCCTCAAAGTAATACTCAAGAGGGGGTTCAACTAGAGGGGTATGATACCCTGGCAACTC
Organism: Candidatus Woesearchaeota archaeon; assembly: GCA_047603135.1. Lineage (GTDB taxonomy): Archaea > Nanobdellota > Nanobdellia > Woesearchaeales > JACJVV01 > JACJVV01. The sequence goes on along the minus strand of JBLKOW010000028.1, from coordinate 1,240 downwards.
CTTTTTACTGGGGTCAGTTCTTAGCGCAGTTACTGCTCGCAATACAGTTTATTGGCCTTCTTGCTGTTTCAATTTGGTTCGTGCGCACAAAAACCTGGCTAAAAGTAGTTGGGTTAACAAGTCTTGCTATTTGGCTAATTATTCCTGTATTAGTGGCTATCTGTGCATTATTTGGTCTTGTTCCTTTCGTTACAAATAATTATAACATAATGAGAACTTGTTTTGGCGATGGATTTGTATTATTGCCTATTATTCAGCTTACTGTTTTTTTTATAGCTCAGACCATTATTTTATTTATTGTTCATATTATTGCTAAACGGTTTCAACATCCCTTCTCAGAGAAAGTTACTGCTACCAAGAAAAATAAGAGTTCTAAGTAAGCACAATTGAGAATTCAGTAACCATATAAAATATAATGAGTACTCATGTAGGTCAGTAACCAAGATAGAATTAGTAATCATGTAAGGCATACTTAATTAAGATATCTTACTTGCTATATATTCACTCAGTATCATAATGATTGTACTGCTATTGCTATCATTATTAGTACTATTGCTATCATTATTACAATAAATATTATTTAGTAATTATTCATCAAAACTTCTTAACCAAAAACAATGCATTTGTCTTTCCTTCTTTTTTCTTGCTAACAATACCTCGCTTTTCAAGTGACTGTACGAGGTGTGATAAACTTGTTTTTGACATGCCTGTGCGGTAGCGTAGTGTCGCTTGCTTAATACCTTCTTGCTCATAAATCTCTTTTATAACGCGCTGTTCTTCAGCTACAAATCCACTAAGAAATGCCTTAAACGCATCTTTTTCAGCACTTTCTTTCATTCGTTCAGCTATAGTTTTATTTTGCTCAGCAAGAAGTTGCTGTGTTTTATCGAAGTACACTAAATATACTCCAAGTATGATTAAGGCAGTAATGAGCGCCCAGCCAAAAGTATAAAGTGGGTTATATAGTTGCTCATGTAAACAAGTTCCATCTTCAAGAAAGCAAGTACCATGATTATTAATATGATCAGAAACAACGGCCTTATACTGTGAGTGAGCACTAAAAACAAATATTCCAGCAAGTATGCCAATTATAATGACAATAATGCCGATATTCTTTTGGTTCATTGTTTCCTCAATTTAAGAATGAAAATTAAAAAGAAAATAAAAAAAGTAACTATTTTTAACCTACACGTGCAAGTTCAGCATTAATGGCTTGCTGAAAAGCAGGGAATGGCTGCGC
>JBLKOW010000027.1:0-11719 GCA_047603135.1 Candidatus Woesearchaeota archaeon | reverse complement strand
ATTAAAAAAAGAACAGTAGGAAAAATTGTTTGAAGACTGATTAAATTAAAACCACGCTCTAATTCTTCAATACGTTCTTCTTCAGTATAATCATCAAGGTATGATAAATCAACATCAGGGATATAGACAGGTTCAGCAGACAAAACTAATGGAGAGATAATAAATTCAACATTGGCATCTTGAATAATATCAAGGTCAGTTTGTATGTCTGCAATGTCTTGATTAATTTGAGATAAACGCACATCATATTCGTACATAGAACGGCGAATAGTTTCTAATTGGCTAATACCATCATCAATTTCACGAGCAAATTGACGTCCTTGAGAGATACCTGCTCGATACGTCGCAATGCTTTGATCAATTTGTCGTGAATCACTGTCATATTGTCTCTCAAAATTACTAATAGAACTCCTTACTTCAAATGTCTGAGAGTAAATAACTTGAGGGTTCTCAAGATTATCGGCAGCGATACGGTTGAGCCGATCTATTGCATTATACGCATCACTCATGAACCTATTTTTAGTACGATCAATTTCACGCTTTCTCGCTTCAAGTGCAAATAAATCACTTTCCATACTGGTTAGTTGATTTGATAAGTCTGTTTGAGCACTTGACAATTGTCCGCGACTTTGCTCAATACCGGTTCGGTATGTTTGTAATTCGCCTTGAATTCTTTTTATTTCATCACGATATGCATCAATACGATGTGTAATCGTACTAAAACTGTCAAGCAATCCAATAATAGATTCTTTTGTTTGTGCACGTTGCATTACTTGCACTGTTCCTTTAATACGCTCAAGAACCTCCCAAATTACTGGTTCACGTGTGTTGTCGTAATGCATATTCAGAAAGATAGTCTCTGATTCATTAACATCTAGACAAAGATAAATATTATGTAATTCTAACTGCTCAAGACAATCAGGTAAATTTGCAAATTCATTCATCTGAAGATATGAAAAATACGTGTCTTGGACTTCAATAACTGAAAGAGAATGTGAATTATCAATAACTCCGATAGGAATTTTTTGAAGTCCATCAGGATTAAATGAAGTAAAAATAACGGTAATAAGAAGTAATGGTGCAACTACTAATAATAATATAGAAGTCTTATTTCTAATAAAAGTCTTTAATGTTGCACGTATTATAGGAAGTATGTATCGCATGATGGTACCTTATTATTTTGTGAAAATACGTCTTAAAAAGCTTTCAATCGTATCTTCTTTATTTTTTGATAAATATTTTTTAAGAGATTCATTGTTGTAAAAATAACCTTGCTCAATAAGCGCAAAAGTATTGCATCTTTTTTGAAGGTCAGGTAAAAAGTGACTGGAGATAATTATTAATTTTCCTTGCTCAGAAAGCTCCTCAAGAAAGTCCCAGATGAACTTCTGAAGAGAGATATCAAGACCATTAAAGGGTTCATCAAGAATAATTATTTCAGGATCATGAATTAACGATACAGCAAGATCAGCACGCTTTTGCATTCCCCCTGATAAATTAATTATTCTTTTTTTTGCATCTTTTTTTAACCCTAAACGTGCAAGAAGCATTTCCATGCGTTTTTTTCGAACTGAACGTTTCAAGCCATGTAATTGCGCAAAAATAGTTATATTTTCTTCCAGGGTTAAATATGGATAGAGTGAGTTTTCTTGAGGAGAATACCCTAAATAATCTCGAATATCTTTCATGCGACTTTCTTCATACACATGAACATCTCCCTTGAGAATTTTCGCCTGCCCAACTAATGCTTTAAAGAACGTTGATTTTCCTGAACCTGACCTGCCAACAATGCCAACAATATCTCCCCTACTAAATTCAGCATTAATTTCTTGAATAGTACATGTTCCTTGCTTTATTGAAAGATTATCAAGTACTAAAAATGGTTCTGGCATATAACATCCACCTAAACTATTTTTATAAATGTTTGTGTTAGGAATGTGTAAAAAGTCAACTTCCACGGCGAATATATATGTTTCTTTAGCAAGAAACATATCGCCTCAGAGGGCAAAGTAGACTTTTTACTTACTGTTTGGAGTGGAATATTAAAAGTAACCTAAATATTATTGAATTATATATTTGGATAGAAAGTTAGTTTTTCATTTGAGAAACATACAAACATTAATCTTCAAAAAACTTTTCTACGCAGTTTTCTTGATTCTGATTGCTATTCATCATATTACAAGCAGAAACATCACCATTTTTAGCAACTAACCATAAACAATTATCTTGAAACCCTTTTAATGATAAACAAGTATGCTTATCTTTAATTTCTCCAAGATTTGGTGGTTGAGGATAACTTCTATACTCTGAAAATGCTTTTCTAAAACAGAATTCCCAGCCAGGAATTTTATATGAGCCTTCCTCTAAGAAAGTATAATTTCGCTCTGATGCTTCATTACATAATACTATAAACTCATCATTAACATTAGGTGCAATAATAGTATTAGCGTCAATGACTTCTTTAAAAGAGATTGTATGTATTAAACACACATCTTTAAATAAAAATGTTTCTTGAACATCAACGTTATGCAAATAGTCTTTAACGAAACTTCCATTAACTTCTTTATCAGAAAAACGTAAACACAATTCAGGATTATTTTGCTCTAATATATTTATAAGATCTTCAACAGTATATATTTCCTTCTCACCAACGATTTCTTGCTCAATCTCCATACATCCACCTAACAAAAACAATACTCCTAGGATTAAAACAATTGTTTTATGCATATTCTCCATAAGAATACTTCTTTGTTTATAAAGTTATATTTATCTAGAGCTAGCATGTATTATTTAGAAGAACAGAAAGCGAAAGATATTTATTATTCCATCCATCAATAACAACAGAGCAATGATAACATGAAAATACAAAACGTCGGCGTTGCAGGATTTTTATATCATGAGGGAAAAGTTCTTGTCGTAAGAAGAGCACCGCATGAAACTATGTTTGCAGGATATTATGAACTGCCTGGAGGAGGAGTGGAATTTGGAGAAGAACCTGACACTGCAATAGTTCGAGAATTTAAAGAAGAAACGAACTTAGATGTTGAAATGATTGCTCCGTACATGACCTTTAGTTATGTAACGAAAAATGATACAGTGCACACAGTAGAAGTGGTTTATTTAGTTAAACTAGTGGGGGATATTAATACTCTTAGATTAAGTGATGAGCATGATGATTACAGATGGATCTCACAAGAGGAAGTTGATACGCTGACTATTTCTCCTGAGGTGAAAAGGAATATTCATGAAGGATTTCAGAAAATACAAAACGCTTTTTGAAATGAGTGTGTATAATATCTTGAGAATGAGACTTTCAATAATTGATACAGTTTTTATTCATGAGAATTACTTTCTCCACGATACTTTTCTAAAAGTTGTTCAAGAGGTTTTGCTGGACCTAGAACACCGTTAATTTTTTCTAAAATATCATACGACGGAAGACACTTCCCATTCTTATATTGATATAGTGCCTGACGAGAAATGCCAACCTGCTCTGCAAGCCAAGCTGTTTTTCCTCGCTCATGTAATTGCTCAGAAAGCCACTCAGCAAATTGTCGATTCTCAGGTCTTTTTGATCTTTCTTTCTCACGAAAACGCAAATAATCAGTCATTGATTCAAAATGCTCGCCAGTTTCCGGATTTGTCCACTCTTGTAATCGTCCATCTAGATAATCTCTATGAGAACGATAAAAACGAATCTCCTCTTTATTAAAGCGAGATGAGACTCCTGCAACTGAAGCTTCATGAGGTGAGTGGTATGGTTTACCTGTGTGAGGATTTGTTCGTTCACGCAATCGTGTTAAATTATACACCGTGCCATAAGATACACCTACTTTTTCAGCAATGCGCTTCATAGGAGTTCCTTGACTATACATCTCTGTGATTTTTTCTCGTTTATTAGGTGGAATTCTTCGTGACATGTGATGAAAATCATATAGACACTTATATTTTTTAGCATTTTAATCAAATTTATTAGAAAAATATAGATGATGGTAGTCAATAAAAAACAAATGATAATTACTAAAAGAACAAAATAGAATGAAAAACTCAATAATGAGAATTATTTTTGATTGCGGTTTTTTACAATGGCAAAAGCAACAAAGCCAAGACCAAGACCAAAAAATAATCCTGCTACTAGTTCTCCAATATAAAATCCAACACCCATACCTAAAAACAATCCTGCAGGGATAAAGAGACCACTATTATCTTCATCATCTGGGTCTGTTTTTGTAGATACAGCTTTCTTTTGTTTTGAAGAAGATGCACTTTTCTTTGCTGATGTACGCTTTTTTGTTGATTTTTTTGTTGCCATGCAGGTATTTAATATATATGAGATTATAAGTTTATTGGTTTTGACATTTATTATGACATTCCTTTTTCACATTCCGTAATTCGTAATCTTCTTTTGAAATTCAAAAAGTATATAAATAAGCTAGAATTAGTCCGTGATTATGTTAGTTATGAAATTTGGAGGATCATCAGTAAAAGATGCAGCTATGTTTAAACAAGTTGCAGAGATTGTTGCTGAACAAGCAAAAACTGAGAAACCAGTTGTCGTACTTAGTGCAGTGAAAGGCACGACTGACTTGCTTTTGAACAGTATTGAGGAAGCATGCAACAGCACATTTGACTCCTATAGTAAGATTACTACGATGCATGGAGAAATTCTTGCAGATCTTGATTTACCACAAACACTACTTGATACAGAACTTGATGAACTGCGTGAAGCTCTTGAAGTTATTTCACGAACAAAAGAAAAGAATAAACAGATGACTGATTATGTATCATTTTTTGGGGAACGAATGAGCACGATTATTCTTGCACAATTACTCAAAACAAAAGCATATATCTCAGGAGACATTGGTGTTTTAACCGATTCACAATTTGGAGATGCACGATTACTTCCAGAAGCATATGAAGAAATTAAAAAACATCTTACTTCACTGGATCACATCCCTATTATTACTGGTTTTGGTGGAAAAGATAAAAAAGGTGAATTTACAACATTTTCACGAGGCGGTTCTGATTATGTTGGTGCGTTAATTGGTAGCGCAATTGATGCCACAGAAATTCAAATTTGGACTGATGTTAATGGCTTTTTAACAAGCGACCCACGCGTTATTGAAAATACAAAAACTATTGAGATTATGAGTTTTGATGAAGCATCTCAGCTATCCTATTTTGGTGCAAAAGTTCTTCATCCAAAAACAATTTGGCCAGCAATTAAAAAAGATATACCTGTCGTTGTTAAAAACACATTTAATCCAACACATAAAGGAACCACCATTGTTCCAAGTGCAGAAAAGAAACATATTACTGCAGTATCATATAAGAAAGGAATTATTGCCATTAATGTGCGCTCACTTCGCATGCTTGATGGCTATGGATATTTAGCACGAATCTTTAATGTATTTCAAGAATTCCATAAACCTGTTGATATGATTGCAACATCCGAAGTTGACGTTTCGCTGACTATTGATAATGATGAAAAACTTGATGAAATTACATCAGCACTAAATGAAATTGCACGCATAAGTGTTTATAGACCAAAAGCAATTATTTCAGTTGTAGGTGAAGGGCTGAAGAAAAATCCTGAACTAACTGGTGAAATTATTACCCACCTAACTAAGTCAGGAATACAAGTTGAGATGATTTCACAGTGTCATAATCAAGTAAGTGTATGTTTACTCGTGCCTGAAAATCTTGTTGAGAATGCCGTTAAAGTTATACACTGTGACTTTTTCGATACAAAATATTAGTAGAGCATACTATTAATTCATGAAATATAAACTAATTGATATATAGTAATAAGACGTAAATTGATGAAATATAAATGATTAGAAATTATTTGTAAAAAAACAGTATAACAAAAATGAAAGGTTTAATACCATGGATAATCTCGATATAAAAGTAATAACTGAACTGCGGAAAAATGCACGTGTGTCATTTCTTTCGCTTGGAAATCAACTGAATGTTTCTGAAGGGACTATTCGAAACAGAGTCAAAGCACTGCAAGATTTGGGAATTATAAAACAGTTTACTATAACAACCTCAGAGGGCAGTAACTGTTTTGTTGGTATTACCACTGACTCAAAAATTAAGACACAGGAAATTGTAAAGAAATTACAAGCATTAAGAATTACACAGATTTATGAAGTTGCTGGAAAGTATGATATTATAGTTTATTTTAGCAGAGAAACAAATGAAGAATTAAATACATGCATTGAAAACATTCGAACTCTTGAAGGAGTAAAGCATTCTGAAATGTTTACCGTTTTAAAAGAAAATTAACAAACAAAAACAAGGAGTGAAAGTATGACAAATATTGCAATTATTGGATATGGAAAAATGGGAAAAGTTATTGAACAGATAGCGTGTGCAGAGAAACACATCATTGTTGGCATTATCGACCCCTATGCACAAACAAAACAAAGTAATACTGGCGTGCCAATTCACACAGCAATTACACAGGAAAGTATTGGGAATGCAGAAGTATGTATTGACTTTAGTCATCCAGATGGAATTATGGACAATATCGAAAAAGTATCGAAGCTAGGTAAAAATCTTGTTGTTGGAACTACCGGGTGGTATGACAAAATGAATGAGGTTACTTCCATCGTTGAGAAAAATGGAACTGGACTTATTTGGTCAGGTAACTTTTCTCTTGGCGTAAATATGTTTTTTGAGATTGTTCGCCATGCATCAAAGCTATGCAATGGAATTGAACAGTACGACCCCATGGTTGTTGAATATCACCATAATCAAAAAGCTGATTCACCTTCTGGAACAGCTCTTATGACTGCTGAAGTAATTATTGAAGAAATTGCACGAAAGAAAAAGATTCAAAGTGAAAAACTTGACCGAAAGATTGAAGATGATGAGCTTCATGTAGCGAGTGTTCGTGGAGGATCTATCCCAGGCATTCATACTGTTACACTTGATAGTCCTGAAGATAGTATTACCATTACGCATACTGCACGCAGTAGAGAAGGATTTGCACGAGGAGCAGTCATGGCAGTTGATTTCGTTAAAGGAAAAAAAGGAATGCATACCATTAACGATTTAATGAAAAATATGTTATAATGGAAAATAAAACTTAATAGATATACAAATGCTAGATTACAATACTATTGTATGCGAGAAAAGATTACAAACTACCGGAGGAGATTAGTATGACTGATGAACCATTATTTAAGGGTGTGTATACAGCACTCATTACCCCGTTTAAAGAAGATCAAAGTGTGGATGAAGAGGCATATGTTGCACTGATTAATGATAATATTGAACAAGGAGTGAGCGGTATCGTTCCATGCGGAACGACAGGAGAAAGTCCCACATTAACACCAGAAGAACAATTACACCTTATCGAGCTTGCAGTAAAAACTGCACAAGGAAAAGTGCCCGTTATTGCAGGAACTGGTTCAAACTCGACTGCAAAAACAATTGAAATGAGTCAAAAAGCAGAAAAACTGGGAGTTAGTGCACTTTTAGTTGTCAATCCATACTACAATAAACCAACTCAAGAAGGATTATATTTACACTTTAAAGCAGTTGCAGAAAGTGTGTCAATCCCAATAATCGTATATAATATTAAAGGACGCACAGGAGTAAACGTAGAAACAGAGACACTACTTAGACTTATTAATGATTGTAAAAACATTCGTGCAGTAAAAGAAGCATCAGGAGATTTAGAACAGATTACAGAGGTCATCTCTCAGGTTCCTAAAAACTTTTCAGTTTTAAGTGGAGATGATGGAATTACTCTAGAAGTCATACAAAAAGGTGGACATGGAGTTATCTCTGTTGCAAGTAATTTTATTCCACGAAAAATGTCAATGCTTGTGCACGAAGCACTTACAGGAAATATGAGTGAAGCTACGAAGATACAAACAGAACTTGAAGCACTTTTTACTATTGAGTTTATTGAAACAAACCCAATTCCAATAAAGTATATGATTGCAAAAAAGGGTAAGTGCAAAGAAGTATATCGACTACCACTCTGTGCACTGCACCCCGACAATAAAAAGAAAGTAGATGCATTCTTAGAAACATTTACGAGTTCGTAAAATAAAGGTGAAACAATGAATCAGCAAACAGCACAGATTGCAGTGATGGGCGCAACAGGAATGGTCGGTAAAGAAATTCTGGAGGTGCTTCACACAAAAGGATTTAATGGTAAAACTATTCGTATTTTTGCATCAGAGCGCTCTGCAGGAAAGACTCAACAAACACCTTTTGGAGAAAAAACAATTGAGCATGCCGATAATATTAATTATAGTGATTTTGATATTGCGTTTTTTGCAATAGGAGGCTCATGGCCAAAAGAAAATGCACCTAGAGCAATGAACGCAGGGTGCACAGTGATTGATAATTCGTCCGCGTTTAGATATGATGATTCAGTTCCATTAATTATTCCTGAGATTAATCCAGAAGATTTAGGTAATTCAAAACTAATTGCAAATCCAAACTGTACAACTGCAATTGCAGCAATTCCCCTGTGGCATATTCATCAGCATTATGGAATTGTGCGTGCAATATTTTCCACGTATCAAGCAACAAGTGGTGCAGGAAATGAAGGGATGAGTGAACTACAAAAACAAACACAAAATTATCTTGAAGGAAAAGAAATAACTCATAGTGCATTTGTACATCCTATCCCTTTTAATCTTATACCACATATTGATGCATTTCAAGAGAATGGATATACACGCGAGGAAATGAAAGTAGTATGGGAAATGCGAAAAATATTTCATGAACCAGAACTCCCTATTTCGTGTACTGCTGTTCGCATTCCAACTATGCGGGCGCACTCCGAAAGTATAACACTTGAAACTAAGAAACCAGTTGATGTAGAGAATATTCGTAAACTCCTTTCATCACAAGAAGGAATTGAGGTGCGTGATGATATTCAAAATAACATATATCCTATGCCATTAACCGCAACACATAAATATAACGTGGAAGTCGGAAGGATACGAGCAAATACGGTTTTTGGAGAGCATGGAATTGATTTATTTGTCTCAGGCGACCAAGTCCTGAGGGGAGCTGCACTCAACGCAGTACTTATTGCGGAATTAGTTATAGCTAAACGAGGATAAAAAAATGACAACACACAAGAATACGCGAGAATTACCTTTTACATTAAAACAAATATCACAGATTGTAAAAAATCATCCAACACCATTTCACATCTATGATGAAAAAGGAATGGTTGAAAATGCACAGCGATTGAGAAAAGCATTCTCTATACTTCCTGGATTTCATGAGTATTTTGCAGTTAAAGCACTGCCAAACCCTCATATCTTGAAAATTCTTAAAGCTCAGAGTTTTGGAGGAGATTGTAGTTCTATGGCAGAACTTATTTTGTGTGAAAAAACAGGAATTGTAGGCGAAAATATTATGTTTACCTCTAATAACACTCCTGCAGAAGAATATGTAAAAGCGCATGAGCTTGGTGCAATCATTAATTTAGATGACATTACTCACATACCTTTCTTAGAAAAAGCACTTGGCGGAAAAATGCCTGAATTAATCTGTTTTAGGTATAATCCTGGACCGAGCCGGACTGGTAATGCAATTATTGGCGACCCTAAGGAAGCAAAATATGGTTTTACTAAAGAGCAACTTATTGAAGGATATAAGATGTGCCTCAAAAAAGGAGTTAAGCGATTTGGACTACACACCATGGTTGTTTCAAATGAATTAAACACAGATTCATTTATTCAAACTGCAGAAATGCTCTTTACTCTTGTTAGCGAAATCAAAAAAGAAACAGGAATCGATATTGAATTTGTTAATCTAGGTGGAGGTATTGGTATACCTTACAAGCCTGAACAAAAAGCTGCTGATTATGAAGCAATTGCACAAGGAATTAAAGTATCATATGAAAAAATGATTGTAGGAAAGGGTTTACAGGAACTGCGTATTGTTATGGAGTGCGGTAGAGTAATTACAGGACCTTACGGATATCTTGTAACAACCGTAAAACATACAAAAGATATCTACAAAAAATATATTGGTGTTGATGCATGTATGGCTAATTTAATGAGGCCAGGAATGTACGGTGCATATCATCACATCACTGTGCTTGGTAAAGAAACAAAACCCCATACAGAAAAATATGATGTTGTTGGATCACTTTGCGAAAACAATGATAAATTTGCTATTGATCGAAAACTTCCACAAATGGAAGTGGGGGATATTGTTGTAATACATGACTCAGGGGCGCATGGGCATTCAATGGGTTTTAATTACAATGGAAAACTGCGCTCTGCAGAATTATTACTCAGGCCTGATGGGAGTGTCATTCAAATAAGGCGAGCAGAAACATTGCAAGATTACTTTGCAACACTTGATTTTGATTCAATTCAAAAAGAAAAAGAGATAAAAAGTGAATAATAGAATTAGAGTTCACTACTAAATTAATTTCACTTTAATGATAAAATAGTGTTAAAAAAATAAGAAACTTATAGGAGGAGTACATATGGTTACACGAAATAAGAATATTGCTAAACTACAAAGTGGGTATTTGTTTCCTGAGATTAATCGACGAAAAAAAGCATTGCTTGAGAAGAATCCTAACGCAAAAATTATCTCACTAGGAATTGGAAATACAACCGAGCCATTAACAACACATATTGCTGATGGACTTAAGAAAGGTGTTGAAAATCTGCGCAGTGCAGAAACATATTCTGGATATGGTGATGAACAAGGACTAACTCAACTTCGCGAGAAGATTGCAGAAGTAATGTATAAAGGACTTGTTAAACCTAATGAAGTGTTTATTTCAGATGGAGCAAAGTGCGACTGCGGACGACTGCAAGTTTTATTTGGACCTGACGTTACGATTGCTGTACAAGACCCTGCATACCCAGTGTATGTTGATGGCAGTGTACTCATTGGCGCTACTAAGAACTATAACCCTGAAAAAGAATTATTTGATGGCATAGTATATATGCCCTGCACTGCAGAAAATGATTTCTTTCCTGACCTTGAAAAAACAGCGCGAACCGATTTAATTTATTTCTGTTCACCAAATAATCCTACTGGTGCAACAGCAACACGCGCACAATTAGAAGCATTAGTTGCATTTGCAAAGAAGAATAAATCAATTATTATTTATGACGCAGCGTATAGTGAATACATTCAAGACCCTGCACTACCTAAATCCATTTTTGAGATTGAAGGCGCACGGGAAGTTGCCATTGAAGTTAACTCTTTTTCAAAACCAATTGGATTTACTGGAGTTAGACTTGGATGGACAATTGTTCCTGAAGAATTAAAATACGATGATGGAAGCTCAGTAAATAAAGACTGGAATCGCGTTATGTGCACTGTCTTTAATGGTGCATCAAACATTGTACAGCAAGGAGGACTTGCTACACTTGATTCAGAAGGAATTGGTGAAATGAAAAAAACAATTGCATATTATATGGAAAATGCAAAAATCATTGTTACGACGCTTAAAGAATTAGGGCTTGACGTCTATGGCGGAACAAATGCACCATATGCATGGGTTAAGTTTCCCGGCAAGAAATCATGGGATGTTTTTACAGACATACTCGAGACTGCACATATAGTAACTACACCTGGTGCAGGATTTGGTCCAGCAGGAGAAGGGTATGTTAGGTTCTCAGCATTTGGAAGCAGAGAAAATATAATTACTGCGTGTGAGCGACTTAAGGAAAAGTTGCAGTAGACTTGATTTAGTTTTATTTTT
>JBLKOW010000026.1:0-11924 GCA_047603135.1 Candidatus Woesearchaeota archaeon | reverse complement strand
AAAGATTTCACATCCTCCCTTTCATCATTTTTTTGAGTTCTTTATTACTTTTCATTCCTTTCATCATTTCAGACATGCCTTTAGCACCGCCCATTTTTTTCATCATTTTATCTGGGTCTTTTCCTTTAAACATTTTCATTAACTTTTTACTTTGTTTATACTGTTTCAAAAGACCCCGCACTTCAGCGCCATCAATTCCTGATCCTTTAGCAATGCGTTCAACCCTATCAATACCGATTTCATCAGGATCTTCCAGTTCCTTTCGTGTCATAGAATCCATCGCATACTTCCAAAGTTCAAGCTTTTCTTGCTGAACTTGAAGCGCTTCTTTTGGCATCTGCAGTTGCCCCATTCCTGGAATTAATTCCATTACTTTTGTGAGAGGACCCATTTTTTTCATAGCTTGCATTTGCTGGTATAAATCTATTAAACTAAAATCACCTTTCAAAAATTTTGCACCAAGATCTTTTGCAGAGTCTTCATCGATAGCAACTTTTGCTTTTTCAAGAAGTTCCTCTAAATCACCCATGCCAAGTAACCTACCAACAAATCCAGGTGGATTGAACTGCTCAAGATCATCCATCTTTTCTCCAACACCAATAAACTTAATTGGAGCTTCAGTAATTGCACACGCAGAAAGCGCGCCACCTGCTTTTGCAGTACCATCCATTTTTGTAGCAATTACTCCAGTAATATCACAACTTTGATGAAATTGTTTTGCTTGTTTTTCAGCTGCCTGTCCAATATCTGCAGAAATAACTAATAAACGCTCATGAGGCTGAATTGCTTTATTTAATGCTTCGATTTCCTCAACAAGATCAAATGAAAGCGCATCTCTACCTGCAGTATCAACAATCACTACATCAAAGCTTGCAAGTTTTTTTGCATATGATTCATACATAGCAACAGGATCTTTGCCTTCTTTTGCAATAAAAACTGATGCACCTATCTGTTTACCTACTTGAGCAAGCTGATCCATAGCTGCAGGACGATGAACATCAAGCCCTACTAGCGCAACTTTCTTCCCGCGATTTTGAAAAAACTTTGCAAGCTTTCCAGAAGTAGTAGTTTTACCTGCACCAAAAAGACCAACAAGCATAATAACAGTCGGCTTTTCATCGAGCGAAATTTTATGTCCTTCCCCACCTAAAAACTGCACTAACTCTTCATGAACAATATTAATTAATTGCTCTTTTTTAGTAAGACCTGAAGGTAATTCTTCCTTAAGTGCACGCTCTTTAATACGCTTTGTCAAATTAAATACAAGTGTAACATTTACATCACTTTGAAGTAAAGCGCGCTGAATATCTTTAACAAGTTCATTAATAAGCTTCTCGTCAACAGTTACACTACCAGCTATCTTAGCAAGTGTATTCTTAAGGGATGTGCCCAGTTTATCAAGTACCATAACTGGTGTAATGAGATGTTATTTTATAAAGGTTATGGGGTTAAAGCGAAGTAGAGAAAAGGGCAACAAAAATTATTATAAATAGTCAAAAGCACTAAGTTATATAAATAAATAAAATATTCAGAAAATATGGAACATCCTTTACTACTAGTATTCTTATTTGGAGCATTTTTGCAATCCTTAATTGTAAGTAAAAAAGCACTTCTACAAAAGATTCCTTTGACAATTATAATATCAGTTAATCTATTCACATTTATAATCATAACAATTACAGCGATTCTCAACTTTGCAGAGTATGAATCAATCACAGAAATAATACAATTTATTATCTTAAGTGGAATAATCACTACATTTGTTATTACGATCCTTACATCAATAATTATATCTCGTGAAAAAATATTAATAGAAATTGACCTAGGAATTTTAATTAGCCTAATAATAGTGACAACATATTATATCTGGGAATTAATCGGAAACGTCGCAATTTTCATAACACTAATTATCCCCGCAATAATCTTTATTCAAAGGAAAAAAAAGACTATTAAAAGCATAAAATTTACATTATATGTTATTGCAATTAGTTTACTTATTTTTATATCAATTCAGTCAATTCCTGAAATACTAACAGTATTCAATGAGACATCACAAATTAATTATATTGATGCCATTATCTTAGGATTAGTTTATTTTAACATTATTGCATATATATCATATATATTAATGATAATCCCTATTCCACAAAAATACATAAGCTATGTTATTATAAAACAAATGGCATATGAGCAATTTACGTATATAGCGAAAAAGTATAAAAAAACAAAAACCCCATATGGAGTGATAATACCAAGTATAACAATACTAACAATACTAATGAACCACATATTTACTGTTATTAAAACACAAATGATAGGTATATACCTAATAGCAATTATTATTATTCTAAGAGAACTACAAAAAAATACAATAAATAAACAAGTAAAACCATGAGCACACTAATAATAATAATTCTCATTCTAGTTCAAACAATACTTGTTGGAGCACTTTACTGGGCAATGCGAAAACATGAAAATATAGATAAAAACATAGGACTAATCGGAAAAGTTATCTTCTCAATTCCTGCACTGGGAATTGCAACATATATGGCAATTCGCTATGAACAATTAACTATTGAAGACATAAACGCATTAACAACGTTCACAATCGCATGTATAAGTGCAAACAGTATTGCAGTTGCCATTATTGAAATAATTGCACGAATACGAAAAAAGTAATATCCTAAACATAATTAACACACAAAAAACGATAACTTTAAATATCACTTGATAATAAAAGATATCAAATGAAAAGAAAAGATATCAAGAAAACAATTGCTGAGTATTTTCTAATGCACCCTACTGCAAAACTTAGAGTCAGGGAAATTGAACGACTTTTAAGTCTTCCTCTTCCTTCTGTTATTAAATACTGCAAAGAACTTGAAAAAGAAGATATTCTTACAACATATCACATTGGCTCAATACGTTTATACACAGCAAAAAGAGAAGAAAAATATATTCTTGAAAAAAAATTATACAACATAAAAGCTCTTTATAATTCAAATCTAATAAGATTTCTACGTGAAGAACTTAATAATCCCACTATAATATTATTTGGTTCATACTCTAGAGGAGAAGATACAGAAGAAAGTGATATCGACCTATATATTGAAACATTTTCAAAAAAAGAAATAAAACTTGATAAATACGAAAAAATACTAAAAAGAAATATCCAGATTTTTAAACATAAAAAAATTACTGAAATCACTAATAAAAATCTAGCAAATAACATCATAAATGGAATCAAAATGAATGGCTTTATCGAGGTCTTTAAATGAAAGAGAATAAATGGGAAGATTGCCTACTTACAGGTTCAACGAGAAAAATCACTCCAGACAACCAACGCGCAAATTCACTTAAGGAAACTGCAAAAGATAGAATTGATCTTATAAAAGAAATTAACGAAAAAAATTGCAATTTTGTTTTTGAAGATTACTATACATCATTAATAGAAATCCTCCAAGCAAATGCTTTTACAAAAGGATTTAATATCCTCAATCATATTTGCTTAGGATATTTTCTTAAAGAAATACTTAAGAAAGAAAGATTAGCAAGAATATTTAACGATTTAAGATATAAAAGAAACTCCCTTACCTATTACGGAAATAAGATGGATTTTGAAACAGCAAAAGAAGCTATAAAAAACGCAAAAAAAATACTTAACGAATTAACATAAAAATCAAGCAACCAAAAAGTTTTTATGAACGACAAAATTTCACTTAAAAATGAAAAAAGCAATAATTACAGAGCAAGTAGTGGACTTGGTAAAGAAATTGGCACATTATTACAAAAAAATGATTACACAATAGTTAATGTTTCACGAAAAGAATCAGCATTTGAAGATATACATGCAGACTTAGCACAAGAAGATATTTCTGAGGTAATTACACAAATAGAGCAAAAACACAGTGATGTAAATGTCTTAATCTTAAATGCAGGAAGCATGCCATTAAGTCTTATCGGAGAGACTAATTTTGACATTGATAAACTATTTAGATTAAATATAACAAGTAACATTAAGCTTATTGATGGACTATATAAAACAATCCTCAAAAACAAAACAGATATTGTATTTATCGGTTCAACTGCGTCAAAAAAAGGTGCACCAGAACATGCAATCTACTGCGCAACAAAACATGCAATAGATGGGTATGCTAAAGCACTTAGAACAGAAGCAGGAAAAAAAGGAATTCGCGTAATTAGTTTTTATCCAGGAGGGTTTAATTCAAATTTACGTGGTGGTATTCAAAAAGAAGGCTATATGAACGCCGCAGATCTCGCAAAAATACTAATGAATACACTAGAACTTCCAAGAAATGCAGAGGTAAGTGAAATAATAATTAATAGAATAAAAGAAAAATAAATCAGCCCTTTCCTGAGCTTCCAAGTAATCGCATTCTACTCTTAATATATTCTAAAATTAAGCCACGAGCAGGACCAATAATATTACGCGGATCAAACTCACTCTTTTTCTCAGCAAGCACTTGTCGAACAGAGCCAGTCCAAATTAAACGCAAGTCTGAATCAGTGTTTACTTTAGCAATACCTCTGCGAACAGCCTCTTGAAGAACATCGCCATCAACCCCGTGAGTGTGTTCCATTTCACCACCAAATTGATTAATACGGTCAACCGCTTCATCAGGAATAGATGATGCACCATGCAACACAAGTGGAATAGACACAGCTGATCTAATTTGATCAAGAACATCAAAATGAAGTTCAGCCTTTCCTTTAAATTTATATGCGCCGTGGCTGGTGCCTATAGCAACTGCTAAACTATCGCAACCAGTTCGCTCTGCAAATTCTTTTGCTTTAGCTGGATCAGTAAAAATAATTTCTTTTGCTTCAATATTATCTTCCACTCCTCCAATAGTACCTAGTTCAGCCTCAACACTAACACCATGCTGATGTGCATATTCAACAACTTCTTTGGTAATAGCAATATTTTTCTCAAAATCATATTTACTTGCATCAATCATAACTGAAGTATATCCTAGTCCAATAACACGCTTAACCATATCAAGCGATTGCCCATGGTCTAAATGAAATGCAACAGGTACTTGAGCATCACTGCGAACAACATCAATAAATGCCTTCACATAACTATCACCCATGTATTTAATTGCACCTTCCGATGTTGCAATTATTAAAGGAGATTTCTCCTCATTTGCAGCCTGAATAATGACTTGCAAAATCTCCATATTTACAAAATTATACGCAGCAACTCCATACTTTCCTTCGGTTGCTTTTCTTAATATTTCATCCCCTGAAACTAACATAATTACACCTCTTTTATTATAATTTTTTAGTGACCACTCGTGACTTTAGCTGCGGAATTAAACGCTGTACTTTCCCAAATGTAAGTAAATTTGTCTTTGCTCCAGGAGCCATAATAACAGACTCAGCATTTACCTGACCCATCTTCATGCAATAATCAAGTGGCTTACCTTTAATCAATCCAGCAAGAAATGATGAACCAAAAGAATCTCCTGCTCCTGTCGTTTCAATGGGTTTTTTATCAGCAGTCCCTGGCAAATAATATAATAAATCTCCATCATAACAATAACTACCATTCTTCCCATCAGTAACAATAACAATTCCGCGCACAAGCGCTTTTAACTTTCTCATCATTGTATCAGTAGGATAATTTTTACCAAGAAGCTCACCTGCTTCTTCGCGATTAAATACAAGTAAATCCGTCGCTGACAAAATCCCTTTCAATCGAATATAACCCTGTGTTGCAATGTATGAAGAAGGGTTAAATGCTACCTTAATACCATTTTTATCAGCATACTCAATCAATTTAAGCAACGTTTTGTATGACTCACCAACCATTGAAGCCATATAAAACCATTTTGTTTTAATTTTAGAAAGTGGTAATTCCTTAAACTGTAAATCATTATTACTTCCTTTATACGTTATAATAGTACGATCATGACCTTGCGCATCAAGAACAACTGAAAAACCAGTATTCTCACCCTTCACGACAAATGAAAGTGAAACTTTTTCCTTTTTTAATTCATCTAATATTAAATCTGATTGAGATCCACCTAGCTTCCCAATGTACGCAGTTTTAAGACCAAGGCGTGAAAAAGCAACAGCAGTATTTGTACCACCACCACCAGTCAAAAAACGCAAATTATCAACCATTATTTTACTTCCAAAGGGAACAGCAACAACAGACTGCCCGCGGACTGTTTTTGCATTCTTAAAAAGTGCATCTCCCGTATCAACAAAACAATCAATAGTAGAAGAACCTACTGTTATAACATCATACATACGAACACCTCATTTTTATAATCATTACCATATTTTAAATAATCTATATCTCATCATTTAATAATTTTATGAGTAATAACATTAACACTATACGAACTAGCTATACTAAGGACATACGCAACAACTAATGAAGATATTGCCACGTGCAATGCTGGAAACCCTGCAAACGGTGAAACCTCACCCACAACAACTAGTAATATAACAGCACCAACTGCAAGACCCTTAGGACAATCCAGCGTCATAAAATGCTGATCTGCATGAAAAAAGAAACCAAGTAAAATATAGCGAATTGATAAATAGAGCATAAATAACATGAAACCAATATATAATCCTGCAAAAGTAATAGGAATCATATATCCTAGCAAAATAAAAACTAGTATGTAAACAGCATTACTCAAAAAAGGCCCAAACTCTCCTAAATCAGAAACCCGTGAAACAGTATTGTGATAAAATAATGAGGTCACTAAAACGGCAATAAATCCTGTCCCGCCAAAAAGATACGCTTGATAATATGTAAGTAATGCAACTGGAGCGCTAATATATGCAAGAGGAAGCTTGCGCAAAAATTTGCGTGATAATGCAAGAACAATAATAGCAAAAAATATACCCACTGCAATATCAATAAATAATGCAGAAAGCACTGCAACGAGTGCAACGTCAATTCCAAGTGCATATGAGCTTGCAAACCATAACGCAATCAGTGAAATAGTAAGCATCAAAGGATTAGATAAATGATCTTCTAATTGAGTTAAGCGATAAAGTCTATTGATATGAACCTTAAATACTTTCAAAATCTCAAACTGAGAGCATGCCGTGAGAAGCGCGCCCATTACAATTGCAAGGAGTACTAATTGGACAGTAAACCCATGTACTAAAAAGGCATAAAGTAATACTCCAGAAAGTATTGTATTTGCAACAAAAGAATAGAGAATAAACTCAAGGACAAGAACAGAATGCGCATCAAACTTCCGTGGTAAAAAATGAGCACCAGCATCAAAGAGTAATAATACCAGAGCTATAATAACAATCCAGCCTGCAGTTATGCCCGGCACTAACACATGTGCCATCATTCCAATCACAAATAAAATCAAAGGCTCAGGAAGATGATATTTTCGTGATAAAATAAGTGTACCATAGCCAATTAAGAAAAGAAGCACAAAAATAGCTATATCAAACATAAGAGCACTTCCAAAAAGCGACATTGTTTCTTGCACCACCATACACTAATCTGGATGAAGTACCTTTATATATGTTTTGATAGGAAGTAAGTAAAATAAGATAAAAAACAGGTAATAAAAACAAAACAGTTAAATAACCACATACGAAAATAAATACCACAATGAACAAAAAACCACAAACATACACTGAAAAAAGACCTTGGGGAAAATTTGAACAGTTCACCCACAATGAAGTCTCAACCGTAAAAATCATTACAGTTAATGCTGATGGAGAACTAAGCATCCAATACCACCATCACCGCGATGAATTCTGGCGTGTTATTGAGGGAACAGTCAAAGTGCGCATTGGTGAAAAATGGACGATTGCAAAAAAAGGTGATGAGTTTTTCATTCCACGTGAGACTGTACACGCCCTCGCAGGAAATAAAGAGGAAGGTAAAGTACTTGAAATTTCATATGGCACATTTGATGAAGACGATATTGTACGTCTTGAAGATAAATATGGAAGAAAATAGGAAGGAACACCGATGACTCAGGCAAAAAAAGTAAAGAAAACATCTAAAAAAGAAATTATTGCAGAAATTTGTAGTGACATTCTTGAGCAAAATAAAACATATAATATTCGTGCTGAAAAAGAAAAGATAAAAAAAATTATTTCAGAAATCAAAAAGAGTATTACAAAACAAAAAATTGATGCAGACGTTCTTTTAGGGGGAAGCACTGCAAAAGACACAATCATTGGAAATGATTTTGATATCGATATATTTGTAAGATTTAATGACAAAAAATATAGTGATAAAAACATCAGTGAACTATTACATACTATTGTTGCAAAAGTACCTCACAAAGACCTTCAAAAAGTTCATGGTTCACGAGATTATTTTCAAATAGATAAGCGCTACGAAATAATTCCAGTTCTAAAAATAAAAACTCCTGAAAACGCACCTAATGTAACCGATGCCTCACCACTTCATGTAGGATGGGTTACTAAACAAATAAAAAAGAACCCGTCATTAAAAGATGAGATTAGACTTATGAAATTATTTCTAAAAGGAACAGGTACATATGGAGCAGAATCCTACATTAAAGGATTCTCTGGACACGTAACAGACATTCTGGTAATTAATTACAAAACATTTACTGACACACTTAAAAACATAGCAAAATGGAAAGAACAAACTGTTATTGATGTTGAGAAACACAAAAGTCTTGCCATTATTGATAAAGCAAAACAAACAGGACCATTAATCATTATTGATCCCATACAACCAAATCGAAATGCATCAGCATCAGTAAGCAAAGAAGTGTATAATACAATAAAAGAGAAAGCACAAGAATTCCTAGATAATCCCCATAAAAATTTCTTTGAAAAACCAGCAATAACACCAGAGTATATTGAATCACTCAAAAAATCATATACCTGCGTTCTTAAGGTAACTGTACAAAAAGGAAAAAGCGACATTATTGGAGCGCGGTTACTTAAAGCGTATGAACATATTGCAAAAAAATTAGCATTATGGAATGTTACAGAGAAAACATGGCGCTGGGATAAAGAAAAAGAAGCATATTTTGCATACTCAGTTAAGAGAACAACAATTCCTAAAATATATGAACAAATTGGTCCAACTGATGAATTTAAAGAGCATGTAGTCAAATTTAAAAAAAAATACAAGAAGGTAACAAAAAAAGGAAAAAATTATGTTGCAGAAGTTGAACGAAAGCATACAACAGTAAAAGAAGTATTAGACGAAATTAAAAAAGATGAATACATAAAACAAAAAGTGAAGAAAATCAGTATCATAAAACCATAACCATGGCAAAAAAAACTAAAAAAGAAAAAGTCACTGTGAAAAAAACTACTGCAAAGAAAAAAAAAGCACACACACAGAAAAAAGAGAAATCGGTAGAGATAAAAAATAATTCTAAACAAGTAGTATATGTGCAAACAAAAAAACAATCTAAGTCAAATCATACAAAATCAACAACTATCTTTCTCAAAGGAATGCTTATGGGTGCAAGCGATATTGTTCCAGGTATTTCAGGAGGCACAATTGCCCTCATCACTGGAATATATGAGCGACTCATTACTGCAATCAGCGAGTACACACCAAAGAATGCACTAACAATACTAGAAACCTTAGGTTCAAATAAGCAAGATGCACAAAAAAGATCAGACACCCTAAAAAAATTAGATGTACCCTTTATCGCAACCCTTGCAGGAGGAATTATACTTGCAATCATACTTGGCTCATACATCATCAAATATATGCTTGAAAATCACACAGCAAATACCCTTCTTTTCTTTGTAGGAATTATTCTCTCGGCTCTTATTGGCATGTATCAAAGAATTAAAACACATACTTCAAGCGCAAGAATACTTGGCATTTTAGGAATCCTTGCAGGTGCAAGTCTTATGTTTATTATTCCAGTAAGTAATGCAGTTCCCGCTCTGTGGTACATATTTCTAGGAGGTTTTATTGGAGTCAGTGCAATGTTTATTCCAGGCATTTCAGGATCCTTCATACTCCTTATTTTAGGATTATACGAATATTTAATTGATGCACTTCACGCCCCAGCTCAGCATATCTTTGTTATACTAACTTTTCTTATTGGAGCAAAATTTGGCGCTCTTTCCATTGCAAAAGTAATGAAATACGTTCTTAAAAAATATCATACAAAAACTATGTATGTACTTATTGGGATAGTTACTGGAACACTTATTATGCCGATATCACGTGCATACGAGAACATGCACTGGGATTTATTCAGTACACTTTGGGCTATCGTTGCACTATTATTAGGTTTCGGTATAAGTACACTTATTCAAAAACTATCACAGAAGGAGGTGCCATATGAATCAAGCTCATGAGGATAAAACTATCATGAATCAAAATGAAAACGCACAAGAAACAACTAAAAAAGTTTTAAGTATTATTGCACAGCGTGGTTTCCAAGATCATGAATACAGCGAGAGTAAAAAAGCATTAGAAGACGCAGGAATAACAGTAATAACAGCAGCACCTGAGACTAAACCAGCAATTGGAAAGTTTGAAACAGAAATTATCCCTGACAAAGCACTTCATGAAATAAACTATGAAAATTATGACGCAATTATAACTATTGGCGGTCCAGGAGCCTTATCACTAGGAGATCATCTTGAATATTTTAAAATAATAACGCAAGCAAATAACGCAGGAAAAGTTATTGGCGCAATTTGCATTGCACCAGTCTTGCTTGGAAAAGCTGGTCTCTTAAAACTACGCAGGGCAACTGTTTGGAATGCAGATGGAATGCAATCAGCAATTATAGAGCGCGATGGAGCGCAGTACACAGGAGAAACAGTAACTACTGATGGAAATATAATTACAGCAGATGGACCTGCTTCAGCAAAAATATTTGGAGAAGCAATTGCAAAGGCACTGCTAAAGACAAAAAAAGACGAATGAGGAAGACTATGAATATTACGCACCCTTCTATTATTAATGCAATTGAAAAAAGCATAGTAAAAAATGCAACAAAAGCAAAATGTAAAAGTAAAAAATATGAAGGCCTAGATTTTAATATACAAAATTTTAAAGAAATTCCTCCAGCTCAAAAAAAGATAACGAGCATGTATATTGATGGAGGAAACACAGAAATTATAGGAAACGCAGGATTTAGTTTACAATTTATACGTGTATACTGGACTGCCTTTGAAGGCACAAAACGAATAATGCGCCATACTAGCGAATTTCTTGCCATAATTACTATTGACCTAGTACAAGAGCAATATACAGCAGAATTATACGCAGAAAAAAAAGAAGGTATAGAAAAAATAAAAGAAATACCCTATAAACCAAATACATACGAGGATATAACGCCTGAAAAAATTGCTAACTACACAAGGCGTATATGTGAAATTCAATCTGCAATAGACTCAATTCAACATCTTCCAAAGGAAAGCATCATCTGCCTAGATGGAAATCTTTGTGCAAAATACGAAGATGAACACACACTTTTACATGAACTATATAATCAAGCTGAAAAGAAAAATATTTCTGTTTGTGCAGTAACAAAATCTTCAGGAGAATTAACAGATGCAGGAACAAGTCTTATAGGTGCAATTCACATGCTCAGTGACTCAAGCAATTGTGCAACAAAATCTTGGTGGTATGAAAATAGCATTACCAATAATAACCCACTTCATCATGCTAGTATATTTATTGTAAAACTCCATCCATTAAGTTCTTTCGCATTCATGCTTGACATTGCAAAAAAACAAAACAATAAAAACCCAAGTGATACAGAAATAGAAAATATAGTGCAAACTCTTGCAATGCAAAGCAAAGACCCAACATTTTTAGGATATCCCTATGGGCTGATTGATGCTGATAAAAATGCTCGGTGCAGTAATAAAGAACAAAAAGTAATGAACACACAGATGCAATTACTCCTCAAAAATAAAGCAATACGAAACATGCTCTCACC
>JBLKOW010000025.1:0-12114 GCA_047603135.1 Candidatus Woesearchaeota archaeon | reverse complement strand
AATTATTCTATGAGTGGTTTGCTGTTATCAGTTGACGTTTTCGTGCGAAGCATCCATAAAAACTTTTCATGCGCTTGCAGTCTATCAGATAAGAAATCAACCGTTCCAAAGTCACCACATTCATGAGCAATCTTTGCAACTTCACGAATTGCTTTAATAATAGCACCATGTGAATCTGCAAGATCAACTGTCATTGCTTCTGTATCGAGTTCAGCGTTTCCTGGGCTAATAGAAGTTACTGCATTAAATCGCTCAAATGTTCCTGGAACTCGAAAACCAAGCATACGAATACGCTCAGCAAGTTCATCAATTGCAGTAAACATTTCAGTGTATTGTTTCTCGTACATTTCATGCAAGTCATTAAAATCATCACCAGATACATTCCAGTGGTAATTTTGAGTTTTTAAAAACAATGCATACGTATCTGCTAACAACTTTTCAATTGCTTCAGATACACGTTTTCGGTTTTTTTCATCGATTCCATTCATAAATATCACCATTGAACGTTAAAAGAAGGTTGTATATAAGTATTGTGTAAGATAATTATTAGTGTTTGGTTAGGAAATAGATGTGAAGGTAAAAAGTCAAGCTTACACGGCGAACTTATATGTCTCTTTATAAAAACACATTGCAAAAGTGGGCAAAGTAGACTTTTTACTTTCGTTTTTAATATAGTCAGTCTTACCCTACCTTTAGCATAAGACATTTACTACAATAATGCTTATATAATCAATAAGGATTGTTACTATATGCTGATTAGATGGATTCACTTACATAACATACGAAGTTATGTTGACACACGTATTGACTTTCCACAGGGAAGTGTTCTACTTTCAGGCGATATTGGGGCTGGAAAGTCAACAATACTTCTTGCTATAGAATTTGGCCTCTTTGGAATTATTAAAGGAGAATTATCTGGTTCAAGTCTACTTCGAACGGGCACTACTAAAGGTACTATTGAACTATGCTGTGAAATCGATGGAAAAGAGATTATTATTACACGTATTCTAAAACAGAAAAAGAGTTCAATATCACAAGAATCAAGCCACATAATTATTAATGGAGTAAAAAAGGATGTTGCACCTGTTGAGCTCAAAGCAACCATCATGAAATTACTTGGATACCCCCACGAATTAATTAGTAAACGAAGTATGCTTTATCGATATACAGTGTATACCCCACAAGAAGATATGAAACGTATTATTTTTGATAGTAGTGAAGAGCGTATTGACACACTG
The DNA here is from genome assembly GCA_047603135.1 of Candidatus Woesearchaeota archaeon. Taxonomy (GTDB): domain Archaea; phylum Nanobdellota; class Nanobdellia; order Woesearchaeales; family JACJVV01; genus JACJVV01. The sequence continues at coordinate 10,876 of JBLKOW010000025.1, read as the reverse complement.
CGAAAAGCATTTGGAATTGATAAGTATAAACGAATTCGTGAGAATGCACAAGTAATTATGAAACGCTTAAAGGACCAGGTGAAAGTTCTTGAAGGCAGTCTTGCATATACAAACGAACGAAAAGAGCGAAAAGAATCCCTTATTGAGGTCATTAATGAAGAAACTGATGTGGTTACCGCGCTCATTGAAAAACGTGCCTTGCATAAAAAAGATCGTGATGAGTATGCGAAAGAATCTGAAATATTGCTTAAAAAACTGCGTGAATTCTTTGAGTTACAGCGCGAAATAACGAAGTATGATTCTGCACTTAAAACAATATATTCTCAAGATGTTGCTGTCGCTAATAATATTGCTCAGGTTGAACGATTACTTGATGAACATCCACTTACTAAAGTTGATATATCGCAGAAAGATACACTTGAAAAAGAAGTTACTGAATTAATGAAAACGCTTGATAATTTACGTGAAGTACGTGCAACACTTCGTGAACGAGAAATACTCCTAAGTAAAAACCTAGCAAATTCACGGGAAAAATTAGTATTGTTAAAGAAAAAAGTTGCTGGGCGTGAAGAGATGGAAAAGAAAAGTGCCCAGTATGCAAAAGAGCTTGAGAAAAAAGAGCCATACACACAGCGCCTAGAAGAACTTCAGCAAAAGTTGCTTAGTTTTGAAACACGAAAAGCAAGAATTAATGAAAATATAAAATCAGCAGATGAAATTAAATCGCGTCTTAGTGAACTTGACACATGCCCACTTTGTTTACAGGGAGTTGATCATACACATAAAAAAGGTATAGTCGAAGCAAAAACTGAAGCAAAGAATGTATTGCTTGCAGAAAAGAATGCTCTTGAGAAAAAACAAGCACAGCTCATGAATGAACAACAAAGTGTAAAAAAAACTCTACAGAGTTTACAGGATATCCAGCAAAAACACAATGAATTAACACGAGAAATGGATAACATTAATCATGCATTCGAAGAAATAGCGGTCTGTGAAAAAGAGATTGCACAAATGGAAAAAGATTTAGAAGAAATTATAATGCAAAAAGAAAAAAGCAGTGATTCACGTATTAAGGAAAAGGATAAAGAATTGGAAACTAAAAAGGAGAGCCTTGCTAAAATCACCAATTATATCACTGCCCTTACCATTCGTAAAGAAAAAGAAGACCAACTTAGTCGTCTTAAACATGATAAAGAACAATTACAAAAACAAATTACCGATTTAGAAAGTCGAAAGAAAAACGTTGATGAACAAGCAAAAGAATTTGCTGATATTGAAATACGCGCAAAACAGTCAGAGGAAAAGCTTAGGTTGCTTGATCGCGATTTAAAAGAACAAGATATTAGGATTGCTGAGAAAAATGCACGTATTTTAGCGCGAAAAGAAGAGTTTGAGCGCATCGAAAATGAGCTCAAAGAACTTGCACAAAAACAAAAGCAATTGCACCAAAAGAAACAGTATATACACTGGATTGAAAATTCATTTATGAATATTGCAGTAGTTATTGAGAAGAATTATTTTGCAACAATTTACCGCGAATTTAGTGGGCTTTTTCAAGAATGGTTTGACATACTTATTGAAGATGAGCTTATCACTGCTCAGCTTGACGACACATTTTCTCCATTAGTCCAGCAAAACGGCCATGATATTGATGTTATCAATCTTAGCGGAGGAGAAAAAACTGCAATTGCACTTGCGTATAGACTCGCCCTAAATAAAGTAATAAATGATTTGACACAAGAAGTAAGAACACGCGACATTATTATACTTGATGAGCCAACCGATGGATTTAGTGCAACACAGCTGGATAAAATGCGTGATGTTCTTGAGCGCTTACAAATGAAACAAGTTATTATCGTAAGCCATGAACCTAAGATCGAGAGTTTTGTAGATAACGTCATACGAATTGAGAAACAAAACCACGAGAGCAGAACAGTATAATTACACAAATAACTTCCGTATTTCTGCTAAATTATATCCTACAACGTATTTCTTATCAAGTGCAACAACAGGAAGTGAAAATTGTTGAGTAAGGGATGCCATTTCATGATATGCAGAAGGATCTTTAGTTATGTTCTTAAACGTGATTGTGATGCCCTCCACTTCAAGAAAGTGCTGGATTTTTTCAGACCACACACACTTTTCTGTGCCATATAAAATAACATTAGGTTTCTTAGCCATGCAAGCTACAATAAACGTACTGATTAATAAACTTTACTGCTTTAGAGTAGGTAATGAAAGGAGTTTTATTAAATATTTAATCTTTTCATAAATTCATCATATACTATCTTTTTCTTCTGTGCTGATATCTGAAATAATACTTTCTCAACCATAATAGAAGAAACGGTAAAAATATAGTTAAGTTTTATAACGCTATCTTTTACTGCACCCTCTTTTTTTGTCAATGGTATACCATCCATCTCACAATTGCTCGTTACACCAGCTATTACAATGTTTCCATATTCCTCAAATAACACTAATGCTGGACGCTTTTTTATTTCAAATGTATCTGTAAATTGAACTTTTGCTAAAACAATATCACCAAACTTATACATTATCCCAGTCCTCATCATTATTGTTATCCCATAATTCATTCATTTTTGATCGTTGAATTGTATGAATGAACTTGTCATATTGATTATTTTTCTTGGAACTTTTATATATTTTTAACATCTGCATAATCAGATCATTATAGGTTTGCCTAGGGTATTCACGAACTTCCCTTAATGCCTCAACTAACGACTTATCCAATTGAATAGTTGTTATATTCATTATATATCACCTATAGTTAATACATAATAAACTATATATAAAGATTTCTAAAATGAAACAGGTATTTACCAAACTATTAGTAAACGACATAAATATTTTGTAATAGTATTGACCGTTTGCTAAATAACTAAAGACAAAATAGTTTACAAGATTTACAGTTTATATTTGTCTTTGAGTATTTCATTAATTCTTATCTAAAATGCACATAAAAAGTCTGACTTGCACGGCGAACTTGTGTTTTTTGATAAGAAACACATCGCCTCACTTGGCAAAGTAGACTTTTTACTTATATTTTAGTAAACGACATAAATATTTTGTAATGAAAATAGTCGTTTACTAAATAGCCAAAGACAAAAGAGTTACATAATTTACAATTTATATTTGTCCTTGACTATTTATCACAAACCTTTAAATAGATGTACACCCAAGTATAGGTATGGAAATTGGTATTGATTGTGGCGGAACAAAGACTGAAGCAATTGTTGTTGATGGAGATACAGTTATTGACCACAAGTTTGTTCTTAAACCTGCCACAAAACAAACTGTTTTCAGTGTTGTTCACAGTTTACTTAAGAAATATCCAGAGGTTACTTTTATAGGTATAGGATTTCCCGCACCTATTGACAATGGAAAAGTACACTTTGCACCAAATATTCCCGGATGGGATAATGTAGATATTGCACATGAGGTAATGAGTAAGTTTGGAATCCCATGTAAAGTAGAAAATGATGCGAATTGTTTTGCGCTTGGCGAAGCATATGAAAACAATCTTCTTGACAAGACCGTAGTTGGAATTACCCTTGGAACTGGCCTTGGATGTGGCATCGTTATTCATGGAAAGTTGCATACAGGAAGCACAGGTATTGGTGGTGAAATAGGACACATTCCTTTTGAAAAAGCAACTCTTGAAGATGCTACCTCTAAAAAATTCTTTTTAGGTAATTATAAAATCGAACCAAAAGATGCTATGCAAAAAGCACTTCTCAAAGATGTAAAATACACACGCATAGTAAAACAATATGGAAAAAATCTTGGGAAAATGCTTGCAACAGTTGTGCAAACCCTCGATCCTGAGTATGTTATTTTTGGTGGGAATATTAGCAGATCATTTGGACTTTTCGAAGAAGAAATGATGAAAACGGCACAAAAATATATTTACCCACATACCCTTAAGAAATTAAATGTTAGGTCTTCCAGTATTCCTCATGCAGCATGCAGAGGGGCAGTGCTTCTCAAAAATCTTTAAGAATTTTCACATGTCTTTTTCAAAGTCTCATGCACAATATTCTCACATATTTCATAGTTCTGTGTTTTCGTTACATAGAGTAAAAAGCAATTGTCTGCTTTCGTTTGGGTAAGAATGTCCTCACAAAATACAGCATTAACCATCTTTTCCGAGAGTTTTGCTAAACAACTATCGCGTGTTTTAAGTTCATAACAAATATCAGCTGCACCTTGCGGATCTGTTTCAACAATGTCAAGCGCATGTTCAAGAAGCTGTAATTCCTCATCTGTACTTTCCTCAATACTTAATGTGTTTTCTGATGAATTATTCTCTGATGAAACATTTGCTAGAGGCGTAGGTTCTTCATTTATTGATTCATTCATAATGGTAGTTGTATTTGTTTCAATTGTTGTTTGATTTATTGTTTCAGTCTCATTCATAACGGTAGTCTCATTCATATCAGTAACATTTTCATCTATTTCGAAATGTTCATCAAGAGAAGGAATTTCTGTAGGAGACGCTTGAGTATCATCACTTGGAATTATTTCAAAATACTGAGTTGTTGCTGATTCTCGCTGATTATTACCATAACTTACCTCGACAGTGATTGCGTACCTTCCTGAAGGAATATCTACTTCTTTTTGATGCTGTCGGTAGCCAACACTTGTCATACGCTCTGAATCTCGCCATTCATGCACCGGAACTCTGTTTTCATCAATTAATCGATAACTAACCTCAGCAGTATGTGATTTAATTGTTCCCCAGTTAGTATAGCGAATAGCATATACAAGTGCATCACCCTGCACCATTACATCACGTGGAACTGAAATGGAATAACTGAGCGCATAATCTTCTCCATCATTTCCTGAACTTAATGCAAAAAAGACTCCTAGCGCAACAAGAACGATAAATAATGCACTAATGATTTGCATAACACGCGGAGAAACTTTTGGTGGCGCAATTGGTGCAACCGCAGGATGATTTTTTGGTGGAGGTGGTAATCCATCCTCTAATGACATCTAACTCACCCCCAGTGCATATTCTGCAACAGCATCAGGAGCCATTTGACCTAATTCCTTAAGATTACGACATGATTCAACATAATATGCATCTTCTAGTTTGTCACAAACTGAATAGTCTCCTTGCAGTGCAAAACGCATATAACAAGAATCACGACGAAGCGCAGAAGTAATTTCATCACATACTGATGAATCTTCAACATGCTGTGAAACACGCGCATGACACCTATCGCGGTCACGTTCAACTGTAATAAATGTACATGTTTGAGCATTACCTGTTTGATCAGCAACCTCATAAAAACACATGTTTTTATAATAAGGGTAAACAATTGCATCACATAATTCCATTGCATCATTATATCGTGTTTCTGATAATTCACGAATGCTTTCAATTTGCGAGGTAATGGGTATTGTTTCATCATTAATGAATGTAATTAAGTGAGTATCAGTTGAATAATTAAATGCACCTGTTTGAGTTGGATCCTGACAATCTTGAGGACAATTTTCAGGTGTTTCTCCTGCTTCACAGATATTATTTCCACAGCACGGTACAATATCCTCATAAACTACCCTAAAGTCTGTATCGGGCCCGCATCGAGAACGCATACATGTACGCTCCTCAATATAGAGCGGACATTGATCAGGTTCAGGGTCAGGTTCAGGCATTGGTTGTGGGTCTGGTTGAGGTGTTGGTTGAGTATCTCTTTCTGCAATTGTTATGTGCGTTTCTGCTGTTTCTGTAACATCTCGATGAGAAATAGTGGCAGAAACACGATACCTGCCTGGAATCACATCAGGAATTGTGAAAGGAACTTCACTTGAGTCTTGTGCACTTAAAAGCATACTTTCCTCAAATTGATGTACTTGCTCATTATTTGCATTATATATTTGATACGTAATGGTAACTGGAATTGCACGGTCTGAGTCTGATTCAGCAGTTCTTCGCAGTGTAATAGTGTTTTCAAACTCGTTCATAGTCGGCTGAATTTGAAACTGAAGTTGTAATTCACCTTGAGGAGCCGGAGAAAAAATAATATATGTAATTGTGCCAATAATACCCAAGAAAACTATGACAATAAGTACTAGTGGTATAAATAGATGCCGTGAGTGCGATGGTTCTGCACGAGGATGTTGGTCATAAATTACATCAAAACACTCATTCAAAGTTTCGATAGGATAGCCTCTTTGCACAAGAAAGTCAGTCAACTGTTGCCGTGAATATCCGTTTGCAAGCTGTTGCTTAAGATAGTTCAGCAGAGATTCATCTACCATATACTCTTTTTATAAAAGAACATTTATAAATCTATGTCGCCACTGTAGAGACGTTATAGAAGTTATGTAGAAGTAATAACCTATTTAGAAATAGTTCTCATTATAACAGAAATTACTTATCATACTTATTTGGGGAAATACTACATAATACTTTTTTACAATCAATCTTATCAGCGGTAAAAAGCATATTACACCGAGCATAGCTACTAATCTTTAAGCTTCCTTTAAGAGTATCTGAGGGTGAAATAGATACCGAAAACGTATCTTTAGGAATATTCTGAGAAGTTATTTGGCATAAAATTATATCATCACCAATTTCCTCTGATAATACTAAACAGGCCTTAATTTTGTCCCGTCAAGTCTGTGTAAGGGAACGGGAAAGAGAATTATATCTCCTTTTGTAAGTGGGCCCACGCTTCATCCTCTTCCTTACTAAGCCAATTCTTTCCAAGCGACTCCTGACTTGCACTATACGTTAATTTTCCAGAAACAGCTTCACTTTCAAATAGTTTCTCACGTAAAATTTCACGAATAACAAAAATCCGACTCTCGGTTGTTCGTCCTATCCCCAACATAAATGTTGGGGTATTACGGACTCACGATTGAGTCGGATTTTTGGAATTGAAAATCTCACCCTAAAGGATGGGGTATTCAGATCCCCATTCAAATCTCGAATGCGAGATTTTCAATAAAATCTTGTACACTATCATAACCTAATCTTTCCGAATAGCTCTTTACTCTTACATTCATTTTATCAGATAGTTTTAGACTGATTTGCGTACTCATAACGTGTGAGATAACTCCTTTATTATATATATTTTATGGTAGATTGCTTAAGATCATACATACTATAGTAGTAATTCAGCAACAAGACCAATCACAACAAGAAGCCACCATAAACTACCTAATATAACCAATATATATTGCCACCAAAGCCATGGACGAGCAATAGTTTTGCCTTCTTTCTTTTGGTAATAATAATTCATTGCATTAATTGGAGTTATTAATGGAATAAATGTAAAGATAATGAGCAAATTAAAAGGATATGTAAGAAGTGCAGTCATATTTATAGCAATCCATGATATCGCCCTTCCAACAGGCGAGAAATCCTGTTTCCAACCCAGTGCTTTACTCTCATCACGAATTTTTTTGAAAAGAGGATATACAAATATAACTGCAAAAATAATCCGCAGTGCAGGAGTAATATCACTTTTTTCTTTTTCTTTAAAAAAGTCCCAAACACGATACATCCATACTAATTCATAAAAAGTAAATGAAAGAATATTATAAAATACAAAATGTTTTGGCTCTATTTGCTTAGTATAATTTTTTGACATGAGTATTTTTTAAGATGGTATGTATATATATATAAGAGTTTCGGTAAGTATTTTACCTAAAAGAAAAAAATTCTCCAAAAATTATATAAATATAAGTAACTTATAAGCTTATAAGATGCCATTAACAACAATACCTCTCCAAAAAGAAACACGAGATAGATTACAGCAAATTGCACACAAGTCTGAATCGTGGGATGCTGTTCTGAATAGATTATATGAGAATGAAATCTCTCTGAGAAATGCACAAGTATTTTTTAGTGCAGATACACTAACATTAAAAGAAGCTTTAAGAGAAATTGAGCGATGGTAGTTGAATTTTCTAAGGAATTTATTAAAAAACTTAAAAGACATACTTCTAAAGAGGAAGCAAAAAAACTTGTAAAAAGTCTTTCTTTAACAACACCTTCTGAAGGCGATTTTGTTGCATTAGTTACAAACATTGTTATCCGTGAAAAGCGCTTAAAGACTTTTCGTTTTTACTTTATAGTGGATAGCAAACGAAAGCATATACTCACTAAAGAAGAATTGGATGAATTCCTTCTTAAGTTTGTAGCTTTAAGTAAAAAAAATAACCAGCAAGAAGTAATTAATAAATTAAAAAGTGACTTAAAACTATTTGGTTATGACTTCAATAATCGAGAATAGTAAAAATACTTAATTGTATCATCTTCATTTCTACTTTAAATCTACATACAATTAATAAGGTGACTACAAATAAGACCGGTGTAGACACCTGTGTATGAAATAGAAGTAAAGACTTCCGAGTATTCACAAGAGAGCATGGAAGAATAAAATATTCTACACGCCACTAACATAAAATTTTATAAATACAAATATACTTATTATTCTCATGGCAAAAACATATAATGTAATTATTGAGCAAGACGAAGATGGAACTTTCGTAGGTAGAGTTCCTGAACTTAAGGGTTGTATTACTCAAGGCGATACATTAGATGAGCTTATGAAAAATATAAAAGAAGCTATAGAATTATATCTTGAAGTTCAGAATGAAACCAAATCTGATGAAGAACGAATTAAATTTGTAGGAGTTCAACAAGTTGAGGTAGTTTAATGAAATTACCGAGACTATCTTCTAAAGAAGTATGTACATTTCTTGAGAAAGAAGGTTTTGTTTCTATAAGACAGAAAGGAAGTCATCGATTCTATAGACATTCAGATGGGAGAACCACTTTAGTACCCATACATTCTAATAAAGATATTAGTCGAGGACTTCTTAAGGGCATACTTGAAGAAATAGATATGAGCAGAGAATATTTCTTTAAGAGATACAAGAAGTAAGCCGAGAATTTCATTTAACATAGATTTACCTAGACCATGATGTTTAAACTGAAAAGACCTATTAAAGACAAAACATTTATATACTAATAAGTGAACACTCATTCATATTAAGGTGAACATATGTATCTCAACAAATCCACAGCTAAAGTATTGCAGTTCTTTGTAGGCCATATAACCGAATCATTTTCATTACGAGAAGTAGCAAGAAAACTGAAAATGCACGTATCTCTTACTCATAGAGCGATACAGCCTTTAATAGAATCTAAGATAATTGAACAAGACAAACATAAAAATCTAATATTGAATTATAAAATCCATCATGAAACTCTTGTTTTTGCCGAATATTTAAGAAGAGATAATTTTCTTGAAAAGTACAAAGACATTAAATTATTTAGAGAGGAGATTATTAACAAAATAAAAGAAGATAATTTTGTATTGCTTATTTTTGGTTCGGCTGTAGAATCGATTAAACCAAGAGATGTTGATATACTATTAATAGTAGATAGTACTGACAAGATTGAATTTCATGAAAGATTTCTTCATAATGTAGTATCAAATTATGATCTGCCCTTTGAAGAAAGAGTTATAGGTTTTGAAAGTGTTTATGAAATGCTTTTGAAACGCGATGAAAAGAATATTATTAATGAGATTTTAAATAAACACATTATATTATATGGTGCAGAATTATTTTATAGACTAATTCTTAAGGGGAGATAGTAAAATGATTGATGAAAAAAAATTAAAAGAATCTGAGAATAGAGTTAAACAATTTATCAAAGAAGAAATTCTAAAATCAAAAGAAAAACCCGAACATTGCTTTTTTTATTAAGAATGCTGACGATTCAATTGATTCTGCAAAAGCTCTTTTCGAGCTATCTACTAACCCTAATAAACAAGAATCTCTTGGTTTTACCAGCTTTAATGGATTGCTTTGGGTTGTAAATGCGAGTTATTATAGTATGTTCTACATGGCAAGAGCTCTTCTTGAAAATTCAGGGATTAAGATTAAGTCTGACCTTTCAATTCATGCAGTAACATTTGATGCTGTAATTTATTACTTTTACCTTACTGGTAAATTACAGAAGGAATTCTTAGAAGATTTTATTGAAGCAAAAGAAGATGCTGCTGGGATTCTTGGCAAGCAAAAAGCTGATGAATTAATGGAAGAATATTTCTTTGAGAAAAAGAAAAGAGGTACATTTACTTATGACATGGGTAATGTACTTGTGCAATCAAAAGCTAAAACATCTCTTGAAAGAGCACAAAAATTCAGAAGAGAATTAAAGAAGATTATTGATAAAAATAGAACATAATGGAACCTCGATTCAAAAATTCTAATACCAATAAATCCACGAAGTATAGTTAATAAAGTAATTTAAAATAGTTCAGAATTAACTTTACGAATTAAGGAATATACATCACAAAAAACCTTAGAAATATAGTAAAAATAAAAAAAATAAAAAAATTAAGAGGAATTACTCCTCTTATTCTTCGTCGTTGTTTTCGTCGTCAGACTCTTCGTGGTCATCATCGCCTTCTTCGTCTTCTTCAGAATCATCTTCATCAGCATCTGCTTCTGGAGTTGGTTCTGGAGCTACGGTTGGAGCCATGATGGTTTGACCTGATACAACAACTTCGTCCATGCCTTCGAGATCATCTGCATAATCTTCGTAGTTAGCAAGTACTTCAGCTGCTGCACGAGTGTCTGCTGCGGAGTAACCAGCAACAATAACTGCTACTTTGTCACCACTTTCAACCATCTTGATGATACCTTCGCCTTGGCTTACTGGGAAGTCTTCAAAACATCCAGGAGCGTTTGGTGAAACACCTAAGAGAGTTGCTGCAACTGTGTTCGCACAAGGTCCACCAACAACAATTAAGTTGTCAGCTGCTACGTTGGTAATTTCTGTGTCAAGAACAGATCTTCCAACTTCAATTCGCTGAACAGGTCC
>JBLKOW010000024.1:0-13236 GCA_047603135.1 Candidatus Woesearchaeota archaeon | reverse complement strand
ATCTGCGTTTAGTAGCTATCTTGCTGGGAAGTTATGGCATATTGCTTTAGATAAGTTAACAAATCCCAAACCTCCTGTTCAAAAAACTCCTCCTTCAGATGTACCTGAGAAAGCACCGCTTGAGCCTTCTCCAGAGCCTGTTTCTCCTAAACCTGAACCTATTCCAGGTCCATCTCCTGAACCCATTCCTCCAAAGAGGCCTGGCTATGATAGAATTTTCATCTATATAAAAAAAGAAATTGAAATAATTATAAGACTCATTAATAGTGGCGACTCAGAACAAATGAAAACTGGTTTTAATAAAGTTGATATGTTGCTGCAAATTATTGCACGATTTCAACAAACAATTCATAAGGTTTCATACAAGACTAAGGTTACTACTAATATTTATGTTTTTAAAAATGAAGATATTACTCGGTTATATAATTTTTTGTGGGCTGAGTTTAGAAAACTAAATACTCTTAATGGATATTTACATGATAAATTGCGCACTCCTACTGGCGAAAGTCTTCTTGAGGCTTTTACGGCTGTTATGAAAGAACTTATTAGTGGAATAGAGTTTAAACAATTTCAGTCACAATGGCAAGAATTTATTAATACAGTTACTGAATTGAAAATAGACTATAAGAAGTTATCTGTTGAGTTAGCTAAAGATGATAGTGCTTTAGTACAGAAAATAAAGGAAATTGTTTCTGAAGGTAATGAATCTCTTCTTACAGATATTCGTAAATTATTTCCTGAAGAAGGTATCGATAAAGCTCTTAAAGATTTAAATGATCGTTTTACTGCACTTACTAATGAAGTTAAAGGACTGCGAGATGAAGTAACTAATCTGCGCAGTGATATTTCTGATTTAAATTTACCTGATCAGTTTGATGAGTTAAATGATGGAATTAAGCGTCTTACATTGTTATATCTGTACTTGGGTGAAGATATAGGAATAATTAAGACAGATATCTCTATGATAACAAAGCGTCTTTCTGAGATTGATGTTTCGTTAAAAAATCATACTGATAAACTTGCTTCTATTCAAGATTCATTAGAAATTCTTGCAGGTACTAATGAAGATATAAAGGCAATTATTAGGTCATGCTTTAATAACTTAAGTAAGCGTATATCTGCTCTTGAGAAAGCTGTTGAGAAAAATACAAATGAACTTGCTCGGTATAATGATGTTCTTGATAATATTCGAATGGCAATTAGCAAGCATGACTTTGAAGGTTTACTAAAACATTTAGATGATTTGGAAAGTGCCATTTCTCAGTTGCCAGAGGATGTTAGTGTAAATGTTGCTGAGAAAATTTCGACTACTTTCTCAGCGGCTTTTGGTGCATATAAAGATGCAATGGCTGGGGCTTATGATTCTTTTATTGAGAGGGTTTCAGATAAAATAGCAGATTATGAAAGAGCACTTGATGAAAAGTTTAGTGCTTTAGAAAATTCAATTCTTGCAAAGTTTGATTCAATTATTAATTCATTACAGAGCTTTTCTGCAACAAATAGTGCTGAACATGCTGAGATGCTTCGCTTGCTTCATTCGTTACATCGTGAGATTGAAGAAATGAAGCGTAATCGTCAAAATCCTCCTACTCCACCACCTGCAGTTGATCCAAATAAACAGTATCAACTTTATTGGATTATTGCACGGTCTACAAAGGTTCATAAATTTGTCGATGCAAAGAAAACTCCTCAGGATGCAAAATTACGTGTACGTCATTATTGTGAAATTCCATTCCATCTTAATAGTTCTGCTAACATTGCAATTACTGTTAATTTGAATGATAAGTCTCAAATTCAATTAACGCATAATGATTTACTTGACTTAGCGCGTGATATGCATACTAAGAAGATTGCTCCAGATGATGCAACACTTTGTTTAGGTGCATGGGTTGTTGGAAGTAATAAAACGCCTTGCAGATGGGATACTAAAGCGTTAAAAGAAAGTGGATTGTATGGGTATATTAAACAGTATTATGATGCTATTAAAGATCATACTCAAGTAAAAGTTTCTGGGCGAATTGTACCTGTTAGTTTTGTCACCGACAACAAAACAGGTAAGGATTTATGCACTCTTTCTGAAACAGAAATAGGTGGACATTTACATGGTGAAAAACGGGTTGCTATGGGTATTGTTTTTAGACTTAATAATTTAATAACCAAAACAGAAGAGTTTTATGATAAGCCTATTGAGGATGTTAAACTAACAGATGGCTTGTTTTCTTTTAATTTGCCTGAGGTAATTACTGCAGAACACTTTGATTTAGGTAATGTTAGACAATTAACTGCTAAAGATATTCAAGAATTACCTGATTTTAGTGTTCCTGATTTATATAATCGATTTAATTATGAAGGTCGGAGTGTTACTCTTTTCCCTGGTATAATACTTTATGTTCGTATTAATGGTAAACGATTTTATCATATTGCTCGGGAATCTTCTGTTGTCCCTTCTAATCTTACTGTACAAAAAGGCAGGGGTGGTTTGCAATATTATGCTAAAGCATTTAATCGCTCTACGCTTGAGGATAATCCTCTTAATGATTTTACTAATTTTTCAGGAGTTCCTATTCGATTCTCAGCTAAGTCTTCTAAGAAGCATTTACATGAAGAATATGTTGTGATTGCAGTTCCTAATAGTGTGCTTGGTGAAGTCGAGCCGCATGAAGAATCAAGTTCTCGTGGTGCAACTGCATCAGGAAATCGTGGTGAGGGTATAGGTGAGCCTGCTATTAAAAGTAGTGACTTAATGAATATGGATCATGCGATGCAAGAGTTAAAGAAGGTTTCTGATTTGCTTATGAATCATTCACGTAATTTAGGTATCGAACCAGGTGAAAGACTTAATCCAGAAGGATTAATTCAAAAGTATAACCAATCTGTTACATTAACAAATAATGCAAAAGCAACTGTTTTTCAAATATTATATTACGTTGGTAATCAATCACTTGATGATAATAATTACTGGGATGTATTTCATAATATGGAATTTATATTGAAATATTTGAGTGAAACGCATGATAAATGGAGTAGTGAGTTTGGTAATGCTGGATTATTAGATAGAAATGGTATTCAAGTAAACTTTGGAAATCATCTTGAGGAGATTAAGGGAATTCTCGGCGCAATAACCTATACCTATAAGAATTCACAGGAGCAAGATCATAGAAATTCAGAAAGAATAACTAAGATAAATGAGTATTTATTATCTTTTAAACCTTATAATGTTAATTTCCCGAGAGATTCGGTTGAGAGACCCGTAGTTCCACCTGGAGGTGAAACTCCTGTTACTCGTCCAGTTATTCCTCCTGTTACTCAAAAGAAACAAGCTCAAGTTCCTACAGAAAACCAAATATATGTATTTGGTTATGGTTCATTGATATGGGATAACGCTGAATATGAGCCAGTCATTATACCTGCGAAACTCATAGGTGCTCATAGAAGTTTTAACCAAAAATCTACTATTAGTAGAGGGACTAAGGATAAACCTGGTATTGTTTTGGGACTTGAGCCAGGAGGAGAGTGTATAGGGAAGGCACTTCTTATTGATAAAAAATATAAAGAAGAAATACAAAAAAGAGAAGGTAAGGCGTACATAGAAGTTGAAACGCCTAATGAAAGTTTTAGAATAGTGGATGAAACGGGTAATCCTATTAATTGTGTTTTATTTATTTCAAATACGGAACATAGTAATTATATAGGGGATACTATCACTGTTGAAGAAAAAGCACGTATGGCTATTGATGCAGGCCAGGGTAAAAGAGGTACTTCTGTTGATTATATTAAAGGGATTTATGATGGATGTAAAAATGAAGGAATCTCCGATGATTTTGTAACAGAAATGTATAATGCAATTGAAAAATTGCAAAAGGTTGAGCAAACACCTCAGCATTCTAGTGAGGATTATAAAAAATTAAAAACGGCTCTTAAAAAAATGGAGAGTACTGATGAATGGTTTAAGAAGTTTTTAAAGAAAAATAAAATAGATCAAGATAAAGCAAAAGTAGGGTGGCATGATAAAGAACTTGAAAAGCATTTTGGAGAGTTAGCTATTGCTAGCGAGGATGTTTATAGTTTATTCATTAATTCTGAGGAAGATACGAATCCTTTAAAAGTTCAGTATTTGAAATTAGTGGGTGAGCTTGAAACTTTATTAGTTAATGATTGGCATGTAGCCATAAAACATGGTAAATTACTACCTCAAAAATTACTTAGCGAATTTGCTGGGAAGCGTGAAAATACTCTTGAAACATATCATGGCTTGATACGTTTGACTTATGAATTGATTAAATTGACTAAATATATTCAGGATAAATATCTTAAGAAGCTGGGTGATACAAATGGGAATTAGATTAACAAAATTAAAATTAACAATCTTGCCTGATATATTTGTTGCAGGGATGATACGTCGTCAAATGTTGCGTAAAACACATAAAGAAGAAACAGCTGAACACAAGTCTGCTGAAAAATTAAAAAAAGCTATTCTTGATGGAAATATAGACGATGTAAAAAAATATTTTAAAGAAGTTTTAGAGCATCAAGAAAAACATATTGCGCTATTTCAAAGCTCAGGTAATGAGATTATTGAGTTAATGCGTCGTGTTGCACAAAATCTTTTAGATATTTATAATAAAACCTCGCATCCTGGTGAGAAAGCTGAGATTGGTTCTACTTTAAGTTCACTTCTTTCTAAAATGAATGAGTGGTTTAAAGAAACGGAGCGATTTGAGCGCGGTACAAATATTAGACTTTCTCCTTCTAGTGTACAAACATTGGAGCAAGAAACTGCTCAAATAATCAAGGTTTCTCGTCGTCGTTTGCGACAAGAAAAACGTGTTGCAAAAAAAGCTGCATCTTTAACATCCGTTAAGCATCCTTCTGAGCAACAAATATCAAAGGCAACCCAAAGTATTGCTGAACTAAAAAAAGCAATTGATTCTCTTGAAGACTTAATTCATCATGCGTTTGATAATTTATTAATTATAGTTCATAAAGAAAATAAACATGAAGTTGAGGTTGATAAGGAAGTATATAATAAATTACAAAAAGAAGGATTTCCTGAGATGTCTGAAATTGAAACAATGATTAAGTCTCATATGGAACATTTTCAAATTTATCAAAAGTTCCTTGCTTCATTAAATACTTTACACAAATGGTTTGTTGGGCAATTTGATGATAAAGTTAATAAACATAAAGTAACGCAGTTTGAAGAACAACAAAAAGAATATCATGAAAAACAAGCTGCATAATTAAAAAAAGAAAAGGTGATACATATGTTTAATAAAAAAGGATTTTTTATGAGTTTTAGAGACTGGCTTAGTTTTGGAGTTGGAGGGCTTCTTATTTTACTTGGAGGACTTCCGCTTCTTCATACATTTGGTGTTTTGCCATTTGGCTTACCAGGTATATTTAATACGCTCATGGTAAGTATTGGTGGATGGATAATTGCACTTGCTGGTCTTTACATTGTTATTGATGGAATGATTGAGCCAAGTGGACATTCACTGCATATGATACTTCTTGCGTTAGGTGGATTGTTTATCCTTGTTGGATTGCTTCCAATCCTTAATAGTTTTGGTGTTGTTGATTTTCAAGTCCCGTTTCTTGAGAACTTGGTAGTCTTCAATATTATTATTACTGTTGAAGGATTTTTACTTATACTAGGCGGATTAACAATGAGATAATTTTTTTTATTGAAAATCTCGCATTCGAGATTTGAATGAGGATTCAAATACCCTGCACTTTAGTGCGAGATTTTCAATTCCAAAAATCCGACTCAATAGTGAGTCCGTAATACCCCCACCTTTAGGTAGGGGATAGGGCGAACATTCGAGGGTCGGATTTTTGTTATTTTAATTATTTTTTAGTTTTTTCAATGCTTTGTTTTAGCAGGGGGTAACCTGCTCTTTATTTCTCACTTTATATGAGATGCAAAAATATGAATGACAATAAAGTTGAGTTAATGCTTGAATATGTGGATAGCATTTAGATATGTTGTATCGCTCTTCAAATGAAGAAATTATTGTGATGATTCAAGAAATTAAGCATGAGAAAATAATAAAGTCTGTGCTTCCTAATATGATGGGTTCAATTGCACGTGAACGTAAGTCTTTTTTTAGCTGATTTCTTTTGCTATCCTGTAAGGGAGTACTGTGTGTATTTTATTTATTTTCTCTTTTTCATCTAAATTGACTAAGTATGCTCGTTTTATTTTTTTATAATTTTTTAAGAAGTTCTTTAAACCAGAAAAATCACTTGCTTTTAATTCTTTTTTATACTTTATTTCAATAGGGATTAATTCGTCGCTGTGCTCTAATACAAAGTCAACTTCCTCCAAATTTTTATCATTCCAAAACTTAATGTTTCTATAGTTTTGTTTTAGTAGCTCACTATACATAAATCCTTCAAACAGAAATCCTGTATCGCTTCGAAGATGCATTGGGTTGTAATTATTTATAAAATAATTTTTAACACCATTGTCTATAAAATAAACTTTTGGAATTTTAACAAGTTCTTTATTTTTATTGGTGAAAAAAGGTCTAACTTCTTTAATGAGGTATGTTTCAGATAAGATTTCAATATATTTCTTTATTGCGTGAAAGTTTAAGCCACTACTATTTGCAAGTTCCTCATATTTTATTTTTTGTCCGTTATTAACTGCAAGAGCTTCAATTAAGCGCTTAATGTTTAATACTTTATCATTATTAAGGTAATCAAGTAAATCTTTTTTTACATATAGGTCAAAAATATTTGTTAATGTTTGTTGTTTTTCTTGTTTTGTTTTCTGTAATACTACTTCAGGGTACCCTCCAAAGATCATGAATTCTTCTAAAAGGCGCTCATAATTTTGTAATGAATTTGCTAAACCTTTTCCCGATAGTTTTTTGATAGTATGGATATTCTGGACAAGGTTAGTTTCTCCTTTAAATATTAGAAATTCTTCAAAATCCAATGGAAAGATTTCAGTTATATGCTTTCTTCCCGCAAGTGATTCTTGTGCTTGATTTTTTATTGCTAATGATGAGGACCCTGAAGCATATATCTTTATATTGGGTTTATTATCATATACGTTTTTCATAACTTTAGTAAGTGAAGGGTATTTTTGAAATTCATCTAGGAATAGATAATACAGTTCTTTTTGGTTCTCATCATACCCATTTAGTTTTAAGGTGTTTAGTAGATTTTCATAACTGTTTACTTTCTCATAATTTGATAAGATGTCGACGTCTAAGAATAGGCATTTTTTGTTTTTTGTTAATTCCTCGAATAATTGCTTTATCAATGTAGTTTTGCCAACTTGCCTAGCCCCTATAAGTAATGAGACTTTGTTATTTTTAGATTGTTTGAGTAGTGTATCAAACAGTTTTTGTCTTTGAATCAATTTCTATTCCTCTGTTTTTTTAATTTTGGATTACTCTAAAATGAATTTTATTTTATTTCAGAATATCTAATATATAAATGTTACGCTTATTTAGTATATAACCTTTTCTTTGATAGTGAATATATTTTTGTTTTAGATAAAAATATTGTCTTTGTGGGCAAACTTGACTTCTAATCTTTTTATAACAAACATATTTATACTACTTACTTCTATGTTATGTTATGGATATATCGCTCCTTGAAAAGAAAGAACAGCGTATTATAGCTACTTTGCGAGGTTTTGCCCTTTCACATAAGCATGTCTCACTTTTTGTGCGTCTTTTAAAGGGATTACTTCTTGGTTTTGCATTTGGAAATGTTATTGTTGCAGTAACACATACATTAACTTTGCAAGGTGTATTACTTTACCTTTTTGCGGTTTTTGTTGCTTCATATTTCTTTATACACTATGAGCGTCGTGTGTTTCACCGTAAAGGTCACTATGCATCTTTTAGGCGTTTTAGTATATTTATACTGATTGCACTTAGTATTGCGTCTCTTACGCTGGTATATACTTCTTTTTTGGGTTTTATGGTTATTGTAATAACAATGCTTTTATTTACATCAATTGCATATGGACTTGAATAATATGATTTCAGAATTATTGTACCGAACAATTGAAATTTGGTCTGCTTTTCTTGCCGATCCTATTATTTATTTTCCTTTGCTTGGCTCATGGATAATTACTGTGTCTTACTTTATTATTAATCATGATGAGAAACATGGTCATACGTATGTTATGTCAACAGGGATTGCTCATATTTTTACTGCATATATTATTTCACCACTCGCAGTACCTGATATAGCTTGGAACTTTTCAGATCTTCGAATTATTGTTGTAGGACTTTTATTTGTATATGGATGTGTTTTAGTTATTTTTGGAATTACGCGCTCTGTTCCTGACTTTTTAGCAGAATTCTTTGGCGATCCAGGTCATGCTTTAATTCCTTCTTTAATGGCTATTTTGTATATTCATAATAGTATTGCATTTGATTGGTTTACTTTTACTGTAGTTGCTACTCCTGTTTTTATTTTAAGTGGAATTAAACTGTATAGGAGAATTAAACATTAAATAAAAAAAATAAAATAATTTTCATAGAACTATTTTCGTTTCTTTGCTACTTTCTTTTTCGCTACTTTTCGCTTTGCTACTTTTTTCTTAGCAGCTTTCTTTTTTGCAGCAGGTTTCTTCTTAGCTACTTTTCTTTTTGCTACTTTTTTCTTAGCTACTTTCTTTTTCGCCACTTTTCTTTTTGCTACTTTTTTCTTAGCTGCAGGTTTTCTTTTTGCTACTTTTTTCTTAGCAGCTTTCTTTTTTACAGTTCTTTTCTTAACTGCTTTTTTCTTTGGTGCCATATTATCATTCACCTCATCTGTGATATATGTTTAATACCTTATTTTTGAGATTAATAATATATAAACCTTTTGCTTTTTAGGTTTCTTCCGACGGTCATCGTCGAGAAATTTAGTTTATTTTTAGAACTTATTTTTTTAGTACATTTTTTAAAAAAAAGAAATAAAAATAAAAATTAATTTTTCTCGTCGAGAAATTAATAATTCATTAAAATTTCAACATCATTACCAAATATGGTTTTCATATCATCAAAGACTCTTTGTTTAATAAAGACTTTGTTCGGAATCTCAATTTTGACAATATGCTTTTCGAATTCTTCAATGGATGATGGTTTAATATTAGTTAGTCCTCCCTCAGCAGTTATATCTGCTTGAGAGATTTCTTTGTCTTGATTGTCAAGGTCGTGTATGATGAAAGCTACTTTGTCAAGCATAATAACTTCCCCGAATCTTTTCCCATGTTTGACCCGTATTTTAGCGCGCTCTAGTTCTCTTCCTTTTTTACGCTGGATATGTTCGATAATAAACTTAATGAGCTCACGTGAATTCTTTTTACTTTTCTCCACGTCATTCTTACTTAATTTTTTATTATCGTAGTCTTTTTTTGCTTTTATGATTTCATCAAGCATTCGTTTATATTTTTCTGGAATTTTCCCTTGGCTGACTAAATGTTTTTCAAAGAATGGTAATAATTCTTTGTCTTGCATTTCTTTTATTCCTTCAAGGCGTAGTGCATCGCGAACTAACGTTACAATTGTTTCGTAGATATGCAAAACATCTTCTTCAGATTTCATTTTTTCAATCTGTGTGAATAATTCTTTAATACGTTTTAAGTATTCGCCGGCATCTTTAAGCATTTTATCGATGTCAGCACCTTTTACAGCTTTTTTAGTCCCATGCTCAAGATCTTTGCGAAGTTGTACTACATTTTTTAGAATAGTAATCCACTTGTCCTCAAGCAGTTTTTCTTTTTTAACAAAAATTTCACGCATAAGTTCTGCTGTTTCGCGCGGAGCAGGTGGCGGAATACCATACATCATTAATGCAGCTTGTGAAGGTGTTAATATCGAATAAAATAAGTCTTCCATCCCCATTTCTTTTAATTTTAATTCAACACGTCTAAGCATCTGTTCGCCAGAGCTCATAAACATGTCGATTGCTTCTGCTGAAGGTTTAATTTTTCCCATTCTGAGAAGCTGTTTCCACGGCATGAAAATGCCTCGATCAAAGAATGGAACACCATCCCTAAGAAGAGTAAATATAACTGGGTTTGCCTCTTTGAGCGAATCCCAAAAGTCTGTTAGAATGTATACTTGAATATTAATTTTGTTTTGAATACCAGTCATTTGGCCTGCTTCGTATCCCATGCTAAGGATGATGGCACGTAGTTTGTCTTTTAACTCTGCACGAGTCATTTTTTTAACGTCAGTGTCATCAATAACTATGAACACATCAATGTCTGAAGTTTTTGTTGCTTGTCCTCGCACAATTGAGCCTGCAAGTACATAACTAACGATATATTTCTCAAATTTCTTGAGTACCATTGTTTTATGTACTTCAGCGATTTTAATTGCTGCGAGCATTCCTGTATCATACACTGGAGCTGCTTGTGCAAATTCTTGTAATACGTCATACTTTGCATCGTAACATGACTGCCATACTTCGCTTAGTATTATGACATTAGGTTTGAGATTTTTGTCAATTTCAGTTGCTGTGGTTTTAATTATCGCTGTGAGCTTCTCTTTAAGCTCTTGTTTTGTCATTTTTTTACTATCTGAGTCGTCAATTAATACTAATACATTAATATCATCTGGAGAAGGTTTGTTTTCTTGCTTTGGAGCATCTTGTTTAGTCATGCTTGGATGAGATTCTTGCTTCGTTTGTTTATTTGGAGGAAGCAATGCAATACCTATAACATATTTATCGAACTTATCGACAATTTTTTTAGAAAATACATCTAATTTTTCTTTAATTTTAGTTAATCGGTCTTGAGCATCTTTAGGAAGTTCCTTAAAACCAGGAACCATGTTTTCAACCGTTGAGATTTCTTTAATATCTTTTTTAGATTTCATTGAAGATTGTTTTTTTGTCATGATAATTTCCTCGTGTTTTTCTGTGTAATTTCTTACTCGTACTTCATATATAAATGATTTGGTTGTTTGATATAATCCCGGCAACTCCGTAACATTTATATATTTGTTATCACTTTATAGTGACATGAGCTTAGATGAATATTTAGAAGAACGAGAAAAAGCTAAGGGTATTGTTAATGGTTTACCTGTTTTGCTTTCTGATGCGTACACTACTGCTATTGCTGATTTGAAGAAAACTGACGGCAGTATTGATTATGATGCATTAAAGAATGAAGATACTCGGCTTGCAGTTGTTGATAAGTATAAATCTTTTTTCCGTTCACATTTTATGGAAAGGCTTCCTTTTAAGAAAAAAGAGGGTATTTCTGATATGGATCTTGATGTTCTTACTAATGCCTATTTTGGGATTAGTCCTAGCGACTTTGGACGCTATCTTGAACGTGATCAAGAATCGTTCACTATTCTTGCATTTGAGAAAGTTCGTGCAAAAGCAATTGAGAATGTGCAAGGTCAATATGAGGTTGCACCGCTTCAAAAGTTACGTCTTTCAGATAAAGATGCCGTCTTTAGTTATCTTGCTGAAAATAAAGCGAATGTGCCTGCACTTGATCATATCGATTCAACTAAAATTACTAAGGTTGAGCAACTTGCAGGTTTAATTGGTTTTAATGAAGATAACGGTGTTATTCCACTTAAAGCTATTAAAGATCAGCCTTACTATCGTTAAATTTTTCTTTTTTACCATCCCTGAATAGGTATGACAACGTAAGATTTATATAGATTTGATTTTATTGTGTTGGTATGGCAAAAAAAGATGAAACTCCTGCACATGTAAAGAAATTTGTTGATTTGGATAAAAAGGCAAAAAAGATAACTCAAGCAACTTCTTTATATCATTCTGATGCGTACATTAGTGCTGCAAAAAAACATTTAGTTCATGCTGATGGGCAATCTATCGAATATGATAAGCTTGATGATGCAAAAGTTCAAGATGCTTTTGTTAAAGAGTTAGTTGGTGAGTACAAAGAGGCTGCATTTCGTCATTTTGGTATTGATAAAAAAAAGGGTAAAGAGTATGATGCACTTCGTGCGGATCCTATATTACAGGCATATATGGGTACAACTGAAGAGGAAATTGGAAGACTAGTAAGAAGATTTGGTAAAGATTATACTATTGAAACTCATGAAAAAGTTCGTGATGACTTTGTGAAAAAGATTAAGGAACAATTGGATGCTTCGGCTTCTGGGCACTTATCTGATAAGCATGTTGATGATCTTGTTAAATATATTGGAAGTCAAGGAGCCGATGTTAAATTCTTAGATTCAAGCAAAATGCGTCTTGGTGAAGGATTGAAAGCTTATGAAATATTTGACAGCCAAGGTTCTTTAAGTAAAAAGATGTATGAAAGAGTGTCTCCAGCTGGTAAAAGTGCAATCTATTACAAAGATGATAAGAAAGCTGCATAATTCTTCCATATTTTTTTTAAATTGGTATTGATTTTACTTATTTATGTCCGAGGAAAGTAATACTCAAAGTTCTGATAGTCATTCTGAAGTAGAAGGTACTTCGTCAGAGAAGGCTGATTATGAATCTACTGAGAATTCTGCAGACTCTTCCTCTGAAGAAGAAATAGACTCAGATACTACAAGAGTATATGCTTCTGAAGTAAAACCTTATGCTAAAGAAAAGATTTATGTAAAAGGGTCTAAACTGTATGAAATGGCTCTTGAAAAAAATCGAAATGAACCGGTAACTGATGAAGAGATATCTGAACTTGAAGAAATACTTGAAAAAGAAGTTCGGGAGGGAAAACAACCAGCATCACCACTAGCTACCAATCCTCGGCATGCTAAAAAACTTAACTATCTTAATGAAGTATTAAATGAATTTTATGAAAATCCATCAAAGTACACTCATTTAAAATCATTTCTTAGAACAATTGGGTATTCTATTCGTGATCCTAAAACAGTTGCAGTTTCAGACGATAATCCTAATATGGTTGCTGCAACTGACGGTGAGTCAGTATTTATTATAAATTATGATTTTGAAAATGTTTTAGCAAGTTTTGCAAATCGATATAATATTGATGAGCATTATGCTCTTGAAATGATACTTACGCATGAAATGGTTCACTTAGCTCAACCAAAAAAAGTCCTTCAAGGGAAGCCGTTTCCATATGTTGCAGAACTGGACGTTGAAAGTTTGCTTTCACATTATTTTACCCAAAAAGCGTTTAAGACAGGCGATTTTAATTATATTAAACTTGCTGAGGTTGCAAATACGCGTTATTTAGAAAATATGATTAATTCATATACAGATAGAGATGCTGCCTAATCATATTTTTCTCCTTTCATCTCAAGATATTGCTCTCGTGTCATA
>JBLKOW010000023.1:0-14012 GCA_047603135.1 Candidatus Woesearchaeota archaeon | reverse complement strand
CATTTAGTGCAAAAATAATCATACTTTTGTGAATTAACTGAGACAGATTTATTACATACTGCACACACTGTCCTATATAATTCTTGTTTAGGAAGTGAAAGACGCTGTGATAATTCAGATAATTGTAAACCAGCAAGAATCTCGTCGCTATAATACTGTTCTGCATAATAAGCTATATAACGTAAAATACGTTTCACACCTTCAGGGAATAAATATGAAGCAGATTTCCCAAGAACAACACGCGGAAAAGCGCTAAATGGTACGCCTACATGAAACCCTTTATTACCTGAAAACTTACAAGACACAGACTGAACACCATGCTGACGAAGTACTTTAATGATAACAGCAGTTATTCGTTTCGATAAATCCCAATCAGGACAATCTACATCAATAATTAAATCCCAACCAATACGTAATTTTTCAAGTTCTTTTTTAGAAAGAGTAGAATTCAAACTAAGTGGATTAGTCCAGTGTTCTTCTGATACATGAAATGATGATGCACCTTGTTTTGCAAACTCAAATACGTCAGCAGGGTTAAAAAGCGCTTGAGGACGTTTGCCAAAATGTCCCTTAAGAAATCGAACACCTATTTCACGATTCATGCTCGCATCTACTATAGCACGCTGAACGGCTGGATTCTTATAATATGATAAACAAGTACTCAAGTCAAGCATACTTTCTAAACTGATGAGAAATTTATATGTTTTGTCACCATACCTCCCTAAATGTCCAGTGCCATAAAACAAAAGAAATAAGCTAATATAAAATAGTCAAATTTATAAACAATCCAAGATTCATCATTATATTACCGAAAGCAATTATGACAATATGATTGCAGTGCCAAGTGAGGTGAAAAAAAACTTGGTCCGTTTGAACGCAAACGCGGGTTAAAAACCTTTGGAGGAAATACCATGAACGAACAAAAAGATATGTTACTCCCTCATGAATCCTATCTTAAATCAGGAATTCATATTGGAACTAAATTTAGAACAAAAGCTATGAGTCCATTTATTTATAAAACACGACCAGATGGATTAAGCGTTTTAAATTTACAAAAAATCGATGAAAGAATCCGTATTGGTGCAAACCTTATCGCCCAATATAAACCTGAAGATATTTTAGTTGTCTGTCGAAGAGAAAATGGATGGAAAGCAGTAAAGAAATTTAATACTGCAACAGGAATCGATGTATTTGCAAAACGATACCCTCCTGGAGTTTTAACAAACATAGAACTTGAAACATTTATTGAAAAAAAACTCATGATAGTTGTTGATGAATGGGCAGACCGAAACGCTATTCGTGATGCTGCAAAAATGGGCATTCCAGTATTAGCTTTGTGTGATACAAATAATAATGCGAATAACATTGATTTCATCATACCATGTAACAATAAAGGCCATAAAAGTCTTGGACTCATATTCTATCTCCTTGCACGCGAATCATTAAAAGCAAAAGGAGAAATAAAAGATGAAAGTGAAATGCCTGTTAAATTTGAAGAATTTATGAGTGAAGATTAAATCATTCATAATTATTTTATTGTTTTTTTATTCCTTCTTGTATTATATCAAAATCAAACATTTTACCTTCAGGTAAAGAACGAGATTTACGAATAATGAGTGTACGTGAGCCCGTTACTGAGGACTGAAGTTCAATAAGAGTTTTACTACTATATCTTAAAATATCTCCACCAACCATATTAACCTTATCTTTATCTTCAAAAGAAGAATACACTTGATTTGCAATAATAACTGGGATATGTTTTTTGCGAGCAATTTCAGTTAAAAAAGACAATTGCATCCCTAACTTCTTATTAACATCATAAACATCTTTAGTTTGACCAACAGCTAACCGATAAAGCATTGAAATAGTATCAATAACAACTAAACCAATATTTTTATCAACGAGCGTACGTAATTTGTCAAATGCCTTTTGTTGTTCTTCAAAATCAACTGGTCTAAGAAATAATAAATTAGAAAGAATGTATTCATAATCATCGGGAGCTAATTGGATAAGACGTTCAACAGAAAAACTTGCCTCAGTGTCAATATAAATAACTCGCTTTCCCGAACGAACAACAGTTATTGCTGCAAGAATACAAAGAGTAGTCTTTCCAACCCCAGAAGGTCCGTAAAAAGTTGTAATAACATCTCCATCGTACCCTCCATTCAAAAAAGCATCTAAATCAGCATTACCAGTTGATTGTTTAGTATAGGGTAATTTTTGAGGTGGCGAAACTGGAGAAACAGAGGATGAACGAGAGGATATTTCCTCACTTGATTTCGAATTCTCCAAAGCTAGTGAATCAAAATTTTTAGAATGAATCTGAGCAGACGTACTAGGAGATTCGCTTTTTAATAAATCATCCTCATCATGATTCTTTTTTTGCAATATATCTGTCTTATCCATACAATATGAAAAAATGTTATCGTTAATATAATTTTGTATAGAATATCCGAAATATTTTTATGCATAGTAAAAATATATGAAATATGAAGCAAAAAAGTGAAATATTTTTACTTATGCTTATCATTACGATAAGCACAGCTATAGTAAGTAGCGTTGCATTCATATCACCTAGTTTAAAGAACGATGGGTCTCACTTTATACTAAGAAACGCCGAAAATATTAAAGAAAATGGAATTCCGTTGTACAATGATCAGCTAAGTTATGGTGGTCGAACAAATATGTTTAATCCTGGAACACCGTTTCTAATTGCAGGATTACTTACTATTTTTCCAAAAAGCGTTGCATTATATATAATTCCTGTATTAATTGCAAGTACCATAAGTATTGCAATTTATTTCATAACAAAAAAACTAACTAAAAAAAATACAATTGCCTTCTTCACCAGCATTATGAGTATTAGCTTGCCTGTATATATTCAAAACACAACAAACAGCATTAACACTATATTTATTACTATACCACTCATGTTTTTTGCAATATTCTATTTCATTAATATTGGTGAAGGTAAAAAAAATATTTATCCATTCTTAATAACAATTATTGGCCTTGCACTAATTACCCCTCATATCTTAATTTTAGGATTAATATTAATCACTTACGCAATACTTCTACGCACAACTAATATTGTAATTGAACAAAATCAAAAAGAAGCCATTATATTTACGGTGTTTTTTGCAATCTGGTCACAATTTTTGATATATAAAAATGCATTAACAATACACGGACCAGCAATCATATGGCAAAACATTCCTTTAGAAATCTTACAAAACTTTTTTACTGATTTAGAGCTTGTTGCAATAATTACATACATTGGGATAGTACCTTTAGTTTGTGGAGTCTACGCACTCTACAAATACACATTTATCTCTCGCGATCCAAAACTATACATGATTATTGCAAGTACAGGAGTTATAACTGCACTCTTACTACTTCGTTTGCTCCCTCTTGAGATTGGTCTAATATATCTTGGCTTATTACTCACTATCTGCACAGGCCTATTTATTGTAAAAAGTACGGAATTCATTAAAGAAACAAAATATAAACAATATCATAAATTAAGTGGAATTTTAATCATGAGTATTTTTGCCATTACGACAGGAAGCAGTACTATTATTGCATTACAAGAAAAACCATTTATCGACAATACAAAACTAGAAACATATGCATGGATTAAAGAAAACATCCCTGAGAATAGCACCCTATTAACCACGCTTGAAGAAGGCCACAGCCTAACATACTATACAAATAGAAAAAACATTATAGACACACACTTTTTAGGCATACATGATATTAATGAACGAGCAAATGATATTAGAATAATGTATATTTCTCCCTCAATAGTTAAGGCACTTCAGCTTCTCAATTTTTATGAAGTTGATTTCATCTTAATGGATTATGCATATCAAAAATATAATGTTGATAGATTAAGATATGCAGATACTGAGTGCGTCGTACCAATATACACAAAAGAAGAACCGCGAAGGATTACTATTTTTGAAGTGAAATGTATTGTAAGTAGTGAGCGAAATTAAAATGAAGAAAACTAAAAAAGGTATGCTAAAAAAAGAAAAAAAAGAGTCCTATTTCAGTAACACAACAATCACATATCATAATGCACAAAGAATAGGTCTTATCTTTTTTCTTATCGTAGGTATAACACTTATTGCATACAACACAATCACATTTAATGGATTAATGCAACCAACAGCAATTGACATAGTAAGAAGTGCAGAAGCAAAAACAACAAATGACGAGTTAACTGGAAAACAGTGGAATGCATTTACAGCACGTCCGCTTCAGTTTATTACTCAATTAATCCCTATTGAAATAACATTAGTAATTATATCGACCATAATAATAAGCATTATAGCATATATTATTTGGCAATTCAACCAACCATTATTATTTTTAGTAATTCCTATTAGTCCTTTTTTTATTCAAATAAGCACAGAAATCACAAGCTTAACTGTTGCACTAGTAATGTCTCTTA
This sequence comes from Candidatus Woesearchaeota archaeon, assembly GCA_047603135.1. Classification (GTDB taxonomy): domain Archaea; phylum Nanobdellota; class Nanobdellia; order Woesearchaeales; family JACJVV01; genus JACJVV01. The sequence continues at coordinate 9,556 of JBLKOW010000023.1, read as the reverse complement.
TTACATTGTTTACACTCTTCAAAAAACAACCATTAATAGCAATCATCCCCTATACAATAACTGCATTATATAATCCATTTATGACTCTAATTCTTTTCATATATATTGCATATGAAATATATTATGAAAAGATTTCAAAAAAATTCTTGCCCGCATTCCTAATCATTGCAAGCTTATCTGTTATGTATATGCCAACTACAGCATCAATTATTACCTTTAATCCAACCCACTTTATCGAATTTGGGGAAGTAACAGCGCTCTCAATTATTGTCCTTATTATTGGATTATGTGGGTTTATACTATTCTATAAAAAAGAAAAAAAAGCTACATTACTCACCATAAGTGGCATAATTATAACACTACTTAATATTGAAACTGGACTCATATTATTAACCATAATGAGTATATATTATACAACAAAATTAATTGAAAAACTAATTCAAGAAAAATGGGAAAGTCCTGAACTGCAATTTTTATCAGTATGTTTAATTGCATGTAGTATTCTTATTTCAAGTATCACGTATGTAACTGCATTTACCCCTATGAATGATGAACAAAAAGAATGCTATGCCTGGCTGAATAATAATATAACAAACCAAACAACAATCTTTGCACATTGGAATGATGGGTCACGAATTGCATTTTACACAAACAATAAAGTAATCACTGATAATTATTTACAAGAACCATTTAATACAGAAAAAACAACTAACATTGAAACAACTATTGCAAGTAGGAACAAAGAAATGACTCAAAACATTCTTACATTTTATGAAACAACCCACATATTTCTTACACGAGAAAATTCCCCAACAAATATTTGGGAAAAGCGTAATGGAATACTATTTTTATTAGATACAACAGACCTTGCCGAAAAAGAATTTGCAAATACAGAGTGTGAAATTTGGAAAATTAATTCTCAAGAATAAATTATAAAAAATATACGCACTACTTTTTTCGAGTACGTTTTTTAATCGAAATAATATCTCCTAATGTTAGACTTTCTGATGGAGCTCTTGTTTGAGGCCGAACATGAGAAATCTCAATTTCTTCTATAAGTGAAATTGAGAAAAAACGCTCAAACTTGCGAGCTAATGCAAGACTAATATCGATTGACCCTGTTTCAATTTTATGAATTAAAGATTCTTTTTCATTAACAGCTGTTGCAAATTCTTTTTGAGTTAAACCTTTTTTTTCACGCGCAATCCGAATTCGAGATGCGAAGTCATCCACAACAACTTCTTCATGGTCTGGCTCATAAACTGAACGAGAAATAGGAGCCTTAGTAGATGCTTGTTTTGGACGCATTAATTCAGAAACTTTTCGAACAAATTCACCATGCTTCCCGCACTCTTGACAAACTTTAAGAAGGGAACCTTCAATTCGTACATATATAAGATCAGAAGGCTCTTTTTGAATGCCACACATTTCGCATTGCATACTACTCTAAAAATAAAAGAGTTTAAATAGATTATGATACAGAAGTATACTATGCTCATTGCAGTTACCGGGACCCCTGGAACGGGAAAAACAACGTATGCAAAAATACTTGCACAAAAAATACAAGGTAAATACATAAATGGCAACACCCTTATTAAAAAATACAATCTTGCAGAAAAAAAAGACAGCCTGAGAAACTGCGTTATTGTTAATGAAAGAAAATTTGCACAATCCGTAGCTAAGACATATAATGAAATTATGTATACGTTCAAAAAAAGGAGGAAAAATCAGCAAAAGGAAAGAATAAAAAGAGCACAAAAAGATACCCAGAAAGAGCCAATCATTATTATTGATTCACATTTAAGTCACCATACTTCATCTAAAATAATTACATTATGTATTGTCGCGCGATGTAACTTAAAAACACTCCAAAAACGCCTCATACAAAGAAGATATAGCGCTTTAAAAATCAAAGAAAACCTTGAAGCAGAAATTTTTGAAATATGTGAAACAGAAGCTCAAGAAAAACATAAAATCATGCAATGTTGGAATAAACGAGATGTCCAAAAGATTATACAAGAAATAAAAAAAATACAGAACAGTAATACAAAAAGTAATTCTTAAGAATATAATATAATCAAAACCTGTACTTAATCAGATTTACTTAAATATCGTTCAAATGGTTGTAAAGTAGCACGATTTTCTTGAATCGATTTCATTGAATCAAGTTCATACTTGATAATAGCACGATTTAAATCAATACGCGGGCCACCAATGGTAGCTGCAAAAAATGAAGTAGCATCACTTCCTTTATGACAAAGAGCAATATCATATTCCCCTTCACCATCAATACGACGTACCTCAGTACCTAAAAAAGTGTATTGAGTACCATTCTTTGCAGGAAATAATTTACAAAAAACTAACGATGAATGAACATTATCATATCCATTTACCCCATGAACCATTACTGAAGAAATTCCTTCGGTATGTGAAAAATCTATTAACCTATTCTCTAACCTATGAGAATAAGAAGGACGTAAAAAAGAATCATTAGTCATAGTATGTAAAAACTCTAAAGCAGAATCCTTACCTCGCGGTGGGAATGCAAAATACCATAATAAAGCCATATTAGCATATCCCTTGTCAAAAGGCTGATCCGGCTGATTTACTAATCGTTCACCGTTAAAATAAGTATGTAATTGATCTCTATATTTTTCAAGTAATATAGAAAAACCATTATCTCCAAGAACCTCTTTTTCGCCACGCAAAAAAGGTGCAATATCAGCAACTGCATCAGTCGAAACTGTACCATGCACTGCAGGATATATTAAATGTGAAGAATTATGTAAAGATACCCGCGCCTCACCCTCTTTAATTTTATCAAGTAAGATGTGGACTTGTTCATCAAGTGTTTCTTGGTTAGGCTGTTCCTCACCAAAATGCATAATGGTCTCAGAAAATGAGGGGGCCGTCGTTGCACTTATTTCAGGAACCTGATTCATTTCCATTCACCACATTGGATAAATACCCAAACAATCATCTAAATAGTCATTTATGCTCATCATATTATACATAAATGTACACTGTTTTAATATAAATAACGTAAAGTGATACATATTTATAAATCTAACCTACGAAAAAACGTTTTTTCCATAGAAAAGAAAAATTTTATATAGTATAGATACGTAAAATCAGTATGGAACAAATTCTAAAAGAACTTGGCAAAAACTTTAATTTGCATGGAAAAGAACTTTTGATATTACAAGAACTAATTCGAAAACCAATGAATGCAGATGAGCTAAGCAATAATACAAATATCCCTAAAGGAAGAATTTATGAACATCTTAATGAGCTTATTGCTAAAAAATTAATTGACAAGAGTGAAAAAAAACCATACACATATACTATAGAAAATTTTGAGCAAAATATTGCTGAATTTCTCAAACAAACGTTTGAAAATATGGTCCAAAAACAGCACTCTATTATGCATTTGATTGAACAAAAAAAAAGTAAAATTGATGAGATCATTAGCATAGATACTAGTGAAGATTATTCTTTTAGAACAATTCAAATTCTCAAAGAATCACGTTTTCTTAAAAACATAATTAGACATGGAAGCATTCCGTTCGTATTATATCCGAAAAAAAGCTCATCATTCTCAAAAGTAAGAAGTCTTTATATTGAAAACCGCCCAACACTTTCAAATACCACCGTAGAAATGACCTTTATGATCTATCATGCATATGAGGATGCATATGAAAAGAAAAAACCAATGGAATATATTGTCGAGGAGGAAGCACTCAACATTCATCGAAAAATTATGATTGAAAAAATGGGAGAAAAGTTTTTTGCTCAAATGATACAAGAAGTAAAAGAGCGTCTTAAGCAAAGCAGTATTAGAGTATATGTTGCAAAAGAGTTTATTCCAATGCAGATTTTAATTAGTGATAAAAAAGTCTTCTTAGCCTTAACGCATCATTCACATACAAAAGGCCTTATTTTAATGAATCCTTCAGCAGTAGAAATATATGAACAGTATTTTGACAATATAAAAAAACGATGCACGCGAATAGAGGATTTCAAAGATTGGAATTAAATACCAAAAATCTGACTCTCGAATGCAAAATTCTCAATAAAAACTAAGAACTCTCAAGTAATTCTACTGAATCAATTTTACCATCACCATCAAGATCAAATCCGTTAATAATTGCATAAAATGATTTTTGATTAGTAAAAGAAGAAAGAACAAGTTTAGTCATTCGTGTTAATCCAATAACTGCTGCTTTAGTCCCTGAAAAACGAATACCTGCAAGACAAATAATGTATTTATCAGGGAAAAAAGGATGAGAAATTCTGCAAATAAGCCCAACACTATCATCATTATAAATTTGTTTTTTACCTTTTAAAGCCCACTGTCTTTCTTCAATAAATGAAACAGGAAGTGCATGTGAAAGTGCATTCATGATTAAATTAGTAACTGGTCCTCCAACAACAATAATATTTGCATCTAGTTCAGCTAAAACCACATCAACATCAAGAGCAACTGAAAAAGACTCATGAAGACGTGAAAAAGTACCTAAATATAATGCTAAATCAACAGCATAATGACCATCACGAGCGCGAGCTTTAAACGGACCGTGAGGATCAGGACTACCAACAACTATCTTTGCATTAAAAACTCCTTCATGGATAAAAGGTTCAAAAAAAATAGAATCAGAAGTTTTTGATTTTTGAGAATAAAATAATGAATGCTCAGAAAATTGAGGTGCTACGAGAAAACTAAGTACACCAGATTGCAGAGTATATTTATGTGCAATAACACCGCGCACTTTTCGCGTATCAACTACTTTTAAGAATGGTTTCAAACGTTGAATATGATAATACACTGTTTGAAGAGGGATATTCAACCTACGCGCAATATCATGAACATAAAGTGCATTCTTTCCTAAAAGGATTAAGATAGCATGACCATGTTTTGAACTAATCGCGGACAATAAATCTGAAGAAAAAATAGTACAAGGAGCATATTTACGAAGCCCTTCTTTTTCGGTTACAATGAATGAATTCATAAAAATACCATCGTAAGTTTCTTTATAAATATTATGGAAAAAATTATAATATTCTAATCAAATTTTAGCTATCAAAAAAAATTAAAAAACTAAAAAGCAAATTAAAAGAGATATAAAGATTATTAAGAAATTAAAAACAGAAATAAAGCTTTAAAAATAACTAAAAAAAGAAATATTAATTTTAAAACTATTAAAATAAGAATAGTATAAGAATTCTTGTAATTATATTTATAAAGGAAACAAGCCTCGAAAAAATATGTGCGGTATTGTCGGATATTATGGAATAAGAGAAGCTCAGCCATTACTCTTAACGTGCTTAAAACAACTAGAATATCGAGGGTATGATAGTGCTGGGATTGCAATTTCTGAACATAATTCTCAAGAACCAAACACCTCCAAAAAAATTACCACCATCAAAAGTGTGGGAAATATTGACACATTAGTCAAAGAAAATAGTCAAGAAGTACAAGGAAATAAAGGCATTGCCCATACAAGATGGGCAACAAATGGAAAAGTAACAAAAGTAAATAGCCACCCACATATAAGCTACAATAAGAAAGTAACAATAGTACATAACGGAATTATTGAAAATTATAGTGAGCTTAAAGAATTTCTAGAAAAAAAGAATATCACAAGTATTAGCGAAACAGATACAGAAATAATTGCAAACCTATTTGCATATCACCTTGAAACAAGTAATGTAGAAAAAGCAATTCAAACAACATTAAATAAATTAAAAGGAAGTTTTGCAGTTGTTTTTTTAATTAAAGATGAAGAAGGACTTTTTTTTGCAAAACGAGAATCACCCCTCGTTATTGGCCATGGTTCACATGAAATGTTTCTTGCATCAGATGTTCCAGCATTTTTAGAACACACAAACATAGTAACATATATAGAAGATAATCAGTATGGCATCATAACAAAAAAAGGCGCGCAAATATGGAGTTTAGGTAAAACAGGCGTATATACAGAAGAGCACATTAAAAAAGAAAAGATAATGTGGAATTTAGAAGAAGCAAAAAAAGGCACATACCCACATTTCATGATAAAAGAGATTCATGAGCAAGAAAAAACAATCAAAAAAGCAATTATGCATCCTCCTCACGTAATTGAGAAAGCACTAAGCATACTAAAAAAAGCAGTAGGAGTATTTTTTGTTGGATGCGGAACAAGTTATCACGCAGCAGTATCGGCCTCATACTTATTTACCCACATAGCAAAACAGCACGTCAACGTTGTTATTGCTTCAGAATTTAGTAATTACCATGAATTTTTAACAGATAAAACAGTAATGGTAGTATTATCGCAATCGGGAGAAACTGCAGATGTTTTAGAAGCAATGAAAACAGCACAAGAAAAAGGGGTAAAAACTATTGCAATAACAAATGTAATGGGGTCTACAGTTATGCGACTTGCAGACCATACATTACTAATGAATGCAGGACCAGAGATAAGTGTATTATCTACCAAATCATATACAAGCCAACTATCGTTGCTAACATACCTTGCATATGCCTGCGTAGGAAAAAAGAACGAAGGTATAAAGCAAATAATGTATGCACAAAATCATGTTAAAACATTAATTCAAGAAAACGGATCAAATATTAAAAAAATAGCTGAAAAAATTCATACTGCTAAAAGCCTATTTATTATTGGCAGAGATTTAGCATATCCAACAGCGCTGGAAGCAGCCTTAAAAATAAAAGAAGTAAGTTATATACATGCCGAGGGCTTTCCCGGAGGAGAGTTAAAACATGGAACAATTGCCCTTATCGAAAAAAATACTCCATGCATTGTCATTAATACCACAGCAACTGAAAGTCGCATACAAGCAAACGCTGATGAATTAAAGGCACGAGGAGCATACCTAATTGGAGTAAGTGAAACAGAAAATGACATATATGATGAATGGATTAAAATAAAAGATACAGGGCTCAGTTCACCAATTAGTATTATTATCCCATTCCAATTGCTAGCATATTATCTTGCCTTAGCAAAAAAATGCGACCCTGATAAACCTAGAAACCTTGCAAAAAGTGTAACGGTAAAATAAAACTTAGTATTAAAATATATTACTAACTATAAAAATAGAAAAAACTAAGCCAAAATGAAAAAAGAAAAATTATTTGGAACTGACGGAATTCGAGGAATTGCTGGGATACTTCCTATTACTAACGAAGTTATGTACGCAGCAGGAAAAGCAATAGTTGACGTACTTAATACAAAAAATAAAACAATCCTCATTGGCAAAGATACACGAGAAAGTGGAGATGTAATTCTCACATATCTAAAAAAAGGCATAGAAAGTAAAAACGGTAGTGTCATATCTCTTGGGGTATCAACAACTCCAGCAATAGCTTATATTACAAAAACATTAAAAGCTCCAGCAGGCATTGTTATTAGTGCTTCTCACAATCCTTACAACCACAATGGAATTAAAATATTCGACACGCATGGAAACAAATTAAATGAAGAAATTGAAAATCAAATTGAAGAAAAGATATGGAAATATCTAAAAAAAGAACCACTAAACATAAATCTAAAAAAAAGTAATCAAACAACACAAGAAAAAGAAAATACTAAGATAGAGCAAAAAATAAATCAAAAAGTAAATGATGAAGAAAAAAGTACAAAAGCAAACAATAATCTAAATGAATTATATATTAACCACGCACAAAAAACGATAAAGCATAAGTCAAAGAGCAGTATTGTTCTTGATTGCGCAAATGGAGCAGCATATGAAATTGCTCCTCAAATTCTCTTAAAATGTGGATTTCAAACTCATCTTTACGCAAACACACCTAATGGCATTAACATAAATGAAGCATGTGGTTCATTACATCCAGAAAAAATACAAGACTTAGTAAAAAAGCATAATGCAATATGTGGGATTGCACTTGATGGCGATGCTGATAGAATAACTATGTGTGATGAGGAAGGTGAAATTCTTGATGGAGATACTATAACAGCATTACTAGCTGCAATGTACCATGAAGAAAATAAACTCTCGCAAAATACAGTAGTACTAACTATAATGTCTAATCAAGGCATTATTAACTGGCTTGAGAAAAAAGGAATTATATGTATTAAAACAAAAGTAGGCGACAAATACCTCATTGAAGAAATGAAAAAGAACAAGTACGTATTAGGTGGAGAACAATCTGGCCATATCATTATTAATCCTTATTCAACAACAGGTGATGGAATTATCGCAGGATTGCAAATTATAGAGTACATGACCAAAACTAAAAAGAAACTATCTGAACTGCGAAAAAGCATCCCTCTTTTCCCCCAAACATTAATAAATGTTAATGTAAAAGAAAAAATACCTTTAGAAAAACTAGAATCATATTACCACATTAAAAAATACGAAGAAGAAGTTAAAAAAAGTGGAAGAGTTCTAGTACGGTATTCCGGTACAGAGCAAAAATGCCGAATCATGGTTGAACACCAAGACAAAAACAAGGCAAATGAATATGCCTCAAAAATCATGGAATTATTACAAAGTGAAATAGGTGAAATCTAATGCAAGCAATACTTCTTTGTGCAGGAAAATCCACACGAACATTACCTCTTACTGCGACAAAACCAAAACCACTTTTACCTATTCTTGATACAACAATTATAGATTACACACTCAATATCCTTAAAGAACATTTTTCTAAGATAATTATTGTAGTAGGATACAAAAAAGAAATGATACAAAAACATCTTGAAAATAAATATCCTGATTTATCAATAACATACGTTGAGCAAAAAGAACAAAAGGGAACAGGACACGCAGTTTTAGAATGTATACCTTATATCACAGAGGAAAAAATAGTAATTATGAATGGAGATGACCTTTATAGTAAAGAAGATATTAAAACACTCATAAATCAAAAACACGGAGCACTAACAAAAAAAGTCGATAATCCTTCACAGTACGGCGTTTTCATAGAAAAAAATAATTGCGTAGTTGATCTCATCGAAAAACCAGATACATTTGTAGGTAATAATGCAAATATAGGATGTTATTTTGTGAAAAAAGAATTCTGTGAAGATGTTAAAAAAATTAAGCCTTCAAAACGTGGCGAACTTGAAATAACTGATGCTATTAAAGAATATGCTCTTAAGAATAAAGATTTTAAAACAGTACCTATACAAAAAAAATGGTTTCCTATTGGCTACCCTTGGAATTATCTTGAAGCAAATGTACAATTACTTAGACAAAAAAAAGCACAGATCCATAAAAAAGTAGTAATTGAAGAAAACGTAATAATACAAGGAAATGTTATAATAGGAGAAGGCACAATTATAAAAGCAGGCACCTATATTGAAGGACCTGTATATATTGGAAAAAATTGTATTATCGGACCACATGCATATATCAGAAAAGACACAATTATAATGGATAAATGCAATATACGAGGAGAAATTGTTGATTCTGTTATAATGCCCTCTACAAAAGCCAAGCACCATTGTTATATAGGTCATTCAGTTTTAGGCGAAAAATGTAATATTGCTGCAGGAACAATCACTGCAGATTACCGTCATGATGCAAAAGA
>JBLKOW010000022.1:0-14445 GCA_047603135.1 Candidatus Woesearchaeota archaeon | reverse complement strand
TCAGCAAGCGCATCATGCGGTTGCGTAGCAACCCCAAAAGATACCCCGTCCCTTTAGGGCGGGGAGTGGGTCATTTAGGTGAAAATATGAAATCAAACAAACTACACATTATGTTTGGATTACTGCTATTAGGCTTGTTCATAGCTGGATGTGGCACAACGCAAACTACAACTGAAAATAATGAAACAGAAATAACTTCTAGCATTAATACTGTGCAAGAATTAGTCCTTACTTCTCAAGAAATTGATGAACTAGGTCTTGCACTTGTAGAAGATTCATGTAGAATTGAAGTATATGAAACAACTGAACACTCCTCACTTGCAGAATTTAGTATGTGTAATTACACCATACCAAGATTAGATAACACTACACTGCACATCATACTTAATAAGTATACAAATACACATGATCTAAATGGTTCCTATCAGTATTCCTCATTACGATTATCAAGCGCAGCAGGAATTATAAGTGAAGATGAATTTGGCGATCAAAGCAGATTCAGAAAGAATCATGAAGATGATTACGGAGCAGAACACAACGATCCTGATGTTCACTTTTACAACATGTGGATTACAAAAGATACCTTTTTAATACACATCACCACGCGAGGAAGTGAAGAAGCAGATGCGTATGTCATCTCAATTGCTGAAACACTTATGAGCAAATTTGAATAAATTATTTTTTTATTTTTTTCTCATTTTTTTCTTGTTCTACAACCTAAGCAACAATTTTTTAGCTAAAGTAAAAATTTGATAAAACACAAACAGAGGTTTTTTAAAACAACTGGATTTTGCCTAACGTATGTTAATGCGAGCAGGAGGAAAAATCCTTGGGATTGGTGACTTAATCTGCGTACTCGTTATTTGGCTTGGAGATTGGTTCCCCCAAAGATGGTTGTGGTATGTTGCTATATATCTTATCATCAAAGGCTTAATTTTCATTATACTTGGTGGAATAGGGTCGTTATTCTCATGGCTTGATTTTTTTCATGGGGCATATTATGCACTTTTTCTTAGTACAGGCATACACTCTGAGTGGATTTCATTTGCATTTATGCTTTACTTAACTGCAAAAGGATTATGGAGCCTTGTATAGCATATTTCTGGCAAAACAGGAGAAATGAACAAAATATTTATATATTAGTATACTATTTACTATATTAATATCTAAATTTGACTCGTGATTCCTATGGATACCTATAAAAAAACAGATAATACTTTGTATTCAATTGCACAAAAGTTATCTACAATTCCCTGCGCACCTTTAAATTTAGAGGAAGAGCGAGAAAAATTCTTTCGAAGTGAAACGTATAACCCTACATTCAAGTATCCAAAACCATCTCCTGAACTAGAAAAATATAAAGGAGAATTACGACAACTTAAAATAGAGCCCTCACCTATTTCTCGTATTTTCAATGAAAAGCGAAATGAATTGATTAAAATAATTGAAATGATGCAAGCAATTGGTACAACAAGATTTACCGAACGCTCAATTAACTTATACGATTCTCCTGATGATGCATTAGTACGATATGCATGGAAACTCATTAAACTTCATGATGTACCCGAAAAAACATATATCGCAACAAGTGAAGCAGTAGTACACCTAACATACGCAATGCAAAAATACAAGTGCTCTTGGAATGTTCGTGAGAAAAATATGGTTGCACGTGCGTGCGTCGATATGACACGAAAAACATTATGGATTAAAAAAGATACTTTTTTTACTAAAAAATTTATTGCACGACTAATTGTTCACGAGATTGGAACTCATATTGTGCGCCATGAAAATGGCTCACAGCAACCGTATAAAATATTTGCTCAAGGCATGAGTGGGTATCTTGAAACAGAAGAAGGACTAGCAGTCCTTAATGAAGAGCTCAACAACTGTTTAACAAAAGCAACCATTAAAACGTATGCAGCACGTGTTATTGCAGTGCATAAAGCAATCCAATGCACATTTAGAGAAACATATAATTATTTACTCCCCTATGTAGGTAAAGATAATGCCTTTGAAATAACAATGCGTGCTAAAAGAGGTATTAGTAATACATTCTTCCCAGGCGCATTTACAAAAGATCACCTTTACTTAAAAGGATATTTTGAAGTTAAGAAATACCTTACAAATGGCGGTGACTTGCAAAAACTTTACTACGGAAAAATTGGTATTAAAGATATATCCGATGCTGAAAAAATCCTTGGACTAATTAATCCACTATTCTTAACAAAAATGAAACATTATACCAATCAAATTAGGTATAGGTAATATAAAAGATCAGCAGAGATAGGAATAAAAAAAGACCTTCTTATACATAAGAAAAGTACAATAAATAATATACAAATAAATAATGTAAAAAAAACAAAAATCATTTAGCTTCTAGGAATTCTAATATCTCTTTGCTGTGTGTATCAACGCTTACTTTTGGAAATACTTTCATTATTTTTCCTTGCTCGTCAATAATAAAAGTCATGCGCAGAATACCAAGCCGAATTTTTCCAAACCAGTTTTGCTCACCCCATGCATAATACTGCTTTATAGTTTCATGCTCAAGATCGGAAAGAAGCAAAAAAGGTAGATTATGCTTCTCTAAAAACTTACTATGTGAGTCAGCTTCGTCTGCACTTATACCTATTATTGCAACACCTTGTTTTGTATACTTGTCATAATCATCACGAAATGAACATGCCTCGATGGTACATCCTGGTGTATCATCTTTTGGATAAAAGTATAAAACTACTTTTCGTCCTCTAAAATCAGTCAAAGAATGCTCATTTCCATGTGCATCCTTAAGTTTAAAATTCGGCGCAGTATCTCCTTCTTTTAACATTGTATCACCTAAAAAATAGACCTTACAACTATTTAAAAGCATTATGAAAGATGAGAAGAATTCAAAAAATCAAGAGAAGTAATTTACAAACCAAAAACAATTACATTTATAAACCAAAAAAGAACTTTCTCAGCATGGATTTAAAATATGACATACTAAATGAGAAAACAAGACAATTAATAGATACTGCGGTAGCGAAAGCTGGTAAAGACCAATCCTCACTGAACAATTCATCCATCGATTCACTTCTTCCAGGTACAGCAAGAACAAATACACCTGCTAATCCAACATACATGCGCGAATACCAGAGTAATTATGATTTAAGACCTCCGCTTGGAGAAAAGCCATATATTGACGGTATGAGAGATTCCATGTCACCCTCATTTAAAATAGATTATTCACGTGGACCAAGCGTAGTTGAATTAAAACCGTACAAAATTGGAAATTGAGTAAATATATTTCTAATATTCAAAATCTTTTTAAAAAAACCTTTTTGTGAAAAAAGGTATGCTGAGAAAATCACAACAACTAGCAAATATTTTGTTAACATATTCTCTTACTATTGAGCAGAATGAAACTGTTTTCATATATGCTGAAGATACACATGAATGGTTCATTAAGTTATTATGCAAAAGAATTGAAGAATTAGGTGCATATGCTATAGTATATTTATTTAATCTTAAAAAAAGAAAAGCCTTAATTGAAGAAGACAATCCACAAAAACTTAGTGAAGAAAAAAACTACATTCTTTCAAAAATGAAAAAGTCGCAATCAATGATAGAAATTATTTCACTATCTGATCCTATTTATTTAAACAACACGACCCCAGAAAAGATTGCACACTTCAATACATACATCGTGAGTGAAATTGTACAATATAAGTTAGGAGATGGAAAAGACCGTCCTGCTATGAAATGGGTATTAGCGGAAGTGCCATGTAAAGGACAAGCGGAATTCTCAGGAATGAGCGAGGAGAAATATGCTAACTATCTCTACAGATCAACAAACATCGACTGGCGAAAAGAAAACAGACATATGCAAAAAATAAAAGAAATCTTTGACAACGGAAATCAGATTCGTATTGTCGTACCTGCATTAACTGATTTCACATTCTCACTCGAAGGACGAGGAGGATATATAGAAGATGGACACATTAATATGCCTGGTGGGGAAGTATTCTATGCACCTATTGAAGATTCTGCTGAGGGATATATAACATTCAATGCTCCAATTATAAAAAATGCAATCGAGATAAAAGAGATACGGCTTGAATTTAAGAAAGGAAAAGTCACACATATATCAGCCAAAAAAAATGAATCAGTAGTACAAGAACTCTTAAAACTTCCAGGAGCAAAAAAAATTGGTGAATTTGCAGTCGGCACAAATTATAAAATCAAAAAATATGCAAAAAATATTTCATTTGATGAAAAGATTGGAGGAACATTTCACATTGCATTAGGTAACGCATATCCGTTCTTATTGTCACAAGGTGGCGGATTAAATAAAAGTCCTCTCCACTGGGATATCGTTTGTGACTTACGAAAAAAAGGAAAAAGCCCTGGCGGAAAAATATATGTTGATGGAACTGTCGTACAAGAAAACGGCATATGGATATTCCCTATCAAAAAAGCTGAAGAACAATTCCTTCCTGATGGTCACATAAAATCAATAGAGTAAACGAAAAAAGTTAAACCAATTTACTCAATCTTACTAAACCGTGGAACTGAAGTTCCATCTATTTGTACCATTTCAAAAAACATATTCTTAGGACGAACCCACACATTAGAATTCCCTTCTTGCACATCATATAACGCACGGTATACAACCATCTCTTCAAGCGTTTCACTATGACGCGCTATAGCAATTACTTCATACTCTTTGCCTTTGTAATGCTGATATTTTCCAAGTAATTTTTCCATTATAAATCACCGTGACTTTAATTTATTCTTAAATATATCAAATCCTAATTTCCATAATTTTGCTTCTTTCATAAGTAATTGTACCACAAACTTGCTTGGAAAATTACGATCATGTTCTGCGAGAATATCATTATTTGTTTTCTTTTGAAAAATAGTAATCAAATCATTAGCTTGTTTTTCTGACATATGATTCATATATTCACGCATCTTTAAACTAATCCATAAGTCTTTTGAAAGTTTTTTATCTACATTCTTTACAAATGTTTCTTTATCCTCTGCAAGATATTTTCCAGCAATCATCCCATAAATTATTCCACCATACGTTGTAGCTTTTACATGAGTTGCAGCATCACCAAGCAAGAAAATATCCTCTGAACCTTTTCGTATCTTTTGTTTCGGATTGTAAAGTGGAATAATACCTGATTGATCTTCAATAATTTTACTTGCACCAAGAAGTTTTTTGTAATCGCGTTTCAAAGCGGCATTATTATATCCAATCACTCCAACCCGTGCAATTTTATCATCCTCAGGCACTACCCACGAAAATTCACCAAGACCTAAATGAATTTCAGTAACACCATTTTCAAGTTCAGGAAATTTACATCGTGCTTGCCACCCTTGAACAAACTGACGCTTGCCATATAATCCTGCAGAGCGTGCAACACTACTCTTTGGCCCATCAGCCCCTACTATCATAGGCACATCGTACGAGCGTTTAGAAGTTTTCATTCGATATAGGCCTTTACCAATAGTGCGATAGCCTCGAAAAGATTCTCCTAAATGAACATGAGCGCCGTTATCAACTGCTTTTTCAAAAACATATTGATCAAAACGCGCTCTATCCATAACTTTATTTGTCTTCTTAAGATCAACATACGTCGCTTTTCCATTTGGTGCAATAATCTTAAACTGTTTTATTTTGCTAACCACTAAACGACGAGGAACTTTCAAAAATCCTTCAATTGCATCAGTTACAATCCCTGTACATGCAACTGGCGTGCCAATTTTTTTATGGTCCTCAAAAAGATGTACATCCTGACTTTTTTCTTGAGATGCATAGTATGAGCCTGCTGGACCTGCTCCTATTACTGCTTTCATACATAGCCTTAAATCATTATACTTAAAAATATTACTTAAAAAATTCAAATTATTGGTGCATAAAACACATTTTCAAAATAATATCTTATTATTGATAATTATAATCAACAAGTTTTTTAAACAAAACCCATACCTCCAAAATATGAACGTAACTAACAACAAACAAATACCTATCGCAATTATTACTGGTTTTCTTGGTTCAGGTAAAAGTACCTTTATTAACAAAATCATAAAAGAAAGATCTGACTTAAAGATTGGTCTAATTGTCAACGAATTTGGTGATGTAAACCTTGAAAGTCAAATAATTGAAACTAATGACGAAGACATTGTTGAAATGAGTAATGGATGTATGTGCTGTGTCGTGCGAACTGATTTAATGTCAGCTGTTGAAAAATTAATTTCACATAAAAAAGATATCAATTATATCATTGTCGAAGCATCTGGTCTTTCTGATCCAGTACCTCTTGCAAGCACCTTTATCCATAATACACTCGATGACAGAATACGTCTTGATGCAATCATCTGTCTTATTGACGCAGTTAATTATGGCGACAATCTTGAACAATATCCTAAAACGCTCTACATGCAAGTCATGTATGCTGACTTTCTTATCCTAACTAAAACAGATCTTGTTAAAGAAAAACGAATTCCTCTTTTGCATCGCGTTCTTAAGAACGCACTTCCCAAGGCAGTTATTTATGATATGAATGAAGACCTTGATCTAAAGATTATTCTTGACAGTTCTACGTATGACCATAGTTCTATAGCTGAACTTGAGATTGAAGAGCATGATCATAAAGGACATACTCATGAAGAACAAACTGATAGTACGCAGACTCACCATAATCATGAAGGACATAGTCATGACAAACATAATCATTATGAACATAATCATGACGAACAAAATCACACTAAAGAAAATCAACCACACCAATCAGCCAAAAACGAAACAAAAAAAGAATTAAAACATTCTTGCTGTAAGCATAATAAAAACCATAAGCATAAACATACTCATGAATGCAGTCACCATCATGATCATTCATGCTGTTCTCATAAAAAACAAAAAGTGCATCACCACCACCATGAATATGTTGAAACGCTTTTCTTTAAAACAGATAAACCATTTGATTACAAAAAGTTTCAAGAGTTTTGGAAAAACCTGCCTCGTGAAATTGTTCGTGGGAAAGGAATTATTCAATTTGATAAATCTTCACTCGCAAGCGATAATCCAATGAAAGATAAAAAACTAGTTTTGCAATATGTGGGATCACGTGAGCTTTTTGTGGGCAAAGAATGGAAACCTGATGAAAAGAAACAAACTGCACTTGTTTTCATTGGAAAAGGATTCGACATAGAAAAAGTACGCACACAACTAAAAAACTGCGAAGCATGAAACTATCATGAGAATAAAAAAAGATACCAAATATACTTAAAATCTAAAAAATCACTTTTCTTTTTCTAAACAAGCATCACAAATACCATACACATCAACCTGAAAGTGAGTAATACTTCCTTTTACTTTTGAGCGGATAAAATCGATATTATCAACGTGAAAATGTTCCATCTTACCGCACCGTGTACAAATATAATGACAATGATTATCTTTGCTTTGCGAGTAAATTGTTCGCTTGCCACAAACATACGAATGGCAAAGACCTTCATTTCGTATATCTCTCAAGAAACGATATACTGTTGCAATACCTATTGAAGGATTCTTTTTCTGAATACGCTCATATAAATCTTCAGCAGTAAAAAACGTCCGAAACTGTTTGAGCTCACTAAGCAGTACTTCTTTTTGTTTTGTTTTACGCGATTGTTTAGGCATATTAATGATAATAACTATCAATTATTTAAAAGTATTGATTTTAAGCAAGTAACTAAACTAAAAAACATACATATCTTTCACAGATTATATAAAGAACTATTCAGTAATATACGTATGGAAAAGCAAAAAAAATATCAAAAAGCACTAAACACCATATCTGGAATTCATCACATAACAATGCTCTGTGAAAGCCCCGAAGATAATGTAGTATTTTATAGAGAAGTATTAGGTTTAAAACTTGTTAAACAAACAGTAAACTTTGATGATCCATTCACCTATCATTTATATTATGGAGATGATAAAGGAAGTCCAGGAACACTTCTAACATTTTTTCCATATCAAGGAATTGGAGCTGGACGACATGGCAATAATGAAATCAGAAAACTAGGATTCGCAATTTCACCTGAATCATACACTTTTTGGAAAGAACGCTTAGAAAAAAAATCAATCGCTATAGATACATTTACACGCTTTGGAAATAAAACAATATCATTTAGCGACAATGCAGGATTAGAAATTGAGCTTGTAGTTACAAAATCAACCCTGCCTTCTGCACCACTATTAAAAGAACATGCAATTAAAGGATTATATTCAATTCAGTTATATGTTCCTAAAAAAGATGCAGTAGAAAGTCTTCTAAAAGAATTTTCATATACACACGAAAAAAGTGAGGAAAATATTCACCGCTATAAAGCGCAAAATCAAGATTCATATGTTGATATTGTGGAAAATAATGAAGCCCCTCATGTACCTGGTGCAGGAACCGTACATCATCTTGCATTTCAAGTCCCAGATAATGAACAAAAACATGTGCAAAAAGAACTTCACATACTAGGATATAATGCAACCGAAATAGTTGACAGAGAATATTTTCAATCAATCTATTTTAGAACACATGAAATGCTCCTTTTTGAAATAGCAACAACAGGACCAGGTATGTTTATTGATGAAAAAGAACTTGGAAGTGAACTGCGTGTTCCAAAACAACATACTGATATTGCACAAGAAATTAAAAAGAGGCTTCACACACTATGAAATTCCACAAAATTGAAGGAAACAAGACATTATACGTTGTCTTTCATGGGACAGGAGGAAATGAATTTGACCTCATTCCCCTTACTCAAGAAATCGATACATCTGCAAGTATTCTATCCTTGCGTGGTGAAGTCGAGGAACAAGGGATGCTTCGATTTTTCAGAAGAACTGCTATGAATGTATTTGACATAAAAAATGTAAAGGAAGAAGGCGAAAAAATATATAATTTCTTGCAAGACAAAATCAAAGAGTATGAGCGCGTTATTTTTCTAGGATATTCAAATGGTGCGAACATGATTGGTGCGCTTATTCAGCTCTATCCTCATTTTATTTCACATGCAGTACTTTTGCATCCCATGAAAGTACTTGATACAAAACTAAGCACTAAAGCAAATATAATAATTACTCTTGGTGAAGGAGACACTATGATTCCTGCAGCAGAAACTCGAAAGTTTATATCCTACCTAAAAGAATCAGGTGCAACTGTGCATGAACTTATATACCAAGGTGGCCACGGAATAACTCATGATGAAATTATAGATGTGCGAAAAACAATCCAAAAAGAGTTTTACTAAAAAACAACATTAATTTTCTCAACTTCACAAAATTTTATAAATTAGTTATACATTTTGTATAATTATATATTTGTGAAAGACAATGTTAACAGCAAAACTAAAAAAATGGGGAAATTCATATGGTATCTTAATACCTAAAGATGAATTAACAAAAATGGATCTAAATGAAGGACAAGAAGTCTTCATAGATATCATAAAAAAAGAAAATCCTTTGAAAGACCTTTTTGGCTTTAGTAAAAAAAATCTTAAAAGTACAAACCAAATAATCAAAGAAGCACGAGATGAACTGAGGGTCGATTAAATGTACTGCCTTGACACATATGCACTATGGGAAATTATGAAAGGCAACAAAAAATATTTAGATGTAGTACTTTCAAATTTTGTTATAACTGACTGGACACTTGTTGAATTTTATAAAACACTAATTAAAGAATATGATAAAAGAACTGCAGAATACTGGCTAAGAAAATTCAAACCATATACTATTACAGTAAATATAAACATTCTAAAAAAAGCAGTAGATTTCCATCATGAGCATAAAAAAAACGCAATCTCTTTATTTGATGCAGTAGGGTATATATTTTCTGTAGAAAATAAAATGGAATTTGTTACAGGAGATAAAGAATTTAGAAATAAACCACAAGTTAATTTTATTAAATAACACCAACATACACAAATCTTTTAAACCATTCTAAAACAACAAAACCATGACAAAATATACGTACGATTTAGAGCTTGAACGCGTAATTACACGAGTTAAAGAAAAAAACTACACAAAAGTCATGATTCAACTACCTGATGGACTAAAAACACGTGCACAAGAGATTGTTGATACCATTCAAAAAGAAACAGGCGCGCTCGTTGCAATTTATCCTGCAACCTGCTTTGGTGCGTGCGATACACCTGTTGGACTTGACAAAATCGGAGTTGATTTGTTTGTTCAGTGGGGGCATAACCGCTTTCGTAAAAAGGAGGGGTGGGGCTAAATGGACAGTATGCTCATTAATGCAAATTACGACGCTGATGTTAAATTAAATGAGGAAACGATTAAGCACCTCTCGCAATATAAAGTAGTAGGACTCTATGCTGCAATTCAATTTGTAGAACGTCTTGAAACAGTTATAAAACAACTCGAAGAAGCAGGGTTAACTATTGTAAGTTCAAAGCCAGATAGAACTGATGCAAAATTCCAAATACTTGGATGCGATGTCTACAAATCAAACTATAAACATGAAATTGAGCCAGATGTATTCTTATATATTGGTGATGGTTTATTTCATCCACGAGCGCTCGTGCTTGTTCAAAAAGATGAACAGAAATATCGTGATGTTGTTATTTATGATCCCGTAGGAGATGAAATGCGCATTCTTGATGAAGAACATGGAAAACCAATCCTGCGAAAATATAGAGGAGGGCTCATGAAATTCATAAACGCAGAAAACATAGGATTATTTGTAACACTAAAATGGGGTCAACAACAGTTTAAGATTGGTATGAAATTACAAGAAAAATACCCTAAGAAAAAAGTATATATTTTTATTGGTGACACCCTTGAGCGAAATAATTTACTTGACTTCCCATTTGTTCAACAATGGGTAAATACTGCCTGCCCTCGTATTGGATTTGACGATAACATTGATAGTAATGTTACTATGATTAATATAACTGATGCACTTCTCGCAGAAGAAGTCTTAAGCAAAGACAGCATACTCACTCGTGCATAACGTTTTATATTAAATAAAGATTAATTCTACAAAAATTAACAGCAATACATTTTTAAACATCAGCCATCCACATTTCCCTATGAACCTTGCACTATACGCAATAATTGCAGCAGTACCCATTATCACTATATTTATTCTTCTTGTTATCTTTAGAATGCCAGCAGTAAAAGCAATGCCTATCGGACTCGTTTTAACCATCCTTTCTGGATATTTTTTATGGAATATGCCAGAAGCTGTAATCACTGCATCAATCTTTGAAGGAATTATTATTGCTGTTGAAATATTATACATAGTATTTGGTGCACTTCTCCTATTATACACGTTAAAAGAATGTGGAGCACTTGCAAAAATTAAAGAAGGATTTATGCACATATCTCCAGATAGGCGTGTACAAGCAATCATTATTGCATTTTCTTTTGGAGCGTTCCTTGAGGGCGTTGCAGGATTTGGAACACCAGCAGCAGTTGCAGCTCCACTTCTTGTGGCAGTTGGGTTTCCAGCTTTAGGTGCAGTAGCTATTATGCTCATCATACAAAGTACACCGGTATCATTTGGCGCGCTTGGAACACCAATTATTATTGGAGTGCACCGCGGCCTAGAGCAATCTGCAGAAGTAACTGCATACGCAGCAAGCATTGGGCTTTCGTATGAACAATTTTTATCTCAAATTGGATTATATGTCGCAATTATTCATGGGATCATCGGTATGTTTCTTCCACTAATATTAATTATGGTTCTAACAAAATACTTTGGGAAAAATAAAACCATTACTGAAGGACTTGCATTATGGAAATTTGCACTAGCCGCAGGACTTGCATATGCTATCCCTTCAATATTCATTAACTATATGCTAGGTATTGAATTCACTGCTCTTCTTGGCGGATTAATTGGTCTTGGTATTACCATAACACTTGCTCGATATAAAATATTTCTTCCTAAAGATGAAAAACCATGGGACTTCCCCCCTGAAAAAGAATGGCCAAAATATTGGTTCGGAACAGTTAAAATCCCTCATACCAATGCACCAAGACATATGACACTCAAAAAAGCATGGCTCCCATACATTCTTGTAGGTCTTTTTTTACTCATGACACGTATGCAAGGAACAGCAATTAATGGATGGCTTCAATCAGCAGAAATCCCATTTATCAATATTCTTGGCACAGGTATAAACGCATCACTACGCTTAATGTATGTGCCTGGTTTTGTTCTTATCGTAGTATCAGTTCTCGTAATGTTTCTGTACGTTATGAAAAAAGACCAAATTAAACACGCCTTTAGTTCAGCTGGACTCACTGTTCTAAAAGCAAGCACTGCGATGCTTGTTGCAGTCCCTATGGTTCGTATATTTATTAATTCAGGAATTAACGATGCAAATATTGCAGGCATGCCAATCATTCTAGCGCAAGCACTTGCTGAAATAACTGGACAATTATGGCCTATCCTTGCAGCATTTCTTGGAGCATTTGGTGCATTCATTGCAGGAAGCAACACTATTAGCAATATGACATTTGCACTCTTTCAATTTACAATTGGACAACATATTGGAGTAAATCCTGGATTTCTCGTTGCACTTCAGGCAGTGGGTGGAGCTGCTGGAAATATGGTCAGCATTCACAACATAGTTGCTGCAGCTGCAACAGTTGGATTGCTTGGAAAAGAAGGATTTATCATTAGAAAAGTAGCATTCCCTCTGTTGTATTATCTTGTCGCAGCAGGAATTATAGGTATTATTGGAGTTATTATTCTATAATATAAAAAGATTTAAAGAACTAATCAAACAGAACTATAAAGAGAATATATGGAGGAATACATATGAAACCAGGATTTATGCAAGGAACGAATCATAAGACTGCAAAGAATGAGCAATTACATGATATTGTAAATCAACCACAAAGAACAGAAAATCAAACACAAACAGAAATGCCATTTAATCCAGATGAAGCATCACGTTTTGTTGCCTATATCCAGCAACCAGAAAGAGAATACACTCCAGTTCCTCAAGATACTTTAGAGCCACTTGCAGTATGTAGTGCAGCTGTAATTATTAGTACAGTAGCAATATCGCGGTATGTATCAAAGTATAGTAAATAAAGAAAATTCAACTCTCGATAATTCATCCTGATAAACAAGTTTTTTGAAATGCCAAACTATGTTTATCATCTCACAAATAAGATTTTTAATAAGAATACAGATCTACATTAATTAGTTTCAATTCTCAATCTCAGCATGCTCTTTTCGCATTCGTTTCTTTTGCATAGGACTTACATAATCAGCAGTTCCCTTCCCACTTATTCCAGTACGTGCACGTGTTCGCGTCATGTAATCTTCCACAGTTACATTATTTCTTGCATCATCTGGAAGTGTATTCATTAATTCATGCCACTTTTCAAAATCAATCCATGTATGCCATGCACCATCTTTAAAGAATCTATCTTTCTTAGCAAGAAGCACTACTCGTGAAGGGATATGCTCCGACATCATTTCATAACCAGGCAAATGCTTCTCAACTTCGCGGGCAAATGCCACAACTTCTTCGTGCATAGGCATGTTATCAATCGAGAGTCTTTGACGTGAAGCGCCAACGAAAACATATCCTTTAATCTCTACAAAATCAAAATTTCCAAGTTTAAGCCAGTCAGCATATTTTTCAGGAAGAACATCATTTAATCCTTTAATTACCGTAAGCCGAGCAGTTGTTCGCTGTTTTTTATCGCGTGCAGCTTCAATTGAACCAATAAAACGTTCCCAATAATCTTCAAAAAGAGGATTATCAACCTCTTTTAATAATTCTTTAGTGGGTGCATCAATACTAAGATACAGTTGAGTTACAGGCTCCAGGTTTTTTATTTGTTCAGGATACTGTGCATTTGTCACTAAAAATGTCGAGACACCCTTTTTATTATACACTTTTAACATTTCATTAATTTTAGGATACGTGATTGGCTCGCCCGTTAGTGAAAGTGCAACATGCTTTGCACTCTTTGACTGTTCATACATGCCTGAATTAACGCGTTCATGTCCACCATATCCCGTAAGTAATTTGTGATGTGCTTCAATACTCTTTTCAACAATCATCTCAGGATCATCAACATCCCACTTCCACGTCTTAGATACAGGAGCTTTATACCCTCTCCAGCAAAATACACACCGATTCGCACAACTAATTGAAGGCGTTGCTTGCATACATTGATGCGACATAATGCCATAGAATGTCAATTTATAACAACCGCCATCACCCTTAAGCATACTTTTAGTCCAGTGGCATACTTTTACAGCCGAGTGACTTCCCACAACACGATATTGCTGTGATTCTAAATGTTCTTTTGCTTTTTCATTGAGCATAGTAAGGTTAAATCACAGTCGTCTTAAAAAGGTTGTTGTGTTAAGAAATGTGGCAAAGGTAATGAAAAAGTAATTTATTAACCTTACAGAGTTTTAA
>JBLKOW010000021.1:0-14544 GCA_047603135.1 Candidatus Woesearchaeota archaeon | reverse complement strand
GTAAAAAAAAGAAGAAAAAAATTATTTAGAGATTTCGTATTCCTTAATGAGTACAAGCATGAATACAATAAGCACAAAGATTCCCGAAAGGAAGAAATAAACACTCCCTACAAAATCATCGAGAACGATAGTCATGTATGCACCATAGAGCAACATAAAGGTTGCAATCCATAAAAACTTGTCAAGAACAAGTTTAAGGATTTCGAACTCTTCTGAAAGTGTTAATTTCTTTTTTGTTTTTGCCATGGTTTCTATCTCCGTACCGTTAGGACTATTTCCCTTTGAAATACAGGCGTGCCACAATCATCACCATCAGGTTTACAGAACTTTACTGTAAATAAATAAGGGGTTGACGCACCTCTATCGACTGATTGTCCTGCCTCAAAAATTATATTCCAACCAACTACTTGGTCTTTCTCAAGACTAAATTCAAGGTCATTATAAAGAACATTTATTCCATTATATACACAATCTTCAAAATCATCCCTTAAGCCACCACACTTATCACCCTCGGCTTCAATTCTCAGCATCCACTCTTCATTTTCAAGATGTGAGTTGTAGAATCCTACTTGCACCTGAACTGATCTTCCCTCACGTACTTCCGGAGAACTTGGACTGAAAACGATTGGATCACCTTCATTTGGCTGTGCAGATAAATCTGCTACATCAATTGCAGTACGTGCTCTTGTTGTTATATCACCAAACATTGTCCGTACAAACGTGAGTCCAAGACCAAGCATGACTACCGCTAAAATGAGAATTACTATTGCCTCCATTGAAAGCGAGAGCGAACCCCGCTTGTTTCTTCGGAATAATTTCATATCATACACCTCTTTCCTAGGAAAATATAATTTTTGAACTAGTATAGTTATAATCCTACAATTACTTCTTTATAAATGTTTCTACAAAAACATCTAAAATCTCGAGTAAGTATCCAAAAAAAGGAGTTTTGTCACCAATTTATCACTAATTTAATCTAAAAATATGAAATCTACAACAGATAGACTTATTAACAACCATGTTTTTGAACAAACATGAAACACATTGCAGGGATTGATGAGGCTGGAAGAGGACCAGTTGTGGGACCGTTAGTTTTAGCAGGAGTTATGGTGCAAGAGAAAGATATCCCTCTTCTTGAGAGGATGGGAGTAAAAGATTCGAAAGTATTGACACCTGCACGAAGAGAAACGCTTTATGATGCCATTGTGTCAGCTAAATTTTTGAAACATCATATTATATCATTAAGCCCAAAAGAAATTGATGAAGCGCTTGCATCACCAAACCTTAATCTTAATACTCTTGAAGGACTGCATTCTGCAATGATTATCAATAAATTACAACCAAGCACCGTTATTTTAGATTTGCCATCAAATAATGCAGAAGCATATAATGCATTTGTTAGAATGAATTTAATAAAGCAATGTGAGATTATTTCAGAGCATAAAGCAGATGCAAAGTATGCAGTGGTTAGTGCAGCATCAATTCTTGCAAAAGTAACGCGCGATAGAGCAATTACTGCCATTAAAGAAAAAATTAATATTAATCTCGGTTCTGGATATCCTTCTGATCCTGTCACTGTTGCATTTCTTAAGAAATATTATAATCATGCACAGTACAATGTTTACTTTCGAAAAAGCTGGCAATCATACAAAAAGTTAGTTACTAAGAGCGCCCAGAAAAGTTTGAGAGGATTTTAGTACTCAATGAGGTACAAATCAGGTTATTAGTATTCTTAATACCTTAGCTTCACGAAAACCTTATATATTGTGGAGTGCATGGAATACAAGATGGATGAAAAATTACACAAACTGCTTGTTTTAGGAGGGTTTGCTCTCTTTGTCACCATAGGATTCTTTGCGACAATGCCTTTACAATTTACAGGTCATGCTATTCAAAGTGAAACATGTACAACTTATTATGAACGATGGAGCCAGGAATCATGGTTTAATGATTGGCAATGGTGGAAAGACCATTGTTATGATTTTAACAAGCAAAATCTTAAGGAGAAAGAATTTCTGTGTGGAAATGGCATATTAGAACCTGGTGAACAATGTGATACAAATGAAATCGTTAGTTGTTCACTCATTGGGTTGCAAGGAGGAAATATGAAATGTACTCATGATTGCATGTGGGATGTACGTAATTGTGATATTCCTGATGAAGTTAATTATGACATAATACTTCAAACAGAAAATAAACTTATAGAATTAAAGGAATTACGTTCAACACTTTCTGAAGAGCATACACAATGCATGATTGAGCTGAATGAATGCGAAATTAGTATTAATAGTTCTGGCAATCTTACAGAACTTTATTTAGAAAATTGTATTAAGTGGAACGATGGATGTAATATTTGTTTTTATGATGGGAATAATAATGTTGAAACATGTACAGAGATATACTGTAAACCTGAAGATTACGGAGAACCATATTGTATAGAATACATTATGTCATAAGGAGCAATGAAAAATTCAGAAACAAAAAAACTTGGATTTCAAACCATAATAGTTTTCACACTATTTCTTTTTGGAACTTTTTTATTATATACTCCTGAATTGACTATCACAGGAAATGTACCAACTGATTTGTGTATTCATTACTACGAGAGATGGGGACAGGAATCATGGTTTAAAGATTGGCAATGGTGGAAAGAAGGGTGTAGTCATTTAGGGTTATTTGCTATTTGTGGAAACGGCATTCTTGAAGAAGGAGAACAATGCGATACCCACAAAGAAATACCATGTAACATCCTTGGATTTAGTGGTGGCATGATGAAATGTACAAACTGTCAGTTTGATACGAGTGAATGTAGTGCACCAGTAAACCAACCAGAGTATAAAGATATAGAGAGTATTACGCAAGAAATTGAAGAAATAGAGTCAAGTATTGCCCAATTTAACACAGCCATTACTATATGCAATGAAGAATTACAAATATGCAAAGCACATCGTGAGAATCTACAAATTAATTACACTGATACCTTAGACAATATTACAGATCCATTAGCAAATAACAATGAATTAACAAATAAATCTAAAACAGCATGTGAGACTACCGATTGTTTTTTGGAAAAAATGAAAACATGCATACCAGCAACATATCAACAAATTACTTCTCAGGGATTATTAGGTAATACATTAACTTCAAATGTCACCTTTTCAGTGAACAAATCATGTGAATTAGGTGTTCTTATGTATTCATTACACCTAAAGCCTGCAACTATAATTATTGGTAGTATTGGTAAGTGGGGAGAAGAGTATATGACGGAGATAGTATATAAACCACTTAATCAAGAACTTGAAAATTTAAAAGGAATGACTGCTGTGTGCAACTTTTCTGAAGTTGAGGAAATTAATAAGTATTACTTACAAACACTTCCGTTCACTATCCTCTTAGGTAATGAAGACTGCCATGGACTTCCAGAGTTTGAATTAAATCTCACAGGAACTACTAAACCAAGATTCAAAGCAGAAATAGGTGATGTTTGTTATAGGGATATAGATTGCCCACTAGGCACTGAGTGCGTTTATGGGATTTGTCATGCGAGCTGGATTGAATTAATAGAAACTAGTGAAGTTTGTTGTAACCAGAATTCTTTTATTAGTATTGATGGATTTCAAGGATTAGTATGTGATTATTATGTTGAACAAAATATTGAATGGAATTATTGCCCATTAGATACACACAGATGCATAAACCATCGTTTTGATGAAGGATTACTTGGTCTTTGTATGGAATGCTCATCAGATTTCCACTGCAAAGATCAAGTATGCATGCAAAACAAGTGTGTTGATAGAACTATTGAAATTTGTAAACATATACAAAGTAATGATTGTTTTGAGAAATTAGCAATAGAAAAAGGAGATATTACTATTTGTGACCATATTACTAGAGTAGGAGTTGGATCAGTTTCCACCATTCCTGGTGAACAAGCTATGGCGCCATTCTTTGGAGTTTGTTATTATAATTTTGCAATAGCACAGGAAAATGATGTATATTGTGATTATTTAAAATATGAAGCATATGAATTATGTAAAACAAAATTTACATAAAACTTGCTAAATTACTTAAACAAGCGAAAGCATATACTATTGAATCAAAACGCTTATTAACAAAATGAAATTGTAACGTATCATAAGGTGGAAATATTACAAAGATAAATAAACTTGTCCTGCATGGATTTAAGAGTTTTGCAAAACGAACAGAGATTCCTTTTAATGATACTTTTAATGTAGTTCTTGGTCCAAATGGGAGCGGTAAATGTGTCATCGGAAGTACTGTTGTTTCTCTAGCAGATGGCACACAAGAGTCTATTGGCAATTTAGTTAATAGTAAAATTAGAAAAGGAAACTACCGTACTATAGACGATGGTTATGTTATTGAGGGAGATGGGACTGAAATAGAATGCCTTGATACAAAAACACTACAAACAAAAAAAAGAAAGATTCAAGCGTATATAAAAAGAACTTCACCAAAAGAATTAATCAGTATTCGTACAAGGTCTGGAAGAAATATTACTTCTACCACTTATCATCCGCTTTTTGTATTATCCAATGACAAGATTAAGAGTGTTAACGCTGAGGAGCTACATAAGGGAGTGCGCATTGCGGTTCCCCGGAAAATCAGTTCACCAAAAAATCGTACTTTTTATGGTTTACTTGATGACATAACTACTGATGATTTGCTCTACGTACCCTTTCAAGAAGAATACCTTTCCATAGCAAAAGATTTTAAGAAAGCAACAAGGAAAGAAACGGCACAGCATCTTGGCATTCCTGAAATAGTTCTTAAGTCATTGCATGATAAACAATCAATACTTTTTAGTCATCTTGTTAGAATGCTGCGAAATGCAGGTTTACCAGATGATCAAATCATTGCAAAGACACCTTATTGTAAAGCAAAAAATAGCTCAAAGATATATAAAATCCCTTGGAATAACTCGGGAGAATTTTCTCGACTTTTAGGATATTTGCTTGCCGAAGGACGAATAACTAAAAATAATCAAATATGGTTCACTAATGAAAATGAGGAAATTATTTATGACTATAGCAACTTAATGCAAAAATGTTTTGGTGCTGAGGCACATATTAAAGAATATAAACCCTGTATATATGATGTTTTAGTATACTCTTCACCGATTAAGATATTACTTGAAAAATTTGGTATGTCTTTTCATGGAACGGCAGAAAAATCGATTAGTAATATTTACATGCAGGCAAGTGGCGCACTAGAGAGCGCTGAGGTATTGAATGGACTTTATTGTGGTGATGGCTATATCTCAAAACACACTATTGAAATTACAACTAAAAGCCCACTACTAGCACAAGGTATTGAAATATTGCTAACACGATTAGGTATTACATATTCTTCAAAAGTAATCATTAAAAGTTGTGTGCAGAGAGAGCTTATTGGAACATATAAAACAATAGTTGTTAGGGGTGCTGATAATTTTAAAAGATTTGCACACCATATTCAATTAAAACATGCCATTAAACAATTTAAAGTGCACTCCTTATTACAGCGAAAAGGCAACACTAATGTTGACCTTATTGATGCACTACCCTTAATAAAAAAAAGCATACAAGAATTAAAGATATCACCAAAAAGCTACAAAAAAACATTTCCTAAACTAGAGGCGTATGCATACAACCAATGTATACCGAGTGTTTCTGGGATTAAGGAACTAGTACATAATGTATTTATGTCCCATGAATCTGAAATGCACAGTACTTCGCATGAATGCGTGCATGTACTTAAACTTCTTGCTGAATCAGATATCTACTGGGATGAGATTGTTGAGATTGAGCGATTTTCTTCAAATCAAGAATGGGTATATGATTTATGTGTAGAGGAAGATCATAATTTTGTCGCTAATAATATATTTGTTCATAATTCAAATATCATGGATGCTCTTACTTTTGTTCTTGGTAAATCGTCATCAAAAGCACTTCGTGCAGAGAAATCTGCAAATTTAATTTACAACGGCGGAAAAAAGAAAGACCCAGCAAAGCAGGCAGAAGTATCGCTTTACTTCGATAACAAAAATATGGAGTTTCCTACTGAAGAAAAAGAAGTTAAAATTACACGAATTGTTACGCAGTCTGGTCAGTCAAAATATAAGATTAACGATAAAGCACGCACAAGGCAGCAGATTTTAGACCTTATGGCAATTGCAAAGATTAATCCTGATGGATATAATATTGTACTTCAAGGAGATATTATTAATTTCTGTAACATGAGTACATCAGGAAGACGAGAAATTATTGAGGAAATTTCAGGAATCGCATCATATGAAGAAAAGAAAAACAAAGCACTACGCGACCTTGAGCGCGTTGAAGAAAATATTCGAGAAGCTGATATCGTTCTTGCAGAGCGTAAAACATATCTTAAAGAACTTAAAAAAGATAGAGATCAGGCACTTAAATATAAAGAAATGTCTGAGAAAGTTAATAGCAATAAAGCAACACTCCTTAACCTGCAGATAACACGCAAAAAGAAAGAACATGGAGATATGGGTACTCAAATTGAAGATCTGAAAAAACAGATTGCAAAGTATGAAGAGGATATTGCATCACTTAAAAAAGATAATGAAGATAAAAAGAAAACAATACAAGATATCAATAAAGAAATTGAAGAGAAGGGAGAAAAGGAGCAAGTTGAAATTAATAGACAAGTTGAATCACTAAAAATAGATATTACTAAAAATACTTCTAGAATAAGCCATCTTGAATCTGAGTTAGTTAAAATTGACCGGCGAGAAAAAGATCTGTTTTCCTCACTGCAAGAGATTAAAGGAAAAACAAGCGATTTAGGAACTCAACAAAAAGAACTTGAGAAAAGAATAGTGCAGTTAAAGAAAGATAAAGAAGTTGTTGATACAAAGATTGCAGAATTTAGAAAAAAACATAACTTAGATCAGGCAGGAAATATCGATAAAGAGATAGATGAAGTAGATAAAATAGTTGAACAATTACAGCAAGAGATGCAAAAAAAGCGTGAGCATCAACAGGAACTTATTCGTAAAAAAGATAATCTTGAATTTCAGATTAATACTATCGATGAGCGCATTGCGAAGGTAAAAAGTGTTGAAAAAGAACACAAAAATGAATTAGATGCTATTAAGAAGAAACGAACTGATTTTAAAAACGCAACTGTTGAATTAAATGGTTTGCTTAATGAAGATAGCAAATTATCCTCACATTTAGTACAAGCACGAAAAGAATTAATGGTTAAGAATGATCAGCTTGGTGAATTGCAGATGAAAGAGAATGCAATTCAGCATAGCATCAATGCAG
Organism: Candidatus Woesearchaeota archaeon; assembly: GCA_047603135.1. Classification (GTDB taxonomy): domain Archaea; phylum Nanobdellota; class Nanobdellia; order Woesearchaeales; family JACJVV01; genus JACJVV01. The sequence continues at coordinate 7,249 of JBLKOW010000021.1, read as the reverse complement.
ATATTGCCGTCAAACGCATATTAGAATTAAAGTCACGTAAAGAAGGGATTTACAATACTGTTGCAGAACTAGGAAATGTAGCATCAGCATACGCAACAGCTTTGGAAATTGCTGCAGGAAATCGCATCAAAAGTGTTGTTGTAGAAAATGATGGAGTTGCAGCAGAATGTATCAAATACTTAAAAACGAATAAACTTGGCACAGCAACCCTTTTACCACTAAATAAAATCAGAGGGGCTGAGCGTAATCCAGAGATGAATGCTGTCCTTAAAATGCCAGGTGTTAAGGGATATGCAACTGATTTAATTGAATTTGATCCTAAATTTAAGAACGTATTTTCCTATGTATTTGGTAATACTGTTGTCGTTGATTCTATAGATGTTGCACGGCGCGTTGGCATTGGTAAATGTAAGATGGTCACACTTGATGGAGATTACTGTGATGTAAGCGGTGCAATGCAGGGCGGTTTTCGTAGTAAACGAAAAGAAGCAATGGGCTTTCGAGACGATGATATTTCTAAAAAAAGGCGTAAAATGGAAGGAGAAGTACAGGAATTATCTGGAAAAATTAGTGGATATGAACAACGCAAACAAGAACTTGAAGACCAGATATTACGCCTGCGCACATTTAAAGCAGAACTTGAAGGCGATATAATCAAAGCAGAACGATCACTGCACATTAGCGAAGAAGATATGGAAGGTAGTATCAAAAATAAAGAAGAGATTTCTAAAGAACTGAATGAAGTCGATAAAGAAATGCAAAGCCTGCAAAATGATATATCAAAACAAAATAGAGATTTAGCACAGCATAAAATTAAAAGACAACAACTTCGTGATACTATTACACAGCTTCGCTCTCCAACACTTATGGCAGAATTAAACACGTTTGAAGAAAAGCGCGGAGAGATTACCCAGGAAACAATTAAAGCTGAATCAGAATTATCATCTATGAATCAACAAATGAGCTCAATGTACTCAACAGAAAAAGGAAATATTGAGCGACTCATAACTCAACTAGATAAAGAGCGAGAAGACTTTAAAACAGAAATAAAAGAATTACAGCAATTAAATGGTATCAAAAATAAAGAGCTTCAGGAAAAAGAAGCACATGCAAAGAAATTTTATGCACAATTTAAAGAAATGTTCAATAAGCGCGGAGCTTTAAGTGATTCTATAAATACAAATGATGTTAAGATTAATGGTAAACAGCAAAAGTCACGCGATTTAGAAATAAAACTTAACACACACTCACTCAATAACGCACGAACTGCTGCAGAACTTGCAGGACTTGAACAAGAATTTGAGCAGTATAAAGATGCACCGCTCCTTAAAGAAAAAGATGAAGAGACACTCAAGCGTGAAATTTATCGATTTGAAAAAATGAAGGAAGAAATTGGTAATGTTAACATGAAAGCTCTTGAGATGTATGAGCGCATTAGTAAAGAATACGAATCATTACTTGATAAGAAAGGAACACTTGACAAAGAGCGAGAAGATGTGTTGAAACTTATTGAGGAAATTGATTCAAAGAAAAAAGACCTATTTATGAGTAACTTTAATGTTATTAATGAGCATTTTCAAGCAATATTTAATGACCTTTCTACAAAAGGAAAAGCATACATGGAACTTGAAAATCCTGAAGACCCGTTTGCAGAAGGTGTGCAAATTAAAGTTAAAATTACTGGAAATAAATTCCTTGATATTAAATCCCTTTCTGGCGGAGAGAAAACAATGACTGCACTTGCCTTTATTTTTGCGATTCAAGAGCACGACCCTGCTGAATTTTATATTCTTGATGAAGTTGATGCTGCGCTTGACAAGAAAAATTCAGAGCGACTTGCAGACTTGATTAGAAAATATTGTAGCAAGGCACAGTATATTGTTATTAGCCATAATGATGGCATTATCGGCAAAGGTGAAAACTTGTTTGGCGTTTCTATGGATGAGCACGGACAGAGTAAAGTTACTGCACTGCAGTTGTAGAGTTGAGTATAGCAATTTTTAGTATATAGTAATTTTGAATACAATTATTCTTAACAACAATATTTTTTAATGATATAGTCACTTTGTATTTCTATGACCAATCGAACATCTTGCGTACTATGCAGAGGCAAAATACCATGTAAATTTGGAGGGGCAGAGCAGTGTCCCATGCTCCTTAAATCACAGTCAATGTATAAAGTAATGTCAGCAAAACTTACTGAGAATATATCTGCTGATGCACCATCAGTTTTTGTTGGGCATTATGGCTATCCTAAAGTTAATATAGGATTTTTAACGCCTCCACAAAAAAAAGAAGATACATGGCTTCATGATGCGCCACGTACATGGTCACGTGATAATTACTCTATCCCGCAGGTTATCGATTATCGCTCATCATTAATTAATTCAAAGTTTTCTGCGCCAATTTCAATCAAAAATTATAATGAAGGAGAAATTGGAAAACTTATTTCAATTGCCCAAGAAGTAAGTCAATCCCGAAAGCCAGTTGATTTAGAAATTAATCTTACTAAAAAACCTCATTTTTCTATGTCATTTGACTCATACATGGCACCGCTTGGACCTCAGGCAAGCGCGGTAAAGGTTCAGTCAGGAAATGCCCATATCGATACACAGATAGAAAAACGGGTAAATGATGTTGATCTACATGCAAACACAGCACTGCAAGAACTTTCCCAAAAAGGATATGATGAACACTTTTTAACAAGGTTACTTTCAATGGGTAATCTAGGTATTGGTAAGAACAGAACATTAGTGCCCACAAGATGGTCTATTACTGCAGTTGATGATTCCCTTAGCAAACACGAACTTGAAAATATTAAAGACTATGAGCATATTAGTGAATGCACTTTTTATTTTGGAGGGTACCTTGGAAATTATTATGCTATTTTGCTATTTCCTGGCGCATGGCAATATGAACTCTTTGAGATGTATGTTCCAAAAAATCAGCATATAGATACTATGCCTAATTATTCTACTGATTATGAGAGTTATCACGGAAGAACAGCGTATGCTCAAAATACTGTGGGAGGATATTATGCAACACGCCTTCCTATTGTCCAGCATCTAAAAAAACTGCAAAGACAGGCAGGTTGTTTAGCATTTAGATTTATTACAGAAGAATATAACTGCCCACTTGGCGTATGGGTGGTGCGCGAGGCAGTTCGAAAAGCACTTGAGAATAAAGAGCATCGTTTCGAAACACGTGACTCAATGCTCGGATTTGTTCGATTCTTATCACAGCGAAAGTTTAATGTTTCTATCGATATGTTCTTAAAGAAGAGCATACTTTATACCATTATAAAAAATCAAACGACATTAGGTATGTTTACACACAAAAATGGCACACAGAAATGAATTTATCAGTGCAATTCGCGCACTTCAGGAAGATATAGAAAAGATTAAAGAGAAAAAGATTTCTTTAGATGAGCGAACAAGTATTACTGATTACCGATCAGCAGAATGGCAATATGTTCTTACCATGTATAAAAAGCACCTTACTCTTCTTAAAAAATTGGTCGAAAATTCTAATCTTGACTCAGTTCTTGCTAAAGAAGTTAAGGATATGGACTTTAAGAATGTTGAAGGTAATGAAAAATTACTTACCACCCTTGAAAAACAAACAGGGATTTCTGTTCAAAAAGAACGCACGTTTGAAATCAACCGTATTCCTGATGAAATACGCAGTGAAGTTCGAGCAGACCTTGAAGAGATGCAGAAATGTTTTTCACATGAGTGCTATCGAAGTTGTATTATTTTGTGCGGGAGAATTATTGAAGTTTGTTTGCATGCAAAATATTACAAAGTGACCGGATTTGATATTCTTGATAAAAATCCAGGAATTGGTTTAGGAAAATTAATTGCAAAAATGGATGAAAAAGGAATAAAGCTTGACCCAGGTTTAACACAACAAATTCATTTGGTGAATAATGTACGAATCTTTTCAGTCCATAAAAAACAAAGATTATTTGTTCCTTCTCGTGAACAAACACATGCAATTATGCTTTATACTGCAGATGTGCTCAGAAAGTTGTTTTAATAATACTTGATCCACGTCTGTAAAAAGTCAAGCTTGGACGGTGAATTTAATTTTATAAAACTAAAATTATTATAGGAGCAAAATAAGAAAATAATATGTAATTAAAGATAATGCTTCCTGCACTGTAAATTGTTGTACTTACTATATTATATCCTAAAAATAATGATGCAATAAAGAAAAGTATAGTATATATACATACAAGAATTATACCATATACTATTATGTCAAATGGCAAAAAAAGACCAATGAGTGCAACAAGACTAAATAATATAATACTCACAAGAATATAAGGTTTTAATTGACCCATCAGTAATGATGAGATTAAAAGCATAGCAAAACACGCAACTAATGCGAATGCGATGCCATGCACATATAAAAATAATATTGTAGAAAAGGGTATAAAGCTAATTCCAATATCAAGGTCGCCACTTATCTTCTTAAAATAAAGCGATAAACTTCCCAGAATGAAAAGAAGAGAGGTGAATACAAGCGAAATGATTTCAGCAGTGTAGAGAAATGCAATGAGCGCAGTACAACAAATTCCCACAAAGATAAGTAATCGGCGCTTTAACCCTGTATGTAATTTCTTTGAGGAGAGCTTCATAGCTAGCCGGACTCCTTTATCTCACGAATAAATCTTTCAATTGTCTTAGGAATCGTTTCAATAGGAGTATTGAGGATTTTAGAAGTTTCTTGCAAAATAGTAAGTGCATCACCCTCAGATTCAGTTGTTGCAGTAAGTTTTCCACTGTTTTCAGGAATTGACTTTCCTTTCTTCATCGCTTTTTTTACTTTTTTCCAGCTGGAGAATAACTCTTCACTGCGCGCAGGAACTTGATTTGGATTAGATGAAAGTAATTTTGCAACTGCACTAAGCATTTCTTGATGTGATTCCTCCTGCTCATGTGCTTTATCACCTGCAACATACGTTAACCGAACAACACCATCGCTAATTTTATTTGCTTTCAATACCTTAACTGGACCAATTTCTTTTGTATTATTAACATGTGTTCCTGCACAGCACTCAACATCAATAATTTCAGCAGAGTTATCTGGATTACCAATGACAACTATTCGTAAATCATTGCCTGGAATTGCACCGCCTTGATAAATTGCTAAACCATATTTTTGTTCGGCTTTATCACGTGGAAGAAAGAATTTTTCTACAGAAATATTCTTGGTAATTATCTCGTTTGCGACACGTTCAATTTCACTTAGCTGTTCATCACTAATACTTTCGTAGTGAGTTACATCAAGTGTTGCTTTATCAAGAGTCTTTTTTGCACCGATTTGATTAATATGATTACCTAATACTTTTTTTGCTGCAGCATTAATGACGTGAGTTGCAGTATGATGACGTGTCAATTGAGCACGACGATCTTTTGAAATATGACAGGTAACAGTATCCCCTACTTTAAGTGTATGATTTGGCACAACATGAATAATTATTTTTCCTTGTTTAATAACATCAACAACATCAAAATCATTTATTTTACCCGTATCATTTATTTGCCCGCCAGATGTTGGATAGAACACAGTTTGATTAAGCACTACATATTGATTTGCATCGCCACCTACATATAAAACTTCAGATGAACATTCACTTTTTTGATAATCATCAAAATAAAGAACCTTTGTTTCAGTATTTGCAGGAACATCAATATCGATACTCTTCTGTGTTGCATGAACTTGTTCACGTTTTTCATGTAAATTTGCAACAAGTACATAAAAATTGTCAGGAATGGTTATCTTTTTACCAAGCTTTTCAGCCTCCTCACGAATCATTTCAGGAGTAATACCTTGCGAGTCATATAAATCTAAAAGAGTCTCTGTTGTTATTTCTTTTTGAACGATTCGCTTAATGACATTATGAGCTTTTTCTTTGCCATTCAAATATTTTGTATATTCTACATCAAGAATTTTTCGTACATTAGCAATATCTTTGAGTAATTCAGGGAAAATGTCGCGTAATTCATGTGCATGCCACTCCGCAACATCTGCAAGGTCAATATCCCATTTACACTGATCAATAAAAGATTGTGCACGACGAAATATTACACGCAGATTATATCCTCCGCCAACATTACTTGGAAGACCGCCATCAGTAATTGCCGTTAATAGTGTTCGTGCGTGCTCTGCAACAGAGTATAAACCAGCCATAGGAAGAATTTTACTTCGAAGCTCTTCAACAGATAGATCGAGCTTCTGCGCAACATCAGCCCATGCTTTATCAATATCATCAACTTCATCAACATTCAAATATGCAGAGTATTGAGAAAAACGATTATAGAGTTTATGATCCATTTCTACATTTGTTTTTTCACGAAGTTTTGCAAGTACTTGAGGAAATGTTGCTTCATAAATATTTGGCGTTCCTTGACTAAACCATGCAATACGCTCCATACCAAGACCCATATCAAGAACTTTTAATTTAAGAGGCTGATTTCCTTTGGGAGTTTGTTCGAACATAGTATATACTTGATTAAATAGTTCAACACCACGAGAAAAGAATTCAAGACAGGGACCAAAACTACCTCCACCAGCCCATGCATCCTCATGAATAGTTATTTCTTCTTTTGCAAGACCAACACCAATAGTTAAAAATTCATAAATGTCTTTAAAGAACTCTTCCTGGTTCCATTCACCTTCATCAACAAATACGTGCTGGCCAATCATAACAAAACCAGTTAAATGACTTCCAGTAATACCTACATTATCAACGTCACCAAAACGAAGAGAGAATTGAGGAATAACTAATTTTTTAGCAGGAGGACTTACTTCACCAGTTATGACATAAGGCTGAAATGCAGCAATAGATGCCATGACAAAATCTGCTGTAGGATTCCAGCGAGCAACAACAGGATACCGTTTTACCGGGACATATCCTCGAGGCTCAAGCATTTCTACTATCTTTTTCCATACGTCAATATATGATAATTTTTCTTTTACTGGATTGTCAGTGGTGACTTTAAATCCACCAGAACATGAAGGATCACCACATACTGTTTGGGATTCGTTTACCGTCCAAAAATAAGTGCCGCATGAAGTGCATTGTTTTCGGTTAAACCCCTCTTTTTTTAAGTACGTAGTAGGATAATATGTATCAGGATTTTGAGAAGACTCTTCTTTGAATATTTTTTTAACTTGTTTATCTGGAAGCATTGCCATAAAGAGGTGAAGTTTATAATGAATTATAAAGGTTTTGATGGGA
>JBLKOW010000020.1:0-15352 GCA_047603135.1 Candidatus Woesearchaeota archaeon | reverse complement strand
CGCGTAAAAAGTTTTCTATAGAAAACGACCTAAAGGTCGGGGAATTAAACCCCTGTGTTCGCGTTGCTCACATTAATGAAATATTTACTCTTTTTAATATTAGTGGTGGAATGTTACATGAATACAGGAAGGTAAATATTACTATTTTCTATGTATACTACAAATATATTTCTCTAAATTAGCCTGCAGTCCATGATCTCTAAAGTCAAATCGAGTATGGCTTTCTTGGAGATTTTTTCTTCTTTGCCCACGTTCATACATTGCATTTGCAAGTTCAATAACTTCACTGACTGGTCTTGGATCAACATTCATGGCACGTGCGATAGTTTCAAGTGGAACGAGTCCAAAGGGAACATCCTCAGTGAGTCTTCGGTCGGTGTATACATTAATTAATTTCTTACCACCAAAATATGAGTTTAAGAATAAGGAAGGGAGTTTCATATCTGCCTTTGCATTTGGATTAAGATCACGTAGCCATTGTTCCATACTAGATAAAGTGAAACCAAGTTTCTTTGCGATTTCTTCTCTCACGCAGTATATGCGCTCCATGGTTTGTGTTGCAATTCTTCCAAGATTTCCGTAAAGTCCAATTTCTACAGGACCAAAATAATTTGGGTGAGGTGCACTATTATTTGCAACATTTTCATTTTCAAGGATTGCTACAGAATTTAAGGTATAGTCATGATTTTGTAATGCTACTCGAATGGGATGCACTCCGTCAACAAATGAATCTTCTCCAAAAAGGTGTTTAAGCATCTGAAGAGTTTCACTAGTGATTCCATTTTGCTGAACTCCTGCATATTCTAAATGTGATTTTTTGTTTTTAATTCTTACTTCTAATTCACCTTCATCTGTTGCTTCAGCATGAAATAACGAACTTGAAACTTCACCAACGTTTGATTCTTTATCAAGGACTGAATGGAGTAGGTGACTTGATGCAAATTTTCCAGGAAAGAAAACAATTGGTGCACCATTTTGATGATATCCATTAATAGTTTTTCCAACTTCGCTGTGTCCTTGTGCACTTATACAAATAAGCATGAGGTCGTACTTTTGAGCATCAGAAAGCGTTGGTACTTGAGTAATTTCAACATTATCAGTGAAGGAATGGTCTGGTGTTTGGTAGTGCACTATTAGTCTTTTTCTTTGAGCAGGTTTATTCCTTCGTATAAAGGTAACATTGTTTCCATGATGACGTAAATATCCAGCAGTTGCAAGGGCAACATTACCTCCACCAAGAATATTAATATTCATACAGAGCATGTTGCAGGATGTAATAAATAGTTTTCGTTTGGGTTAATGTAATATTTAGAAAAATTTAAAATTTAAAATGTTGGTTATTTGAATAGTTAAAAATAGAATGATAAAAATAAATGCGGCATTAATAAAACTAAGATGGTATTCATAGATTAAAGTTTAAGATAGTATCCATAAAATTAAAATGGGATTGGGAGGATTTGAACCCCCGATCGCGCCCACCCCAAGGACGAATCATACCAAGCTAGACCACAACCCCTTAGTGCCTCATAAAATAATATCTCCTTTTTAAAATATATTGCAATTTTATTGCTTTAATCTAACGATAATTATTCAATTATATACCATTCTTACGGATAATTTATAAATGATACACTGTTAAGATTTAGTATGATTAATTCACTTTTTTTAGGAAGTTTTGTCGCTGGCATAGTACTTCTCGTTATTGTTACTTTAGTTGTATGGCTTTGGGCTTTAATTGATTGTATTAAGAGCGATGCTCCAACAGAAGAAAAATTATTATGGGTAATTATTATTGTACTTACTAATATTCTTGGTGCAATTTTATATTTTATTCTTAAAGATACTGTGCACTTTACATCACGAAAAGTGAATAAGAACTCAAAAAATAAGAATGTCTTATACCGAAGCACTGAAGATAAGATGCTTGCAGGTGTTTGTGGTGGGATTGGAGAATATTTTGATATTGATCCAACAATTGTGCGATTGATTTGGGTTTTTGCTACTATTTTTGGTCATGGTGCAGGGGTTTTAATCTATATTATCGCTGCAATAATTATACCAACTGATAAAGAGATTGCCGCTAAGAATACTAAAAAGGAATATAAAAAAAGTATAAAGGATGCTAAAAACAAAACTAAGAAAGAAGTGAAAGTGTCTGGAAAAAAAATGTTACTTGTTGTTATTCTTGTACTCTTATTGCTTATTCCAGTGGTTTTTCTTGTAGGAGGGATTATTGCGTTTAGTGTTTCACCTACATCTGTTGTTGTTGAATACGCAGTTAGTGAGAATATTGAGTTTATTCCTGACGATTCAATGAATAATGTGTATGGTGATGATGCTTATTCAGTTGATAATGATTCGAGTTATATTGAATAATTCTATCCTCTCTTAATATTATTCTCTCTTATTCTGCTCACCATATCCTTTCATTCCATAATTTTTATAAACAGTGGGGCATCACAATTGTTAAGAGGGTAACTATGACATCAGACACAGATATGGATTCATTTGACATTAACAGGGAAAATTATGATCATTTTAATGAAGAGCGTCTTAGTTTCAGGTCAGAGCCAGGTATTAGCGAAGCAATTGTTCGAGAGATTTCTCGTCAGAAGAATGAGCCTGAGTGGATGCTTCAGAAACGTTTAGAAGGGTATAATCTTTTCACTAAGATGAAGATTCCAGATTGGGGACCCAGTTTAAAAAACCTTGATTTATCAAAAATTTATTTCTTTATGCGTCCTGATGCAAAGAAAAATAGTCGCTCATGGGATGATGTTCCTGAAGATATTCGAAAAACGTATGATCGCCTTGGGATTCCAGAAGCTGAAAAAAATGCGCTTGCTGGTGTTGGCGCACAATATGAATCTGAAGTTGTGTATCACAATTTAAAAAAAGAATGGGAAGATCAAGGAGTTGTATTTCTTGACTGTGATGAAGCACTTATTCAATATCCAGAACTAATGAAAAAATATTTTATGACTACTTGTGTTTCTCCTAGGTTACATGCATTCGCTGCACTTCACGCTGCTGTATGGAGCGGAGGTACTTTTATTTACGTTCCTAAGGGTGTAAAATTGAAAACTCCTTTACAAGCATATTTTCGAATGAATGCAAAGAAAGGTGGACAGTTTGAACATACACTTATTATTGTTGATGAAGGAGCTGATGTACAGTATATAGAAGGTTGCTCTGCTCCGCAGTATACTGATAATTCACTTCATGCAGGGTGCGTTGAAATTCATGTTTTAAAAGGCGCTCGCGCACGATACTCAAGTATTGAAAACTGGAGTAGAAATACATACAATTTAAACACTAAATGTGCTGTTGTATATGACGATGGTGTTATTGAGTGGATTAATGGAAATATGGGAAGTAACGTAACTATGCTGTATCCAAGTTCATACCTTATTGGTGATCGTTCAAAATCTGATTTTATAGGGATTGCTTTTGCAGGGAAAGGACAGAACCAAGATACTGGTTGTAAGATTGTTCATCGAGGGAAGTATACCTCTTCAACGATTCAGTCTAAATCGATAAGTAAAGAAGGCGGAATTACGTCTTACCGAGGATTATTAAGTATTCATAAAGGAGCAGTTAATGCGACATCAAGTGTGAACTGTGATGCATTAATGATGGATAACAAATCACAATCTAATACTTATCCTTACATTGATGTTAATGAAAGTAGTGCAGAGATTGCACACGAAGCGTCTGTTGGAAAAATTAATGAAGAGCAAATATTTTATTTAATGAGTAGAGGACTCGATGAGGAAACAGCGACACAGATCATTGTGTCAGGATTTATTGAGCCTATTGTAAAAGAACTTCCACTTGAATATGCTGTTGAGTTAAATAGATTAATCGAACTTGAGATGGAAGGCTCACTTGGTTAAAAATATTAATACTATGAGATGATTATATGCCATTACAAGATTACACTAAAACATATGAAGCGCTTATGCAAAATGCACCAGCTCCACAATTTAAGCATGGGTTGCGTATTTTAGTAAAGCCAACTCTTTCTTTTGAAGAAATACAAGAGAAAGTACATGCGAGTAAAATGATTTCTAAAAAGGGATTTTCAGTTTCTGTTGATGGAGAACTTCCTAAGGGTGTGCAAGTCATAACTGGAGAAGATGTGTTTAAGCCTGAGTATAAACGATTTCTAAATGACTTTTTTTCCGAAAAATGGGAAGCAAAGGGAGATGCATTATATCATTTTAATTATGCGTCGCTATCTGAAATGATGATTGTTATCTTTGGTGATGATTGTAAATTAACAAGTCCTCTTCGTATTGCTTATATGGGTAAGACAAACAAGAGTGTCGGACTGTATGTTACTGCGGGAAAAAATAGTACTGGTGATATTTATTTTGTAAAGCAAACAGCAAATGATGAAGCATTATATCTTGCAGACGTGGTTCGAATTTCTGGAGCAGAAGGAAGTGCTATTACTTTCATGGGCGTTCAAAATTGTAATCAAAATACAGTATCCTTTCAGGATAGAAGAGCAGATGTTGGTCCTGAATCAACTGTGATTTGGCGAGAAGCAGTTTTTGGTGGTTTATTTTGTCGCGCTGAAATGCATTCTTTTTTAAACGGTTCACAAGCGAAAACCGATATTTCAGGAGTTTATTTTTGCACTGATTCACAGCGTGTGGATATGGTTACTACTGCTTTGCACAATACTTCAGAAACCTTTTCAAATATTTTAACACGTGGCGCAATTAATAAAAAAGCAAAGGCGCTTAGTCGTGGATATATTACTATTGGTTCAGAAGCGCCACATTCAGAAGGATATGAAAAACAAGAAGCATTACTGTTACATCCAGATGCAGAGGCAGATGCTGTACCTAATCTTGAGATTCATAATAATGAAGTTAAGTGTAGTCATGGGTCAACGGTTGGAAAAATAGACCAGGAATCACTTTTTTATTTACAAAGTAGAGGTTTGACTGAGGCTGATGCAAAACATCAAATTATTGAGGGTTTCTTTGCACCAATACTTCATCCATTTGGTGATGAGGAATTGAATAATGCAGTTTCACATGCGATACGTGAAGGATTGCGGTGAGGTAGAATGGTTATTCTTGATGCACAAAAAATTCGTGAAGACTTTTCTTTGTTATGCGTAGGAAATCATCAGAATAAAGATGGCACTGAATCAAATATTGTATATCTTGATAGTGCTGCAACCTCGCAAAAGCCACGTTCAGTTCTTTCTGCAATGAATGCTTTTTATGAACATGATAATGCAAATGCTCACCGCGGAATGTATTCATTAGCACAACGTTCAACACAGATGTATCATGATGCTCGCAGGACTGTGGCGAAGTTTATTGGCGCAAAACACTCCGAAATAGTTTTTACGCGTTCAACAACTGATTCACTTAATATGCTTGCATCAACATTACCTGCAATATTAGAGAAAGGTCGCACTGAGATTGTCGTGACTGCATTTGAGCATCATGCCAATTTAGTACCATGGCAACAGATGGCAGTTAAGCATAATATGATTTTGAAAATAATTCCATTTACAGAATCGTATGATTTAGATTATAATGTAGCAGAAAAACTAATTTCTAATAAAACCGCTATTCTTGCATTTCCTCACATTTCTAATGCGCTTGGTACATGTATTGATGCAAAACGACTTTGTAAGCTTGCACGCGAAAATGGAGCAATTTCTGTTGTTGATGGTGCACAGAGCGCAGGGCATATTGCAATTAATGTTATCGACATTGGTTGTGACTTTTTTGCATTTTCAGGACATAAAGTACTTGGTCCTTTAGGAATTGGTGTATTGTATGGCAAAGATTTTTTTCTTGAGTCACTTCCTCCCTATCAAACAGGAGGAGATATGATCACTGAAGTAACATATGAATCTGCAAGCTGGCAAAAACCTCCACTTAAGTTTGAGGCTGGAACGCCCAATGTTGCTGGTGCTGTTGGTCTTCGTGCTGGACTTGATTATATTTCAAAAATAGGAATCTCTGCAATTGAAAAACATGAACAGCACTTACGAGCGTATGCGCTGAAAGGTTTAAGTGAAAAAAAATATGTTAAACTTTATACTCCGCACCAAGGTTCAGGAATAATTTCGTTTGAAATAAAAGGGGCGCATCCTCATGATGTTGGCTCACTGCTTGCTGATGCAAATATATGTGTTCGTGCTGGGCACCACTGTGCAATGCCTTTAATGAATGCACTTGATGTACCTGGTACTGTTCGTATTAGTTTTCATATATATAATACGCAAGAAGATATTGATAAACTTTTAACAAGGCTCGATTCAGTTGTTAACATATTGGGGCTGAAAAATGAGTGAGCGTAAAGATTCGGCTGAGGAAATTGCATATGCTGAAGAGATGTATAAACAACATATTTTAGATTTATATAAAAATCCGCAAAATTACGGGCAAGATCCTGATGCAACTCATGTCAAGCGAGGATTTAATCCGCTTTGTGGTGATGATATTACTATGTATTTAAAGATTGCTGATGGAACAATTAAAGATGCGCATTTTCAAGGAAAAGCATGTGCTATTTGTACTGCCTCAAGTTCATTGATTACTGATGCGATACAAGGAAAAACAGTTCCTGAGATTGAAAAATTATCAAAAGATCATATTTTAGAAATGCTTCATATTCCTATTAGCTCGGTTCGATTAAAGTGTGCATTGCTTCCGCTTGATACGGTTAAGATGGCAATTGAAGGAAGAGAGGGTGTTGCACGTACTGAGGAAGATGCTTAAATTATGTTAAAATTATCTTAAAGTAAAAGAAAATAATACTCAAAAATAATATTAAAATAACAAAAATCCGACTCTCGGTTGTTCGTCCTATCCCCAACATAAATGTTGGGGTATTACGGACTCACTATTGAGTCGGATTTTTGGAATTAAAAATCTCGCACTAAAGTGCGGGGTATTTGAATCCCGATTCAAATCTCGAAGGCGAGATTTTCAATAATAATGAAATAAAATAATAATCGAATAATAATAAGTGAATATTAAATAACTATAAAATTATGCAATGGAGGGAATACTATGTTATTAGAAATAAAAGATTTGCATGTTTCAATTGAGGAAAAAGAAATTTTGAAAGGGATCACTATGACTCTTGAAAAAGGAAAAATTCATGCACTGATGGGTCCAAATGGATCAGGTAAAAGTACACTTGCTCATGCAATAATGGGTCATCCAAAATATACTATTACTAAGGGTTCAATTACGCTTGATGGGAAGGATGTAACTGAAATGGAACCAAATGAGCGCGCGCAAGCAGGATTGTTTTTATCATTTCAGTATCCTTGTGAAATCTCAGGAGTAACTATTCCTAACTTTTTGCGAACTGCGTATACAAATGTTAAAGGAAAAAAGTTATCAGTTTTAGAGTTTAATAAAATTCTTGATGAAAAAATGGAGCTTCTTGATATGAAACGAACTATGCTTACTCGGTATCTTAATGAAGGGTTTTCTGGAGGAGAAAAAAAGCGTGCAGAAATTTTACAGTTGCTAACGCTTGATCCACAAGTAGCTGTTCTTGATGAAACAGACTCTGGACTTGATATTGACGCGCTTCGTGTTGTTTCAAAAGGGGTTAATTCATTTATGAATGAGTCAAAAAGTGTATTGATTATTACTCACTATAAACGGATTTTAGAATACATTAAGCCTGATAAATTATTTATTATGATTGATGGTAAAATTAAACTAGAAGGAAGTAGTGATTTAGTTGATTCACTTGAAGAAAAGGGATATGGTTGGATTTTAGATGATGAACCTTCCACTGAAAAGTAATTTTGTTTTACTTATTTCATAACTTTTATATATGATTACTAAGTGCATTATGGAATAGTATTAATTACGGGGTGTTATTATGGAACATACTAAAGAAAATCATGATTCTAAACATGAGCATCATGCGCATGAAAAAAGTCATACGCATGCAAAAAAAACACATAAAAAAGCACGTAAACAAGCTCACGCTGAGAGTGCTCCACACAAACCTTCTCAAAAATCGGTATTTAGTAATGTAGGGTATTGGCAAGGTGCAACTGCTGTCCTTGCAGTTCTTTTTGTGGTTTCCCTTTTTACTGGAGGATTTGCGCAGTGGTTTGGAGGAAGTGGTGCTTCACCGCAACTAGCTCAACCTTCACCTTCTGCTCCATCAGCAGTACAAGATGCTGAAGTGCGTGTGATTGTTTTAAATGATGAGCGTTGTGAAGATTGTATGCTCATTATGCAACAATTAATGCCGCAATTAAATCAAAT
Organism: Candidatus Woesearchaeota archaeon; assembly: GCA_047603135.1. GTDB lineage: Archaea > Nanobdellota > Nanobdellia > Woesearchaeales > JACJVV01 > JACJVV01. Next base: position 7,073 of record JBLKOW010000020.1, on the reverse strand, counting down.
ATTTCCTAATCTTGTAGTAGAAGAATTAGATTATACTGACGAGGAAGGTCTAGCTTTCTATGAAGAATCAGGTGTTGAAACATTACCTGCGCTTCTTTTTGATGAAGCAGTCCGAGAATCTTCAGGAATTGCTCAAGTTCAGCAGTTTTTAGTTCCTCAAGGTGACTACTTACTTTTGAATATTGGAAGTGAACACGATCCTACAAAAGAAATTTGTGACGATGGTATTGACAATACTGGGGATGGTCTTATTGACTGTGAATCGCCTGATTGTGAAGGTACATGGCACTGCCTTGAGAAAAAAGAACGTCCTCATGTAGAATTGTTTGTCATGTCATTGTGCCCATATGGTACACAAATGCAAAAAGCAATCTTACCTGCTCTTGAAGTGCTTGGTGATGATATAAACTTTGAACATAAGTTTGTGAACTATGCTATGAGGGCTCAAGACGAAATTGATGAACAGTTGACTCAGTTTTGTGTTGCTGAAGAATATGGGAACGCAAAGTTATTTGATTACCTTAATTGTTTCCTTGAAGCAGGGAATAGTCGAGCATGTATAAATGAAGCAGGTATAGATTCAACAACATTAGATGCATGTATTGAACGAACTGATGAACAATATGGTATTACTGAATCATATAATGATCAGTCGCAATGGCTTGGACAATTCCCTCCATTTAATATCCATAAAGCAGAGAATGAGCTTTATGGTGTACGAGGTTCGCCTCATTTAGTAATTAATGGAGTTGAACCACCAGTTGGAAGAAATCCACAAGCATTACTTGATGCAATGTGTCACGGTTTCATTGATCCTCCTGAGGCATGTTCTGAACCATTACCTACAGCAACACCTTCGCCTGGATTTGGATTTGGTGCACCTGCTGTAGGAGCTGCTGCACAAATTGCTCAGTGTGGTTAATTCTTTTTTTATTTTATTTAATTTTTAAGTTTTTTTACCTAAAGATTTAAAAATAAGGTTTCTATAAATTGTTTATGCGACGAACTAATTATATATTACCTGCGTCAACTAAATCTCAGGCAGCGCAGCCTTTTCAAAAGGCTGGCGAAAGAATGAGAAGTAGGCATAAAGCCTACTGCTATGGTCGTGTATTACCTGCGTCACAAAAATCTCAGGCAGCGATGGAATTTTTAATGACATACGGCTGGGCACTTATTGCTATATTACTAGTTATGGGGCTCTTTAGCTATTTTGGCTTTTTTAGGCCAGGTGGTTTTTTCCCTGATTCAATTCGCTTTAATGATCCTCGTTTGGAATTACTATCAACAAGCGATTATAGGCTTGTTCTGTTTAATAGAGGAGATGACACCTTACATGATGTTGTTATTTCACTTCCTGAATATGGGTGTTTGCCCTCACCTCATGCTACGCTTAGATCTGGTGAGTCACGCAGTATTTATCTTGTTTGTAATTCAGATGAAATTAGTACTACTTCATCAACTCGGCTTCGTGCCTCTTTTATTGCAGAGTATGAACGTGTTGTTGATGGACAGCGTATTTCTCAGACTAATAGTGTAAGAGGAGCATTTACTGCACGTGTAATTCCTTTTTCCCCTGGGGAAGATGCAAATATACTAAGTTATTTTTCATTTGATGAGGATGCACAGGATTATTTTTCTCCTGAGGCTGTAGCTATTTCCTCTGAGCAAGCACCTGTACATACTATAGGAAAGAAAGCTCGCGGGTATGAATTTACTGAAGGTTCTTATTTTTCAGTTAATTATGAAGGGCAGCCAGTTCGTGATGAAATGTCATTTGTGTTTTGGGTTTTACCAAAAGTCTCTTCTGATGGTACAATGGTTTTTTTAACTACTGAGCAAAATTTTTTTGATTCAGTCTCCGATGTTTCTTTTTTATTGCAAACACAATGGGATTCAGACAGGCTTCAATTTCAAATAAGAAATTTACCTTTCATTGGTTCAGTTCGTAGTGCAAATGATTTAAAGATTAATGAATGGAACTTTGTTGGGGTTAGTTTTAATCAAGGAAATGTTTTATTATATGTAAATGGTATTGCAACGCACACCGTAGTGGGTATTGAGCAAATGCCTGGATGGAATGAATTAATGATTGGTTCTGCACGTCAGTCAAGTGAAGATGGATTTACTCCGATTCATTCTACTCGCGGAATTCTTGATGAAATATTTCTGTTTGATTATGCACTTACTGAGGAAGACTTTAAACAGCTATATGATATTATGAAGTAAGTTGCTTGAAAAGTTTTATTTCTTTCAGCACAACTTATTTAAAGTATTTGGATTTCTTTAGTGCATGGATAATGTTTTGATTTGGTTTGTTTTTTTACTCGTTGCATTTAGTGTAGTTCTTACTGCATACCGTTTGTTTGGTTTGATGGGGCTTTATGCGCTTGTCGCATTTACAATAGTTCTTGCTAATATTCAAGTAATGAAACTTATTGAAATTTTCGGAATTACACTCACGCTAGGAAATATTTTGTATGGAACAATCTTTTTTTCAACCGATATAATTTCAGAATTTCATGGCAAGAAAGCAGCGCGAAAAGCAGTATGGATTGGACTTTTTGCATTAGTTGTTTCAACGCTGTATATGCAGTTAACGCTGTGGTACACTCCTGCACCTGATGATTTTGTAAATGAGCACTTTGCAATTATTTTTGGACTATTTCCTCGGATAGTTCTTGCAAGTATTGTAGCATATTGTTTAAGTCAATTACTTGATATTTGGATATATACACGACTTAAAGAAAAGATGAAAAATAAACATCTTTGGCTTCGAAATAATGTTTCTACAATGATTAGTCAATTTATTGATACACTTATCTTTGCAGTTATTGCATTTTATGGATTATTTAGTTTTGATGTTTTTATACAAATAGTTATTACGACGTATGTAATGAAATTTATTGTTGCAGGACTTGATACTCCATTCATGTATTTGCTTAGGGGATGGGTGCGTTCTTCATCTCAGCGATAGAAATAATATTTATGTCTTTTAATCGCTCTTTTTTTAATTAGTTTTTTTTATAGGTATTCTCTTTTATATACATTTTCTGTATGCGCTATTCATTGTTGAGTTTACTGAAAAGATTAAGCAAAATTATAGCATCACCGTTCGGCAGGTAGTTAAAATTCTGATATGCCTCACAACTCGCTTTTTTAATTGACAAAATTCATTTTTGCGACTGGCTTTATTTTCTTTGTTAATTTTTAGAATTCTCAATTTAACTAACATTCTCTTTTATATACATTTTATGTAAAAATCTTTATAAATTATCTCTATTTCGTGGTGGTATGGCAAAAAAATATAATGTAGTTGAGTGTGAGAAGGAGATTCAAACATTATGGGATTCACGTGATACGTATCAAAAGATAAAGAATGAGCGTTCACAAGGTAAGAAATTCTATTTTTTAGATGGTCCTCCTTATACTTCTGGAAAGGTGCATTTGGGTACTGCATGGAATAAGTCTTTGAAAGATATGGTTCTTCGTTATAAACGTATGAAAGGCTTTAATGTATGGGATAGAGCTGGATATGATATGCATGGACTGCCTACTGAGCAAGCTACTGAGAAAAAATTAGGTATAAAGGGTAAAGAAGCAATTCAAAAGTATGGGGTTGGAAAATTCATTACTGAGTGTAAATCACTTTGTATTGAAAACATGTCCTCTATGAATGATGATTTTAAGCGTCTTGGTGTATGGATGGATTTTGAGAATGCGTATCAGAGTATTAATCCTGATTTTATTGATGGTGAATGGTGGCTTATTAAGAAAGCACATGAAAAAGGAAGGCTATATCAAGGTTTACGTACTATGACGTGGTGTCCTATTACTGCATCAGCTGTTGCAAAGCATGAACTTGAATATAAGAATGTAACTGATGCTTCTATTTTTGTTAAATTTAAAACAAAAGATACATACAAAGGAAAAGATCAATATTTAGTTATTTGGACGACAACCCCATGGACCATTCCTTTTAATCTGGCAGTGATGGTAAATCCTGACTTAGATTACGTTCGTGTTGAGGCAGATGATGAAGTATGGATTTTAAGCAAAGCACTTGCTGGAATGGTTATGCAAGCAGTTGTTGGTAAACCTTACAAAGAAATTGAAGTGTTTAAAGGATTTGAACTTGAAGGTATGAAATACGAACACTTTTTTGATAATGAGTTTAAGTATTCCACTATTGAAGCGAAGAATCCAGAGAAAATGCATACAGTATTGCTTTCTTCTGAATATGTTGATACGAGCGCAGGAACTGGATTAGTGCATTGCGCGCCTGGGTGTGGTCCTGAGGATTATGAAGTAGGTCATCGTAATGGACTTCCTGCATTTAATGTAATTGATGAGCAAGGCGTGTTTCCTAAAGGCACTGGAGACTTTGAAGGACTTGTTGCAAAGAAGGATGACTCTGTATTTATTGAAATGATGGAAAAACGTGGGGTGCTTGTTGCACAAACAGAAGTAGAGCACGAATATCCTCACTCAGAGAGAACACATGAGCCTGTTGTGTTTCGAACTACAAAACAATGGTTCTTTAAGGTTGAAGATTTGAAAGAAAAAATGATTAAGGAAAATAATAGTATCAAATGGGTTCCACAATCAGCATATAATGCATTTAATTCATGGCTTCAAAATTTACGTGATAATTCTATTTCAAAGCAACGTTATTGGGGAACACCGCTTCCAATTTGGGTTAATGAAAATGATGAAACTGATTATATAGTAGTTGGAAGTATTGATGAACTACAGACCCTTTCTGGAATGAAAGTAACTGACCCACATATTCCATTTATTGATCAAATTACTATAACAAAGAAGAGCGAAAAGACTGGAAAGGAAACACTCTACAAACGTGTTCCTGATATTCTTGATGTTTGGGTGGATGCGGGAACGGCAAGCTGGAACTGTTTAGATTATCCTAAGAGAACTGATTTAGTTGAGTCGCTCTTCCCTGCAGATTTTATTCTTGAAGGAAAAGACCAAATTAGAGGGTGGTTCAATTTACTACATGTTGCTGGAATGATTTCATTTGATAAGGCAGTTTTTAGTGATGTCTATATGCATGGGTTTATTCAAGATTCACAAGGACGAAAAATGTCGAAGAGTCTTGGAAATTATATTTTACCTGAAGAAGTTATTTCGCAGTATGGAGCAGATACCTTTAGATATTATTTCATTGGCGGTGCAAATCCAGGTTTAGATATTAATTATAATCCAAGTGATGTTGATTTAAAACATAAAAACTTGCATGTCCTGTGGAATGTGCATACATATATCATGGATTATATGAAAACAAATAGTTTAGATATAAAAGAAGTTTATGCGTGTGAAGAACGCACATCAGAAATGGCTCTTGAAGAAAAATATATGCTTTCTGTACTTCATAAAAGTATTATGGACGCTACAACTGCGTTTGAGACCTATCGTTTAAATGAAATTCCACATATAATTGAAAAATTATATCTTGAATTATCACGAACATATATACAGCTTATTCGAGAAAAGTCAGTTGCGGGTACTGAACAAGATAAGAAGGATATAGCATACGTCCTCTTAACAAGTATTGATGCTATTGTGCGTTTATTTGCACCAATTGTGCCGTTTATTGCAGAGAAAATGTATCAGAATTTGCGCGTGTACTTGAATCATACTGCAGAATCTGTGCATGGCTGTGACTGGCCTGTGTATAAAGCTGACGTTATTGATGATACATTGATGAATGATGTTGATGTTGCTCAAGCAGTTATGCAAGGCATATTATTTGCACGGGAAAAGGCTCAAAGAGGTGTTAGATGGCCAGTTTCACGTGTTATTGTCCAAACTCAAAAGAAGGAAGTAATAGAAAGTGCTAAACGTTTGCTAAATTTAATTAAAACACAAACAAATGTTAGAGATGTTGTGTTTACTCCTGTTTTTGAGGAAGCACAAGCTGTTGCTGAGCCAAATTATGGTCGTATTGCAAAAGTGTGTGGTGATAAGACTCAGCAAGTAGCTGCGCATGTTATGCAAAATAAAGATGAAGTTGCTAAAACAATCATTCATGAAAAAGAATATGCAATAACTCTTGGTGAGCATACTTATGTATTAACACAGGATTATGTAACCATTACGTATACATGTCCTGATATGTATATTGGTGTTGAGTTTCGAGAAGGTATGATTTTCCTTGATACTACCCTTTCAACAGAACTTGAAGCAGAAGGATTTGTTCGAGAGGTAATTCGTCGTGTTCAATCTGAACGGAAGACTGCAGGTCTAGTTAGAACTGACGTTATTGAGCTTCATTTACAAGCGCCTGAAGAGTTTGTTGAACTTTTTGCACCACATGAAAAACAAATTAAGCTTATTACTGGATCAAAAGGATTAATGATAAGTGCAGGGTCGCCTGAAAAGAAATACAGTCACAATGTGCAGTGTCCTATAAAGAATAAACAATTTGGTATTAGTTTTTCTTCACTATGATTCGTAAAGCAACTCCGGATGATGTCGAAGATATCGTTAAAGGAATATATGATGCAGGGCATGATTTTTTGCCGTGGCTTTTTGGAAAAGACCATCATGCTATTATTCGTGAACTTGCTATTTCTGAGAAATCTTCTTTTTCATGGACTAATTGTTTTGTGTATGAAATTGGAGGCTCGGTTGCAGGAATTATAATTAGTTATCCAAGCAAACTTGAGTCTGAAATGGATAAAGGGACTCATACTATTTTTCGTCGTTATATGTCATTTTTCGAGCTTTGGAAATTTATTCGTCGTGCACGAAAAGCAGTGAAATATTTTGTTAAGCCAAAAAATAGTTATTATATTCTTGCTCTTGCTGTTTTTGAAAATCACAGGGGGAAAGGGATTGCGGGTAAATTAATGCATTATGTGGAGGAGATTGCTCGAAAAAGAAACTATACTTCTCTTGCACTTGAAGTTGAAAATTATAATCATTCTGCAATTAGATCATATCAGAAATTTGGTTTTTTGAAATATGATGAAGTAGCACTTTCTAAATTCTCAAAACAATTTCGCTCAAGAAAGAATGCTGGGATGCTTTTACTGAGAAAAAAGATTGGTTAG
>JBLKOW010000019.1:0-15450 GCA_047603135.1 Candidatus Woesearchaeota archaeon | reverse complement strand
GCTCAGCACTACCGCCAAAACCATCACGAACACGAACAGTAACATCGTGAACAGTATCACTTTGACCAGGATAAAAAGGAGCAATAAAAGTATAGACATTACCTGAAACACTACCAACACCACTAACTCTACTATATGTTAAACTATCGCCATCAGGGTCAGAACCTACTAACGTAACAGTAAGCGTTTCACCCTCATTAACTATTTGATCAGGTATTGCTTCTAAAACAGGTGGACGATTAACATTTTTAACTGTAATGCGAAAAGTTTGCTCAGCACTACCGCCAAAACCATCACGAACACGAACAGTAACATCGTGAACAGTATCACTTTGACCAGGATAAAAAGGAGCAATAAAAGTATAGACATTACCTGAAACACTACCAACACCACTAACTCTACTATATGTTAAACTATCGCCATCAGGGTCAGAACCTACTAACGTAACAGTAAGCGTTTCACCCTCATTTACAAATTGATCTGGAATAGCGTCTAAAGTTGGAGCTCGATTTACATTCTTAACTGCAATGCGAAAGGTTTGTTCAGCACTACCACCAAAACCATCACGAACACGAACAGTAACATCATGAACAGTATCACTTTGACCAGCATAAAAAGGAGCTGTAAAAGTATATACATTACCAGAAACACTACCTACACCACTAACTCTACTATATGTTAAACTATCGCCATCAGGGTCAGAACCAACCAAAGTAACAGTAAGGGTTTCACCCTCATTAACTACTTGATCAGGTATAGCTTCTAAAACAGGTGGACGATTAACATTTTTAACTGTAATGCGAAAAGTTCGCTCAGCACTACCGCCAAAACCATCACGAACACGAACAGTAACATCGTGAACAGTATCACTTTGACCAGGATAAAAAGGAGCAATAAAAGTATAGACATTACCTGAAACACTACCAACACCACTAACTCTACTATATGTTAAACTATCGCCATCAGGGTCAGAACCTACTAACGTAACAGTAAGCGTTTCACCCTCATTTACAAATTGATCTGGAATAGCGTCTAAAGTTGGAGGAGCATTAGGCCGATTTGCTGAGCCTTTCCAAACAGGACTTTGAGTTTGACCACATGAATCAACACCATAAACTAAACCAAAAACTTCTCCCCTCGGGCATGTATGAGTAAATTCAATATCTTGACCTTGTGCCACATAACCAATGTCCGCACAAAGCGTTTCATAATCACTTTCATATAATTGCACATATAATTGAGCAGAAGTATCATCCAGGTCAGAAACTCGTAAAACACCCCGGGTGGGTGTTAATGAGATTATATCAACAGTTGCTTGATGATTATCAACACAAAAAGCACTCTCATCAATAGTAATTACTGAAAAATCTCTATGTAATTCATTTCCAAAACTCCATAATCCAACTGTGTTCCGGCACCTATACTGAACAGTCTTCTCACCAGGAGTAGTGTAATCATAACTTACTGAATACCATTGATTTTCATTACCTGTTTGAACAGATTTCCACCCTGAACCATCTCCCCAATTAATCTCACAAGCATTAACAAAAGTTTGTGATTCATTATTCCATAAATTAGCATAGACACGAGAAGTATAAACATACTCATTGTGAACTAAAGGCTCTTCTCCTAAATAAATACTAACTGCTGGAGGAGTAACATCCTCTAAAACAATTACATCATAATGAGTGTACTGAGTATTACCTAAACTCCATGCGCCATTAACATCTTGACAGCGATACCTAATTACTTTTTCTCCTAAATCACCTTTAGCATAGGTGTGCGACACAACATACTGCTGATTATTAACACCTTTAGAAATATACTCCCATCCATTCCCTGCACCCCAATCAATTTGACACGCCTGTACACCAATTGCATCAAAATTCCATAACATTCCATAAATAGTTAAACTATATGAAACTGGATTATTATTGTAAGGATCTTGACCAACATAAATTTGAGTCATTGGTGCTGCAAGAGCAGTAAAAGAAAACAGAAGTATACATACTACATATAATAATGGAATTTTCACATTTTGAGTTTGTTTTTGTATCATGATTTATACCTCTATACTCTTGGCAATCCAAGATTCATCTATTTTAACCTCCTGGAGGAGGTGTTGGTGGAGTTACTGGTGGAACTGGCGCTGGAGGAGTTGGCACAGGAGTTGGTGTAACTACAGGTGGCACAGGTGGCGTTGGTATAGTTGGCGGTGGAATCACTGGTAACCCTTCACCAGGAGGCAGTGTAATAGTAAGATCTGGAATATTAGGATATTCTGGTTTTGGTTTTGGGTCAACTTTTGGTGCAGAAGTACTACTTACTGCATTTTTAAGGAGCGCACCTGCCCCCAAACCTGCACTAAAAAACTGCAACCAATTATCGTTAATATTTGCATAAAATGAGGACAAAAACTCAGAACCAACAACTTCATCAGTTTTTTCATCTCTGTAAACTGCAAGGATGTTAATTAGATTTTGATTTTCAGCAGCAGAAGGCCAATATGAAAAAACTGCCCGTGAACCAAACAATCCTGCAGGCTCTCCACGAACACGTTCTGGTAATGTATAACTAAAATTAAATCGCTCACCATTGATATTTACATCTTCCAAAGTATGATTTTCAGTCGCATATTCTAAAGAATTTTTAGCAAAACGCGGAATTAATGCTCGCAATCGCTCATTGGAAAGTGCGTATAATTCTGTTTTAATTCCTTCACGTTCACGTAAAACTGCCTCAACAAACAATTTTTGCTTTGCATCTGCAGTTACTGGATACACAATTTCTGGGTTCCCAAATTCAGAGGAGTAATTTGTATCACTAAAAAAACCTTTTTTATATTCTGATAAAACAGTTAAAAGAGCATCATCTCGATCGGTAAAATCATGTGTACCAGTTATTAAATCAGATAATTCTTGCTCAATAGCAAGACTTTGTTCGTGTGCACCCTCGTTTGTTTTACCTTTATCATATACTGCCGCATCAGCAATTGAAGCAATTGCACCTGGAATTGCTAAACCAGGAACGACAACTCCTGCTCCAACACCAAGCGCAAAAGCACGAGCATTATTACTCTTAGATTCAACTTGAATATTTTTTACACGCATGTTTTTAATTTCATCATCAAGTGTTTGAACACCAACAAATTGAAACTGTGTAGGATCATATCCGCGGTGAAAGTACTCACGACCTGAGTCATCCGTTTCAAATTCAGGATATAATAAACGCATCTGAGAACCAGCATATTCTGCAACAGGATTACCATCAACAAATATTTGAGTAAACTGAGGTAAATGCTGTCGTGCACGAGCGCCACGATTTCGTGAGGAAGGTCCTCTCGCACGCTGTACTCGAGGTTCTTTTATTTCAACTCCTTCCATTGCTTCCCAAGTATTTTCAACAGGATTATACTGAGCAAGAAGTGTACCATTTTCTGAACCATGCCTTAAATAAATTGTAGTAGTGCCTTCACCTACATCACCTTGAACAGCAGGAGTAACTTTGTACGTTTGCTTATCTGAAGCAATTAAAACCATATCTTCAAGTGCAACCCCTCGTTCTTTTAGTTCAGATCGATCAAGATTACTATAGCTCAAAAAACTTCGTGTACCAATATCAAAAAGAGGAGCATCATGAATCATTGCACGATATGCACCGCTACCAACTAATGTATTAACATCATCTAAAGTATAACGATGAGATGGCTGTCCTTCAGTATCAACATATATCTCCTCTCCCACATCAGTTTTAACTCTTTCTTTAGTATCGCCATTAACAGAAGCACTAGGTACATAAATAGGTAAACAGACCATTGCCGAAGCATATCCACGACCAGATTCACGCGAAAAAACATCTTTTTTATTACCATAAGCAACTCCATTATCATCTGTAACAGAAACTTCTTTCTCATGAGAGACATATGATTTTTCTGAAGAGTCAACTTTTTTCACTCCATCAGCAACTACGACATCTTCTAAAGAAATATCTTGTTTATCTTTATCATGGTGTGTAGTATCAGAAGTTCTATCATGAAGAAAATTATCAAAATCAAAACCTGTGCGAGGAACGCCGTTAAAATCAAAAACAGTACTATCATCAATATCTGCATCTAATGAGACAACAACATTATCACCTTTTAAAACAGACTCTTTACTATCATAAGCTTCAGATTTATCATCTTTTTTTGCATCGTACTGTTTATCTTCATAATGTTTATCTTTCTCAGAACCAACTACACTATTTTCAGGAGTTATTCCAGAAAAATCTAATGAACGTAGACCAGGAACCATACGCACACAATCTGAACTATCTGCATCAGCATACTGCACCATAGGAGTAGATGTTTGATAGATATTTCCTGTCGAAGAAGGAACAAATCCTATCGAAGCCATACCTATGATTCCAGCCATTGCAATATTTACACCACGTGAAATACGGTCACGTAAAGAAATCTTTCGAGACGAAGATGAACCTAAATAAGATGTTTCAGAAGATACATGTGAAGAACTAGGAGAAGTATCATAACCTCTATTAGTTTCACCTACGTCAGTATCAGGAATTAATGATGAAATGGCGAAAGGAGGGTTATAATCTTGTCCAGTCTTAATAGCTTCAGTCTTAGAAGCACCTTGAGCAGACTCTTTGGTATTTGAATCAGTAGGAACATATGATTGCAACATTTCGTGAAGTGCTGATTGATGAGATGCTTGAGAAGTATATGCATTTAATACTGCATTACTGTATGATTGTTGACGATCAGTAATAGTAACATCACCTTCGTTTGCAAGTTCAAGACGGCGTTTATGTTTTTGCAAAGTACTATTAGAACTAACAAGCGCATCAATAGACTCTAATTCACGTTTAACCGTGTCAACAACTTCAGCCGAATATTCATTAGCATTAGTTTCAACACCTTTTTGCAATGAATCAGCAATAAAACCATATAGCTGTGATAAATCATTATATCTATTTTCAAGACGCGCTGCATCAATCCACGATGTTCCGTTAGGACGATTTTCTGCATAAAAAGAACCATCAGCTACATGTGAAGCACGCTTCACAGCATCAAGTACATCTTTAACAGGTGGAACATATTGAACATTTTTCTGTACAGGGTCTTTATAATTCATGGTTTAGTCCTCATGTAATTGCATCTTGTTATCTTTAGGCACATATGGTAAATACAAAATTTCCCCCAATCTAATTATTTGTATCTGAAAGTAATCAAAATGAAAGGATATTTATAAAATTTATCATTTGTTACTATTATTAAATAGTATCTAAATACTAGGGGAATATAAAATTAAAAGAAATATGAAAAAGTAATCAAAATACAAAATAGTTCAAATATATAATCAGAATAATAACTAACGCCACAAACTCACTCATAACGCAGTGCATCAACTGGATTCTTACGCGAAGCATTATATGCAGGAATTAATCCAGAAATTGTACCTACAAGCGTTGCGAATAATACACAGCCCAAAAATAATTCCCAACTTAAAGCAGGTTGCAGAAAACCAAAGCCAATAGATTGCAAAACCACTCCTGCAATATAGCTCAGTCCTACTCCAAGACTTGCCCCAATTATCCCTGCAATTAAACCTAGAGTACTTGACTCAATCAAGAAGACAGTCATTATCTGACCATTTGTTGCTCCTATTGATTTTAAAACACCAATTTCTTTAGTACGCTCTAAAATCGAAGTAAACATAGTATTTGCAGTATTTATTGCAGAAATCAAAACTGAAAGAAATGCAATGAAAACAACAAAATAAACAATCACATCTAAACTCCTCTGAAAAGATTCAATTAAATCTTCAAATGATTGAATAAAAAAATCTTCACGTCCTTCTTCAAGGCCCCTTGTCTGACGTAATCGGCGTGTTGCACGATCAATTATTTCATCCATCTGGTCTACATTATCTACCACACCAATTATCATAGCATATGGAGGATCTTCATCACCAACCACAGTAGCATATGTTTGCTCATCCATATATATATTACCATCATCTTCTGGATTACCTAATGCATCAAAAAAACCAACAACACGAAGCGTATGACCATTAACAATAATACGGTCATTGACATCAAGAGGTCTATCAAAGATACGATTAGGAACACGATAACTTGAACCAAGAATAACACGATGAGAATCCCCTCTAATTAAATGACGACCCCGATCAATAGTCAGCGTCATAAATTCAACAGCAATATCATATGATTCACGATCATGCACTGGCAAACTTACAGCATAATGATAACTTATTCCAGTATCTTGCTCAACAATTACACTAGTAAATTTTAAACCAACAGCATGTTGAATTCCCCTCACTTTAGAAAAAGTATTCAAATCATCATCCGTTAAACGAAACGAAGTATCTGTACCTGGAACTCCAATTCCGCGCGCTTGTAATAAAACTTTATCAACACCCATTTCAGAGGAAATATCTTCAATATAATTATAAAGCCCCATTCCAAAACTCACAAATACAAAAATGGTGGTTATACCTACAAAAATAGATAAAATCGTCAAAAAACTACGCATTTTTCTTCCTTTAAGATTGTCAAAGGCATATACGAGAGTTTCTGATGATATCATCTTATGCACCCCTCAATGCATCAACTGGTTTAAGATGCGAAGCTTTTACTGCAGGAACAATTCCAGACACAGACCCAATTATAAAAGACCCAAGCAAAACACTAGCAATTAGCACAAAAGAAATATCTGGATTTGCTGAAGTCCCTAAAAGCATACCAAGTGCATTAGTACCTAAAACAGCAATAAGCCATCCTAGTAATGCACCAATTGCACCTCCGATAGTCCCTATAATCCCTGATTCGATAAAGAAAAGAGTGAAAATAGTTTCATCAGTTGCTCCAATTGCTTTCATAATTCCAATCTCTCTTGTACGTTCAACAACTGAAGTAAACATAGTATTAACAATTCCAATGGCTCCAACAATAATCGAAATAGAAGCAATAATTATAATAAATATTTGAACACCAGATAATATTGTGTTTACATTTTCCAAAGCAGACTCAGATGTTTGTACAGAAAAATCCTCTTTACCTTCATCAACTGAACGCTCTCGACGCAAATAATCTTCAATATCTGCTCGAGCACGCTGCACATCGTTCAAAGAACGTGCTCGTACACTAATTAAATTATATTCATCATCATTTCCAAACATTTCACGCGCTTGATCTTCATCAATACGAATAGAACCATCAACAATAAAACTACCCCTGCGCTCAAGAATACCTACTACACGAAATTGTTCATCATTAATTAAAATAGAATCCCCTACACGAATTGCTCTTCCAAATGCATTTGAGGATGATGCAATATTAGAACCTAATACGACACGGTTACGTTCTCCTGGATTTAAGAAACGACCCTCTTCCATTCGAAGATTCATACTCGATATCATTTCACGCAAACGAACAGGATCTGAAGGAATTGTCTGTAATATACGGAAATTAACCTCGTTATTATATTCCACTACAACACTTTGAATTACAACACCAAAAGAACTATGCACACTCGACAGACGATCAATATCATTTAAGTAATCTTTTTGGAGAGGATTAGGTGCACCTTGTCCAGGTGGTCCTTGAACACCGCCTCCAGCAGTAACTGTTAATATATCAGGGCCTGCAAGAGCAAATTGCCCTGTTATTGCATCTCGAAGACCATTACCAAGACCAACAAGAGCAACAATACTCATAACACCAATAATTATACCAATAAGTGTTAATGAAGTTCGCAACTTTCGCGTCCAAAGATTACGCAAAGAGTATGCAATTAAGTCACCAATCATGGTACGCCTCTACCTGTTTTTCTCGGCAAAACGCTTTTTACGTTTATAGCGTCGATACCATACAAATCCGCCTATGCCTGCAAGCATAATTAACAGAATTAATGTTCCACCAATTCCACCTGGCGAGATAAACCCATACAGACGAGCTTCATCTTCAGTGTACAACCTCAGCATCACTTCTTCATCAACTGAATGCATGACATTATAATCATCCATATAATTTAATACGAGTCGAAGTGGAACACGTAAATCATCTGACGCATCATGAACATGTAACTTGTATGTAATTGATTCAAAATCATCACTATCAACACGTCCAACATAAATCTGAGAAGATGATAATATATCATAATATCTACTTTCAGCAAGTTCCATAGTCATTAATTTAATATTGTTTAATCCAGGATTAGAAATACGAAGTGTTACATCACCAGTCTGTCCTTTCATAAACACATCTTGAGAATCAACTACAAGAATATATTCAACAGGACTTTCAAGCAAAACTCCAAATGTTGCATGATGTTCATAATTATTATTTATATTATCTTTAAACCGTAAATGAAGTGGAATTTGATATGCACCTAGAGCCATACTTGATGAAGGAATGACAGTAAATGTTACATCGACCACTTCACCACCATCAATCCGTGAGATAATTCGCTCACTTGTTGAACCCACTGTTGCAAAATCAAGTTCAGCAAGATCAAGACCAACAGCAACATCTTTAATAAAAGAAGCGCCAACATTTCTGAGTGAAAGTGTTAATTCACCCTGTTGCCCTGGAACTAATCGATCTGGCTGCGTTCGGATATCTTCCACTTCTAAAATGGTATCACTTCCACGAACATTCACAAAAAATCTATCTTCAAAAATAACACGAGATTGTACAGCTGTTTGTTCACTGTAGTAAATATCAATTGGTGTTGGACCATCTGGCGCATCCTTATCTATTTTAAGGCGCCATTCTACAATTTGCCCTTCAACTCCTACTTGACGGCGAAGCAGACTTCCAATATTTTTCTCACGATCAGACTCCCGAACTAAACTAAAAGGATATGCAGGAACTAAGCCAACAGTAATTGGCTGAGTTGATTCAGTACCTAAATTCTCAAATTTAAAACGAACACGAATATACTGCCCTGGCTCGACGGGATCAGGCTCTTGATTAACAAGTGAAACTTGAATATGTTTTTGAGTAGATGCCTCTGCAACTTGCACAGTAATCCCTACTAAAAAAATAAACGAAATAAGAAAAAGAGCAGACATAACATAGCCCATTGTTTTACTTCTTAAAGAATTAGTATCATTATTAACACAATCATACAAACTTTTTTGTGAAACATTTTTTAATTTCATTGTACACCTCGTGAATTTCATAACTAACATATATCATTACTAACCATCTTAATCAAATTTATCAACGATTTTGCCATCTTTAATATACACTACCCGTTGTGCAAATTTACTCATCTTAGGATCGTGAGTAACCATAATAATTGTTTTTCCTTGTGCATGTAATTTTTGCAAATATTCCATAACAATAACACCCGTTTTTGAATCGAGATTACCTGTTGGCTCATCCGCTAAAATAACATCAGGATCATTTGCAAGGGCTCGTGCAATCGCAACGCGCTGTTGCTGACCACCTGATAACTGCGTAGGACGATTATCAAATCTCCCATCAAGTTCTACAAGTTGTAATAACTCAATAGCTCGTTCTTCACGCTCCTCTGGCTCCATACCTTGAAATGACATTGGAAGCATAACATTCTGAAGCGCAGACAATGTTGGAATAAGATTAAATTGCTGAAAAATAAAACCAATAGTTTTACCTCGAATTTGTGCAAGTTCAGACTCAGACAAATGCGCAATATCATACCCTTCAAGATAGATTTCACCTTTTGTAGGAATATCTAAACAACCAACCATATTAACACATGTACTCTTTCCGCTTCCAGAGGGACCCATTATAACAACAAAATCTCCTTCATTAATCTCAAGAGATATGCCAGACAGAGCATGAATTGCATTATTACCTATATAATATGTTTTCCAAACATCTACTAATTTAATAACTGTTTTAGAAGATTGAATTTTCTTTTTTGGGGCATTAACTGATTTTACCAGCTGAGTGGATTGAGTTTTCTGCGTTTTTTTTCGCGTAGCTGTTTTACTATGTATACCCATTTAGTGATATGAGAAAAAGTTATTTAAAAGTGTTATGTAATAATTCAATATAAAAAAGCAACAGAGAAACAAAAGAAGTCACAAAAAGGAAAACAATCAAAATAAAGCCACAGGAATCTAAAAAGCAATAAATTATAAAAAGAGGACAATACAAACCATTCATATGAGATACAAAAAGAAGCGAAGCAAAGAAAAACGCATTAAAAAAACAGAAGATGTACGTAAAAAGAAACGTCTTACATTAATGAGTGCCGCAATAATTGTTATTATGATTAGTTCTGGCTTTGCAATCATGCTTTATGGTTTTGAAGGACCTAGCACTGTTGAACATTACAACGGCTTTAGATTTACATATACAACAGAAGGTATTAGCGTTAAAGTAAATAACAACAACTATTTCTTTGACTGGCTTCCTCAAGATGTTGATGAATTAAATGTTGACCAAAATGCAATTAACCTTGTACGAAATGCACAAGCACTCACTGCAACAACTGACATAGACACACCTTTTTTACAAGACTTAGCTGTTGCCTCCTTTATGATAAATGAAGTATTTAGTAAGGATAACAAATGGGTCATGAATGCATACACTGAAGAAACTGGTGAAATGCCAACAGCGACCTGTGCAGATGCAACGTCTGACATACCTGTTCTTGAATTTAGAGAAGCAATACTTGCGCCTTTAATTAGAACTGAAGGAAATTGCATTATTCTAGAATATGATAGTGCATCAAATTTACAAAGATTAACTCATAATTTTCTGTACCAGTATCTTGGTATAATCGAATAAAAGCAATATAAAGAATAATAATACGACTAGAATCTCTTTACTAAAATGACAAAAAAAAAGGATACTCAGGAAGATTATACAAAAAAAATCATGATTTTCTTTGGAATAATTGTAATAATTGTCATTGCATTATTATTCACCCCAAGACTGTTTACCTCTGAGCCTAAAACTCTTGATGAGCTTCATCTTGAAAATTATGAAAGCCCTCCAACTGACAGAAACTATATTTACAATGGATATAGTTTCATAAAATTCCCTGAACCTGGAACAAATGTTGAAATGTGGTATACACAATACGCGCGCGACGGATATCTATTTGATTTACCGATGCGCCATGGACCAAAAGATGTTGAGAATATTAATAAACGTATCATCTCACCAATCCCTCAAGGAAGAAATTTCACACAGATGTATATCACTATCGATCCAAAACCACGAGAAATTTCACGTCAATATTTAACACTCGCTATATCTGAGTTCAGTAAAAAAATGACTGAAGTTCGCCAGTACCCATTAGTTGCAGCTTGCACTAGAAATGAAACAGATGCATGTCTAACAAGACCTATTGTTGCATGTGAATCTGACCATGATAACCTAATTATGTATTTCAAAGAAGTTGAGGAAAACAATCCTCCACGCATTACTATTGATGGCACGTGTATTACAATTCAAGGTCATGAAGAAGAATTAATTAAAGCAACATACCGCGTCATATATGAATTACTTGGTATCATTAGAGCATAAAATGCCAGAACACTATTTTTCAATAAAGCCTTCCTCACGCAAACTTGAGAAACAAATACAAGTTACACTCAGAGAAACTTCTTTCACATTTATTACATCATCAAGTGTTTTTAGTAAGGACCATATTGATTCAGGAACAGAGCTCCTCATTGAAAAATGTCACATCCATAATGTACAAGGAAGCATTTTAGATCTAGGGTGTGGTTATGGACCTGTTGGAATTGTTCTTAAGAAAATATATCCTGAATGCAATGTAACATGCTCTGACATTAATGAGCGTGCAGTAGCTGTAACAAAAAAAAATGCTGAGAAAAATCAAGTAGAAATAATAACAGTACAAAGCAACATCTACGATAATATAGATGAAACATTTGACACCGTTTTAGTTAATCTACCACAAAATGCAGGAAAAGAGATTTGTTTTAAAATGATAGAAGGAGCGTTTGAACATTTGCGTGAAAATGGAACGCTTCAAGTTGTTTCAAGACATCAAAAAGGTGGGAAAACTTACGCAAAAAAAATGAAAGAAGTCTTTGGGAACCAAAAAACAATTGCACGTGGCAGTGGATATCAAATATACTTCAGCGAAAAAATAAAGAAGTAATGAAAATTAATAATGAAACAAAAATAGGAAGAAATAAAACAAAAGAACCATTAAATATATTCTAAAGTGTAATAATAACACCATCTTTTAATGCAACAAGCCGAATACCTACTCCTAATGAAATTAGTGCACTAAAAAGAGCCATATGTTCATTTCCTGAGCCTGAAGACATATTCACAGCAACATCAGTAAACTGCAATTTACCTGAGAGTGCTTGTACAAAATCTTTTTGCAAAACATCAATTGGTTTATTAAAATCAAAGGTATGCACATGAACTGGTTTAGAAGGTAAATTAACAAATTTCTCCTTTCCAAATGCATTTGTTAAAATAAAAATTTCACTAAACTCTTCTTTAGTGATAAGGCCAGCAACATCTGCCCACGTTCCTTTCCCAGTTGAGAGTAAAGCAACTAATTGAGTCATTTAACGTGTCACCTCATACGAATCAACTGTCTCTTTAAGTAGCTTAGCTTCCTGATTTTCCTCAAAATAAGTGCGAACAGGGATTAACAATTCATTCAAATATTCAGAAACCATCTGTTTTAGATCCATAGGATGAAGAGATCCATCTGCAAAATCTTTTTCAAGATCAGTATAAGAACTATATACTACATTTCCCCCATATTTTTCAGGACGTTTCACTTTCATTAAATCAAATTTTTCAAATAAAATATATTTACAATATTCAAGCACAGGATTATCTTGTACTTGTTTCTCAGGACAGTATGCCTTTTTCAACTTACGTTTAATGTCTTCTTCAGTATCTGTCATAAATATTGCTGAATCAGGATTTGACTTAGACATCTTTTTTGCAATTGCAGCCTCTGCTCCTTTCAAATCAGACTGAGGTGGTTCACTTAAGCCCATAAGCATATGGTGTGAAACAACAATAGGCTTTTGATAGCCTAATTTAGGTGCAACCTCACGTGCAAGTACATTTACTTTACGCTGATCCATACCTAATTGAGTTATATGAGCTCCTAAATGGAATATATCTGCACATTGCATACATGGATAAAATATTTGAGCTGCAGAAAGTGAGTCACTTTCAGAACGACCCATAATTTGTGCACACCGAGTAATTCTCGTTACTGTATTAAGCCGTGCAATAGTAATAACCTTTAACCAATACTCTGTATTATTCATAACATCACTTGCCCACAAAAACTCGACATTATCCATATTCATGCCGGATGCTTTCCAAACTTCAATAAAATACTTCCCAACAGTGCGAATTTTATCAAGATCACCACCTAATTTATTATTCATCATAGCAAACCAATCAGCTACCCAAAACTTAAAATGGATTCCTGCAGAAGTTAATTTATTTACATTAATCGCGCGCAAAATTCCTTGAGCAATATGAATGCGACCCGATGGCTCAAAACCATCATATGCAACAATTGTATCCGATTGCTGAAATAATTCACGCAGTTCATCTTCACCAATTATTTCTTCTCCAACTTCTTTAACTAAATTCATACGTTGTTCGACATCCACGATAATCACCTTTCATAAGCGTTATAATAAGCAAAAATCAGATAACATATGAGCATTAATTCACATTTCATACAATTATATAGTAATGTAAACAAGCATATTATCTGAAAATACACTACAACATCCATTAATAAAAGAGTATTTTTAAATGCTCTGGTAAAGATTACCAACTACGACAAAAAATCAATAAGTGCTTGCTTTGCTTTGTCACGATTTTTAGGATATACTGCAACACTACACTTCACATGAAAACAATTCCCATGATCCACAACCTTATACATTCCCTCTTCCAGTAACAGTTTTTTATCAAAACGAAAAAAGAAATAAAGATCATCATCAAGCCGAGAATCAATCTGGCTAATAAGTAACGCTCGATCGCTTTCAGTTACACAATCACGCAAACGACTCATAACTTCAGCAACTAGCCTGGGCTTATCAACAAACACCTCTATAATAATAACTTTTCTATCAAAAAAAGAATCTGCAACAGTTTCTGTAACTCTAACTTTATTCTTTTCAAGATTAAAAGGAAATAAATCAAAGAATACCTCTTTTACATAAAGAGCATCATCCTCTGGCTTAATAAAGACATTAATTGTAACATGATGAAATTTCTTCATAAAAGAAAAGTCTGAAAAACATTTATAAAAGTTATTACAAATAACAGCGTATGAAACATTCAATACCAATCACATTCATTCTCATATGTATGTTTATAGGAGCGCAGATTCTTGGTCTTTTCGTAATTCAATCATATCACCCTCCACTTCCTGAGCCAATTATTATCAATGAAACAGTAATACAAACTCACGAAATACGTGAACTTCCAATGGGGATTGAGCGTCCAGAAATAGAAGAAAACACAGCGTGGTTATATATCATTATTGCGATACTTATTGGAACAGGATTATTACTTGCGCTCATAAAAATGAATGCTGTTGCAGTAACAAAAGTATGGTTTTTTCTTGCATGGTTCATTGCACTTACCATAGCTTTTAATGCATTTTTGCCACAAATCATTGCTATAGCTCTTGCTATAATCATAGCAGGTCTTCGTGTGATAAGAAATAACACTTTAGTTCAAAATGTTTCAGAAATGTTTATTTACGGTGGAATTGCCGCGCTCATGTACTCCATAATCTCAATCTTTGCAGCAATTATGTTAATTATTGCAATAGCAATATATGATATGATTGCTGTCTGGAAAAGTAAGCACATGATTACGCTTGCAAATTATCAAACAAATCAAAACATGTTTGCAGGAATCCACATCCCTTATAAAACTAACAAAATACCAACACAAAGAAAATCTCATACATACACTGAAAAAAATGCAAAAAGAACCAAATCAGCAAGAAAAACAACTGCTGCAATCTTAGGTGGTGGAGATATTGCATTTTCACTCATATTTGCATCAGCCATTATGAAAAGTTATACCTTTCTTTATGCATTAATTCCTATTGGAACAGCAACAATAGCACTAACACTGCTTTTCATATTTGCACAAAAAGGAAAAATGTATCCTGCAATGCCTTTCATTGGTGCAGGCTGTTTAGTTGGACTAGGAATAGTTATGTTGATTGCATAGCCCATAAGTAAAAAACACTATGGCTAAAAAACCTTGAAAAATAACAAAAATCCGACTCTCGGTTGTTCGTCCTATCCCCAACATAAATGTTGGAGTATTACGGACTCACTATTGAGTCGGATTTTTGGAATTAAAAATCTCGCACTAAAGTGCGGGGTATTTGAATCCCGATTCAAATCTCGAAGGCGAGATTTTCAATAAAAAGAA
>JBLKOW010000018.1:0-15516 GCA_047603135.1 Candidatus Woesearchaeota archaeon | reverse complement strand
CGAACAGGATTATTTGTTTCTTCAGGGGCATATTTTAGATTAGAAAAAGAAAAAATAAAGCAGTATTTAGTTCTTAGTTCCATTCCAATCCTTTCTGGAATTAGTCTTTATTTTATTATGATTTCCTCTCAATACGTGATAACTATACAATTAATTCTTGCAATGATTTTTGCAGGTCTTTCAGGATATATTGCATTAAGTATTCTTGTTTCTGCAATGAGAAATGGTTCGGTATACTCCTATTGGATATATTGTATTGTTCTTGGTTTCTTTATGTTGTTTAATTAAATTGAAATAATCAATAAAAGAAATAAATGATGACAATTATCTTTCAGCAGGTGTATTATTTCGTTGCTTAGCATCTGCAACATCATAGAGGAACTGTTGAGGATATTTATCAGATGTTTGAGCAATACGGATTATTTCTTGATTAGGTCGTAAGTCTGAGCCGAGCGTAGCAATGCTAAACTTTTGATTATAGTCTTCATCTATCCAGACAGCATAGTGTCGCTTTTCTTTTTCACAAATAGCACTGATCTCTCCTAATTCAACTGAAATTATAGGATTACCTTCATTTAATACTCGTTCCATAATACTATACTCGCGATTAATTATCGTATCGATAAGTGAGTTAATGTTTTCTTGATGCTGCTTTAATTCAGGTGTTTGTTGTAAAGGTATTTTATTTGTACTTCCGCATTCCTCAGATTTAAGCATTAAATCATATTCGCCTGTCCTTTTTCCATCAGGATGCTCCTCAACGAATGCAATTGTTACGCCATCTTTTCCTCTTTGTGCAAAAAGACTAAAATCTCTTAAAAGCCTAATATACGTCGTAATTTCATTTATTTCATATGATTGTGAAGAACGTGATTCAGCACTAGTTTCACTATTGTTATAATTTTTAGAAGAATATCTATCATTTTGTGATTTTCTAGCTGAAAGGTTGTTCTCATTAAGCGCATCTTCAAGAGTTTTATTTTGCTTTGGTTCCTCAGCGGTTAATGGATTAGGTGCATCGTGAAATTCATCAGAAATGTCCATACTACCAGGCCCTAATACTTCAACTTCAGTGGTTTGTGTGTTTGTTTCATGTTTCTCTTTAGAAAGATCATAAACAGGACTCAATAGTGCGATTCCAGCAAGTGCAATTCGTGAAAGTTTTACCATAACTGCCTAAAAATGTCTATATTTATATATTTTTCTATTTTTGTCACTAAAAAGTAGAGTCTGTCCTTTTTAAATAAACTGTATACTTTAGCAATATCTGTCGCTATATTCGGATACTAAATCGAAAGGTTTATATATAAGTATAGTATTTAGTATACTAATCGGAAAAAATGGTCAAGCCAATTTCTGAAACACACCCCCCTCTCTCATATGGTTTGGCCATCTTTTCTTTTTATTTACAATTAAAAACGAGGTAAACAAAATGGCGATGGATTTTATTGTACAACAAGCTCAACAAAACGCAAGTAATACACCAGAAATGCAAGTAGGACAAGCAAATATTAAGGTTATAGGATGCGGTGGTGCCGGAAATAATATGGTGTCATGGTTGTACAATAAGGGCATTAGTGGTGCTGAAATTCTTGCAATTAATACTGATCAACAACACCTCGATATTACTAAGGCTGATAAGAAATTTCTTATTGGGCAATCAATTACTCGAGGTCTTGGTTGCGGAGGATTTCCTGATCGAGGAAAACAATCTGCTCAAGAAGACTCTCATACCTTAAAAGATATGATAAAAAATTCAGACATGCTTTTTGTATGTGCTGGTATGGGTGGAGGAACTGGAACAGGTTCAGCTCATGTTGTTGCAAAGCTTGCAAAAGAAATGGGCTCAATTGTTATCGGAACGGTTACTATGCCATTTAAAATTGAGCGTGCTCGTGTTGAAAAAGCCGAGTTTGGTCTTGATGAACTTCGAAAGAACTGTGATACTGTTATTGTTATCGACAACAACAAACTGGTTCAAATCGCAGGAAACTTACCAATTCAACAAGCATTTGCAGTTGCTAACGAACTAATCTCTACTATGATTCGTGGAATTGTTGAAACAATTGCAGTACCATCACTTGTAAATCTTGACTTTGCGGATGTAAAAGCTATCATGAAAAACGGTGGTGTCGCAGCAATTGGTATTGGTTCATCCGATACAAACAATCGTGTTGATGAGTCTGTTCAAGCAGCGCTTTCAAACCCACTCCTTGAAATTTCATATGAAGGTGCAACAGGTGCATTAATTCACATTGAAGGTGGACCTGATTTAACACTTGATGAAGTATCCCGTGCAGGAGACTTAATTACTGCACAAATGGATCAAGATGCAAACGTTATCTGGGGAGCACGTATTAATCCTGCTATGAAAGGTAAAGTAATCATCATGACTATCATGACAGGAGTGCAGTCTCCATACATGACGGGAAGTGCTGCAATTGCTGGGCAAAAATCACGTGAACGCCCAACTTCTGCAAGTATTAGTGATGAACTAGGCATAACCTTTGCTTAATTTTTTAATTTTCTTTTTACCATTTTTTCTCTATTCTTTTTACAATTACTTATTATGTTCTAAGAATTCTTTTGTTTTTTAGTTAGGTGTTATGAAAATTAATTATCATGATTTATTATGATACAACATATCCAGGATATTCGTTAATTTTATATAAACGTACTATCTCACCTTTCTATGGATCAAAAAGAAGTAATTAGTAAAACAGTTGCATATGTGAAAGAAACTTTACAAGGTGATGAAGGCGGCCATGATTGGTGGCATGTATATCGTGTATGGAAATTATCTCAAAAAATAGCACAAACAGAGGATGTTGATATAAATGTAGTTGAGCTTGGAGCGCTCCTCCACGATATTGCTGATTCAAAATTTCATAATGGTGATGAAACTATAGGTGCAAAAAAAGCGCATGAATTCTTACATTCATTGAATGTTAATGCTAAAGTAATTGAGCACGTTGTAAATATAATTACTCATATTTCTTTTAAAGGTGGGAATCATATTCAGAATTTTAAGTCTCGTGAACTAGATGTCGTCCAAGACGCAGATAGACTTGATGCAATGGGGGCTATCGGTATTGCACGAACATTTAATTACGGAGGTCATAAAGGAAGAGAAATGTATAACCCTGATATTAAACCAAATCTTTCAATGAATAAAGAAGAGTATAAAAAAAATAATTCACCAACACTTAATCATTTTTATGAAAAGCTACTGCGCTTAAAAAATCGAATGAACACAGATACTGGGAAAAAAATGGCAGAACACCGTCATGCCTATATGGAAGATTTCCTCACTGAGTTTTATTCTGAATGGGATGGAAAACTATAGAAAGGTTGAATTATATATTAATATAATAAAATCTTACTAACATTAAAATTCCATTTACGTACCCATTTACAAAAACAATTTAAACAGTCTCTAATTCTACCTCATAATGGAATATGAATTTAATCAGCGTCAAAAAGTGCTATTGTATGAGCTAAAGAAAGCATCAAAGCAACTTGATCCAGTTGTGCGTATTGGTAAAGCAGGTGTTGGACTCACGGTATTTATGCACATTTCAACATTACTAAAGAAAAGACGTGTTATAAAAATTAAGATTCTAAAGAATTGTTTAGATAATTATACAACTGATGATATTATTGCAATGATTTGTGAGAAGTGCCACTGTGTTGTTGTTGATAAAATTGGTCAAACATTCTGTGTCTGTCATCGAAAAATTCTTGGATTGTAAATAATTTCTCTCCATAAAATAAACTACAGCGAAAGTATTATAAACGTGTTATTCTAAAAGTAGTATGGTTAGCATGAAACAAAAAAGTGGTATTTCCTTAATCTCTAAGTCTAATAAATTAATTCACTCAACTAAATCTAATGTATTTACTAACTTAGCTAAGTCTAATGCGCTAGTATCGCTAAGTAAAATTCTATTTTTCTCATTATTTCTCATCTTATCTGGCTGTGTATCGATGAGTGTTGAACAAAGGCTTCATCGTGATGGAACATATGATCTTAATTTCACCATCCAAACCGATGAAAGTTTTGCAATGATGCTCCAGGGTATGAAGCAAAATCTTATTGTTGAAGATGCAGTCAAAGATAGGTTTAGATTTCATGAAACCCCTACTTCAATAAGTTACATTTTTAGAAATATTGATCCTCAACGTGATAGTGAATTATTTATTGATGCTGATGATATTGAAGAGGTTGCGCTCGAGGGGGATGACTTCACTATGCAAGCAGATAATGCTGATGTCAGTTTTCTCAATCCTTCAAATGTTGAACTTACACGCGAATTTCGATTTCCTTATTATGTGTTCACATATACGCTCAATTTTAATGGTACTATTGTCGGTGATGATACTACTGATTCTGCACCTTTATTTAGTGAATATATTATTGATGAAGAAAATACATTATCTGAGATTCAGCGTCAAGAGATAATTGAAGTGATGGAAGCAATTCATATTGCAAGTAGTATTGAGACAGTTATATTTGTGACGCAGGAAGACAATTATTTCGATGTTTTCACAGAGCGTATGGATTTTCTTAATACATTTGAATTCAGTTCAGCCTCCGCAGACTATATTTTACTAACATTCTCTCCAGAGGTTAGTGATGTCTGTGAAATAACTTCTAATATTTATTTTGATGGAGACTTGAGAGAAAAAATTAGCTCACTTGATGATGAGTTTAATGAGATATGTGATGAAGGTTCATCTGCAATAGTAAAAGTATTAACTTCTTTAGAAGAGTTTTTACAAACGCATGAGCCTGAAGATCTTTTCGCAGGGCTTGATGCATTTGGTGATCAGTTAGCAAACATGTTCTCTGTTGCACTTTATATAGAAACTTTTGGAACAATTAAAGAGACTAATGGGATGCAGATGTCAGATACACGTGTACGTTTTGATATGAAGGAGGAGCAGGTCATGTACACGGTTGTTTTCCGTGACTTTTTCCTTATAACATTATTACATGGTGAGCATCGTATATACGTAATAATTATATCATCATTACTAAGTGTAAGTCTATGGCTTTTAGGGATTATAATTATAATAAAGCGAAGAAAAAAACGTACTGTAAGTAATTCTACTACATCTACTATTAGGGATAAACTAGATACTAATGTTCAATCTACAGAGTCTCAACTAAAGAATGAGTCTAGTATCTCATCATCTTCTTTATCTTCATTCCCTTCACAGAAACAAGATTCTGTTGCTAATGATTCACCTAATCAAAAGGTAAGAGCCTTCATTAATCAGTCTAGAATGCAAGGGTTTAGTGATGAGCACATACGTGAAACACTTATTAAAACTGGATGGGATGAAAATCAAGTAAATTCTCTGCTTTCTAAATACTAACTTTAAATCGTAATCTTAACAATAATCCTCTAACATAATATAAAAATCAACTTAAAGGTTTTGTACAAAACCAAAAAAGTGTCTCCTATTGATGACAAACAACAAAATATATACTCCACTTCACATGTATTTATTAAGGTGTACTATCATATTTTATTACCAGTGAGGGATGTTGAGTATTTGTGATACAATTTGCAAGCTGGAAGGTTCTGAAGATAGGTTGCATAAGCCGTTAAAAAACGAGTCGCGTCATCGTATTCTAGTAGGATTA
Organism: Candidatus Woesearchaeota archaeon; assembly: GCA_047603135.1. Lineage (GTDB taxonomy): Archaea > Nanobdellota > Nanobdellia > Woesearchaeales > JACJVV01 > JACJVV01. The sequence goes on along the minus strand of JBLKOW010000018.1, from coordinate 9,863 downwards.
ACTGATACAGATGTTGAAAAAATGTCTGATCTTGAGCGAAATGCACTTCATGCGCAGGTATTCTATCGTCGTCATGCGATGAGGTATGTTCTTTCAGCGTTATTTTCTTCTCCTGAAATTGAGGTTTGTCAAGATAGGCGATTTACCGAGGAAGGTACTCGCTCGTTTATTCATCATGTAGAACTTCCAACATACAGGGTAACACGTAATGCGCTTGTAAATGAATATGATCGTGAAATAGTTCATCAAGAACGTAAAATGGAACTTGCATATGGTACATGGGATGACCCACTACTTACGTATGCAGATTTTATAATGACTCATGATGATAGCAAGTATTTTGGTTTTGTAATGCGTGGTTTGCAGGACTTTGATAAAGATCGTTTTAGATTAGTTAATAAGATTGGTAAAGATATTTACGATAGTACGTATGGTGGATTTGTTATTTTTACACCAGTTGATGATCCTTCAGTAAATGTACACATTGAAACAAGTCTTGCATTAAGTGATCGTGAACTTAATGAAATGATTGTTGATGAGGGGTTATGTGAAAATGATGGGTCCTTAAATTGGAGAAAATTTGCAACTGTTGCACGTAAAAGACAACAAAAAGCAAATATTCACTATAAGCCAAAAAAAGCAGACAAAAAGGTTCGACTTATAACGCGTGCATTTCCTGACACTGCACATATTGTTGGTTTGCCATATGATATTTCACAACGTGATGAATATTTTCTTGATGTAGCTCACATTTATGGTTTCGAGCGCAGATGATTCATAGAACTAGCAATACGCTAAGAGTTATCATGCTATAGCGATACATTTTAAAATACTCTCTTTTTTTAACAAAACATGCATTACGCAATTATAATAACAACTCCAGATTTTGCTGGGCTTAATATTAAAGAACAGTTATGTCAGTTATATCCTTTTAATGAGACTGGTAAAAAGTTTGAAGGGTATGAAATTCTTGAGCACGTATCAAATTCAAATAAAAGTTCTCCAACTAAAATTACTCTATACACAACTAATGAGCGCTGCATTTCTTGTGAAGATTATGACAAAAAAATAGATGCTGATATTTTTATATTTCCAACTACTCACCGCTCCGCAGCAGGAACTCACTCGTTATGTGTTCATGTGCAAGGTAACTGGGGAAATGCAGATTTAGGAGGTATTCCATGCAACCTTTCTGTAGCGCACGCACCGCTCCTCAAAGAATTCTTCAAAGTCTTGCATAAAAAAGCGTCTCATCTTGATGAGGAAATTACCATGGAAGCAACACATCATGGTCCGCGAATAGAAAAGCCGACTGTTTTCCTTGAAATTGGATCTGACGAGTCGCAGTGGAAACGAGCTGACCTTGGTAAAATGTGGGCTGATGTTATCATGGATGTAGTAACAAAAGAAATTCCTCCTCATCCATCTGCAATTGGTATTGGTGGGACACACTACTGCGCAAACTTAAACAAAATTCAATTAGGAACAGATATAGCAATAGGTCATGTTTGTGCAAAATATGCACTTGCTTCGCTCACAAAAGAAATGCTTGTTCAGGCAATAGAAAAAACAATTCCTCGTCCTGAGCTAGCGATTCTTGATTGGAAGGCACTAGGTACTGAAAAAGATCGAATAATAGAAATTCTTGATGAAATTGGATTTGAGTGGAAAAAAACAAAAGATATGAAATAAGAGAAATCCTTTTCCCTAATTTAAGTGGTTAGTTTAGTCCCTTCTTGAGCACAACATTTATAAAATCACTTCATGAGATATACCTTATGAGTCTTGATAATCATCATGAGAAGCGATTAGGGGTAGTTCATAGCAGAGATCATAAACACACGTATGTGCATGTGCATCATCACCATGTACGTGAACATCCGCATACAAAACATGTTGTTCGTGGAAATCATACACACTATTTACTTCCTGCCCGTCTTCGACATCACCATCATGAAATTCAACCTGGAGATGTTGTCAGTTATAATATAGTTAAGCGTGATTCACGTTGGGTATGGTGCATCTATAAATTACTTCCATTGCTTGCAGTTTTCTTAGGTATTTTAACAGCTATCCTCATTAGTGCTGATATTCCTGGTCTTATTGCATTAGTCATATTATTTTTAGCACTTGGTATAAACATACGCTTAATTTTACGAAGACATACACATCTCTTCTCAGATATTCTTGTACATATTGAAAAGCATGACGGGCCACATGAAGGTTTCACAAAAAAGTCACAAAAAGGAAGTACTAAAAAAAGAGCATCAAAAGAAAAACTCAAAAAATCTCATACGAAAAAAAAGACTTCAAAACGAGCGTCACCAAAGAAAAAAACCACCTCAAGAAAAAGAACATCTACTAAAAAGAAAACATCTGTTAAATCTCGCTCTAAAAGTACATCGCGGAGGAAGGTATAATGCTTGCTGATTTTTCTATCTCTGAATTCATGCGAAGTGAACCAGGCAATGCATTCATAGTTGTTGGCATTATTCTTGTAACAGTTATTGTACAGAGAATTGTAAAAAAATATCTTGAGTTTTCATTTACGAAGAATTCCTTACACTTAAATATTGATAATACACAGTTTGCACTTCTCAAACATTCTTTTACACCAATGATTTATGTAATTGGTATTGGTGCAGCAATTTATTTTATACCTCCGCTTAGGTCATTATCTATATCTCTTTTTGCAGGGGCAGGACTTGTTGCCATTGTTATTGGTTTTGCAGCACAAAAAACTTTTGCGAATGTCATTAGTGGAATCTCTATTGCTACTTCAAAACCATTTCGTGTAGGAGATTTAATTGAGGTTGGTGAAAGAAGAGGGTATGTTGAGGATATAACGCTTCGTCATACAATTATTCGTGGGTTTCGTAATGAGCGTTACGTACTTCCTAATTCATTAATTAGTGAGGATGTCATTGAGAACTTTACACTTGAAGAGACTAAAATTTGCCGATTTGTTGAGATGGGTATTAGTTATGATTCTGACATTGATAAGGCAATGCAAATAATACGAGAAGAAGCTGAGAAACATCCTCGATGTATTGACACACGAACTCTTGAAGAAGTTCAGGCAAAACGTCCAAAAGTAGTTGTACGTTTAATTGATTTTGGGGATTCATCAGTTAATTTACGTGGGTATGTATGGGCTCGTGATCCTGTATCTGCATTTCTTATGGGTTGTGATTTAAATGTTTCAATTAAGAAGAGATTTGATGCTGAGGGAATAGAAATACCATTACCTTACCGAACTATTGTGTATAAAGAAAAGTCTAAAAAACAAAAAGTTGTATCACAAAAAAAGAAAGTAAGTACTGCAAAAAAGAAAAGTGCGAAAAAAACAGTTGCTAGAAAAAGTCCAAAGAAAACCTCAAAAAAAGCTAATGTAAAAAAAGCGGTAAAGAAAAAGAATTCTAAGAAGTAAGTAAAAATAGAAATAAAAAAATAACAAAATTTAATCATGTAAATTTCTAATATGATATCTCGGGGTATTTCCTCCAGAGGTAACACATGCTGCACTCACTGCAAATTCTCCCATTGCTTCATATACAGCATCTGCAATATCTTTAGTCCTTCCTAAATCTCCAAATGTAATAGGTCTACCAACTCCTCTAAACGATGGAACAACACCTGGATGTGCTGGATTAGGACCATCATATGTTGCAATCATATATCCTCTGCCTTGCTCAACTTCAAATCCATGTGTTTCTATAATGGGTTGATCTTCAGTAGGGTCTGAATCACGGCGTATTATCATAAAACCAGCCTGAGATATTATATGATCAATCTGTCCATTTATTCTTGGTGTAAATATAGGTTTATCAGGTTCATATATTGTCAAATCGATGGTGGTTGCATGTTCACGAATTTTTTTAAGTGGATCATTATTACTTTCATCGGTGCTTTTAGTTGTAGATGGTTTCAAGACCATTATTCCTCTTCCTGATGATACATATGAATTTAAAACATCAGTTGGTGGTGTTTCTGTATCTTTATACTCATCAATTTTTCTATATGCATTTGCAATATCCCAAATTAAATTTGTTTGAGCACCATTACTGACTGAGGTTCTTTCACCATCACTAATTAATACATCATAAAGAAGCAATGCTTTATTACCAGTTTCTAAAACAGCTGGATCTGTTGGATTTGTTGAAATTCTTAGTAATCCATTATCTGTAGTTGCATTAAGCACTCGTGCTTGACTAGATGGACTTCTGCCTGAAAGTCCATATGCAACTACATCTTTTCCATTTTCTAATTGCCCAATAATTATGACTCTTCCTGGGTATTCCATTCGTTCAAGTGCGCTTAAATCTTCTTTTGCCATTTTTACCTCAACTTTTATCTCTCTACAATCCCGTAAGGAACTAATGCTTCAATAATTTCTTTTCCTGGATTGGTGATTTTTGTTTTTTTCAACTTCAAGAAAATACTACACTCATTAATAAATGTTCGCACGAGTCTGTCGTCTCAAATTGAGGACAAAGACACTGAGAATTGTATCGTTATTATTATTTACTAAGTAAATATATTTTATATCTAAGCGTAGAATTTATAAATAAGGTGATGTCACTCTTAGGAGATGGGCTCGTAGTTTAGTGGCTATAACGTCTCGTTTACACCGAGAAGGTCGTCAGTTCGAGTCTGACCGGGCCCATTCTTTTCTCATTTTCCATTCAACTGTAAAGAAGTATATGTCGGAATGAATATATATGCTTCATATCCTTGTGGAACTGGATGTTCAAACTTACCATTATGATTTATGCTAATTCCTGCAACATTTGGTTCGTCATTAAGGAAGTCATAAATTGCATCTTTACAAGAAGTACTTAATTGTTTTAATCTTGCCCCACTAACATTAAGTGCATAATGCGGACCATATCTATTTCCTCCTTGAGCAAGATTAGAAAGTGCATAATGAAAAACTGCAACGCGCATAGTAAGTGGTGTGTCGTTTTTAATAACACATACTTCAGGCATTTCCTGCCATGTCTCGCCTTCAATTACAGGGATAACATCTCCTATTTCAAATAAGGTTTCAAGATCATCAACCCATTCAGAAACAAGCATGGGGCTTTTTTCTTTTGCTTGAAGTCTTCTTGTGATATCTACAGGATGCGCTAGTATTGCTGGCGCATACCCTTCAGGTTCTTTAATATACACATGGGACATACCAACGAGAATGATTAAGCGTTTATAATAATTATGGGTAGTTTTAGGGCGATATGCACTGATAGTTCTGTAATCTGGAAGATATCCCCTATATATAAAGAAACAAAATCAATACATTCTAGTCATATCCAGCCATTATTTTCTTACGCTGATCTATCAATCGTGCTGATTCTTCAAATTGTAGGTTATCAAGAGCACGTGCATTCGCAAAATAATTCTCACTCAACGGAGTATATTTATCCTTATGTTCTATTGCAAATTGGATATGGGCGCGTAATATTTCTAATCCTTCAAACACTTTCTTATAGGTTTGTTTACGTTCAGGATCACTATCTAAGTCTCTCATTTCTGCTACATTGTCAATAGCTATTCTTACATAATTCTGCGCCATCTCAAGAGAATCATTAGTTGAGTTGTCAGAATACGCACGGCTTAGCTGTTCTTCAATTCCTTCGAGAGCTGATGCATAATGACGTTTAAAAAATCTAGAAAGGGTTTGTTTCTCGCTGTCAGTATGTGGGTACCCTTTATGTTCTCTAAATTTTATTTCTTGTCTAACTAATATCCCAATATCACAATCTAATCTTCTAACAGAAAGTCCATCTTCATAAGGAACAATGCTTTGGCTATCAGTAACTATTTGTGCATAATGTTTATGCAAGTCCTCAATAACAGTAAGATGTTCAAGAGCAGTTGTTTGCATGAATGTGAAATTACGGTAGCATATTTAAGTATTACTATCAATTAGAATTAATACATTTTTTTATTTTCTTGTGCACTCCACTTCGCAAAAACTGTGTTGCATTCTTTTCGCATAAGTGGCTTTTTCTTAACCATTGGTTTTGTTTGTTTTTCTTGCAGTAAATCATAAATTTCTTTGTCAGAAAAGCCAATCTGCTCTGCATCATAGCGTGTGCATCCATAATATATGTGAGGGATACGTGCCCATGCTATTGCTCCAAGACACATCGGACATGGTTCACATGAAGTATACAAAATACAGTCAGATAAATCAAAGCGTCTTAATTTTTTAGTTGCTTTGCGAATTACATTCACTTCAGCATGAGCTGTTGGGTCATTAGTTATGAGTACTTCATTATGTGCTTGTGCAATTATTTTTCTATCTTTAACAATAACTGCTCCAAATGGTCCGCCATGTTTTTTAGCAATGCCTTTTTGTGCTTCTGCAATTGCTATTTTCATAAATGTGCTGTGCATAACACTATTAAAATATACTTTATTTAAATATATATCTATTGTAAATAAAGTTTAGCTGATTCACAATACTATTTATTTAATATATCTTTAATTTCTTTCAGAAGTTGCTTTTTGCTTGGAAGATAAAGCTTGTATTTAGAAACAAAAACTTGATTTTCAATGCCTGAAGTTGCATATTCAACAGAAATATCATGTTTGTCAGTACATAATATAATCCCTATGGGTGCATTATCTTCTTTGTTATTGAGTTCTTTTTTTACATAGTTAAGATAAAAGTTCATTTGACCTGCATCAACATGCCTAAACTTAGAAGTTTTTAGTTCAAGTATTACATAACATTTTAGATAGATATTATAAAAAAGTAAATCAATATAATAATGCTCATTATCTATAGTAAATCTTTTTTGTCTTGCCACAAAGCTAAATCCTTGACCTAGTTCTAGCAAAAATGTCTGTAATTTGTTTAAGATCGATGTCTCCAATTCCTTCTCATTATATGTTTTTTTTTCTTCTAAATCTAAAAAATCTAAAATATATGGGTCTTTAAACAATTCAGTCGATTTAGAGGGGACTGAAAGGTTTCGTTCATAATTTATTAATAATTTTTTGTCTTTACTCATAATAAGTCTTTCGTAATGCAGTGAGTTGATTTGTCTTTTTAAATCTCTAACGCTTAAATTATCATTTAATGCATATTTTTCAAAATATTTTCTTTTATATTTATCGTTGATTTTTATTAGTTCGCAGTAGTGTGTCCAGGACAGAACAAAGGATTCGTCAGTCATCGATTGACCAATTGAATCTTTATATGTTTTGTAAAATAATCTCATATTTTTTAAAGAAGTACTACTGAACCCTCTTTTAAAGGACTTTGTTAGCTCTTTAGATAGTTCATCAATAAGACTTTTCCCATAATCTGCTCTTTTCTTTCCATGTTGCTCTTCTTCTACTATCCTTTTACCAATCTCGAAGTATGCTTTTAACATTTCTTTATTTACAGAATAATAGGCGACCATTCGTGCCTTAAGAATTATCTTCTTAACATTCTCAAAAAAGTGTCTGTTAGATAAAATCATAATATATAATTGAATGTGCTATTAATATACTTAATCTTTTATAAATAAAAGTAATTCCATGCTTTGTGAAAGAAATTCATGCTGTTTGAAATAATTTCTAAAAATAATATTCTATCTAAATATTTTCTAGAGGTATGAGAAAATATCGCACAATGTAGTTACTCTTTTAGGTAATTTTCTGTATTTTTAATAAATGAGTTATTACACATTGGACTTTATTCTCTGTTATTCTCAGAACTAATATCTAATCAATCATCCCATGAATCAGTCCAACATCACGGCATTCTTTTTTCTCAGAAGTATGTGTATACATATTATCCCATGCCTGTTTTAAGAAATCAGGAATATTTGTTGCAGGATATTTTATACGCTTTTCTTGACTGCTTTCTCGTCCAGCAATAATGCCATTCCAATCAACTAAGCCATGCGGATATATGTTTTTGTGGACAACTTGTGCATGTTTTTGTTCATGAACTGTGTAATCCCATGAATCTCCAAAAACTAACTGAATTCTATTGTTGGGCAGAGGCTTTAATCGTTCATCGCGCAGTTGCTGTGATGTTGGATCAAGAACTAAAACTCCTAATGTATCATTACAGACAAAAGGAACAACCATGTATGCATGAGGTGGAAACTGTGAGTCTCCATCGCCAAAATACGTTGCAAGTGCGCTTCCTCTATAGCCATGATGAAGCCCTGAGAGCATACAACTTAATGATGCAAATTCACAGTCGCCGTAGCCTATTTCTTTTCCAGGATTAAATAATCCTCGTATTGAGCGAACAATTCTGCTGTGCACTTCTCCAATTGTATATAAACGCTGTGCGTGTGTAATTATATCTGCTGTATCATCAATCTGCAGTGCATGAGGGGTCATGAGTGCATTTTCAAATTCAAGTATGCGTTCTAAATGCTCAAGTCTTATAGTATAGGGAAAATTTGCACGCTCATCATTTTTAAGAAATGAAAGCATCACGTACGGATTATGAGAAGAGTAATGTTCAAGAATAACATCAACTGCCTCATCAGAATCCATGGTAAGCGTACTAATTGCTTGAGAAGGAAGGCGAGGTATGTCTACATCTAATTCACTTTTCCAGTGCTCTTGTAAGCTTGGGTGGATATTACCTTTTTCATCAAATGCTGTTTTTAAAATTTCATCACTTAGTGTTAAACTCATGCTGATGAAGTTCCTTCTTCTTTTATATGGATTACTAAAGGTTTTCTTAGCGTATGTTTTAACAAATCTGCTCGCAATCAATGAAACCAAACCTATTTAAAATAAAACTCAGTAATAAAAATATGCGAGAAGCAAAATGTCCTCATTTTGGAACGTGTGGTGGATGTAGTAGCCAGCATATTACGTATGAAATGCAGTTAGCGAATAAGCGAAAGAATGTATCGCATGCACTCTCAATTCCAGAAGAAGAAATTAAAGTGCACTCAGCTAATGAATTTACATATAGAAATAGAATGGATTTTGTTTTTTTTAAAGGTGGCCTTGGATTTCGAAAGAAAGGATCTCATGCTGCAATAACTACTATCACCTCGTGCGATATTGCAAATACTCGTCTGCAAGAATTATTTGAAGAAGTTCGCGCATTCTATGTAGCTACTAATCCTGATGTTTTTGATATGAAATCTCGTGAGGGAACATTTAGGTATGCAACAATTCGAACGCCTACTCTTGATTCTTCAATTACTTTTATACTCAATGAAGATTCTCCTCATCTTGAAGAAGCATATAATCTCATTGAAACATTTGCACAAAAATCAACTGCGCATTCTGTGTTAGTAGGGTATGTTTCTTCATCAATTGACGAGAGTACGTCATCTAATTGCAAAGTGGTAAAGGGCTCTAAGTATCTAACGGAATCTATTTCTGGTAAAAAGATCCAATTCCATACGCAAGGTTTTTTTCAAAACAACTCAGTTATGGCAAATGAGCTTGCAGGGTATGTTTACTCGCTCCTCAAAAAGACAGACACTCATCAAAAAGTATTGCTTGATTTATATGGTGGGGTTGGAACATTTGGATTAATCTGTGCTGAATTATATAAGCACGTCTATATTGTGGAGTCTGCACCTCTTTCTGTTGAGTGTGCACAGTTAAACATCGCTTCATTAGGAATGAAAAATGTTAGTGCTGATATGCGTGATGCCTCATCAATACAAAATTATCCGGTGCAGGGTGGACATAGTATCCTTGATCCTCCACGAACAGGTATGCAAACAAAAGCAATTGATCGCGTTCTTGCACATGAGCCTGAGCGGATAATCTACATTTCGTGCAATTATGTGCAACTAAAAAAAGAATTGCCTCGATTTTTAAAGCGAGGATATAGTGTTAATTCATGCGCTATCTTTGATTTATTTCCTCAAACAAAT
>JBLKOW010000017.1:0-15678 GCA_047603135.1 Candidatus Woesearchaeota archaeon | reverse complement strand
AAGCAACGAACGAGGTGGTGGATGGGTGTCTTGCAGTCACTTGCTAAGAATAGGGCACTTTTTCATTATAAATCAAGTCCTTCTATTTTATTTTTATTCGTGAATCAGTATTGGTGGTCGTTTTATGCTGTTATTTCATTTCCCCTAATAGCATATCAGGTATATTATTGGCTTCCTTACAACACAGAAACGTTTATGATGTTATTTATGTACTTATTTAGGTGGTTTTCAGTAATTGGGCCATTTTATGTCATTTATATGATTCCGGAGTGGGGAATTTCACTTTATAGTATATTTGGGGTTATGTCTGGTATAATTAGTGTTTTTTTAATAGTGTGGTCAATTTATACTTTCCGTGATAAAGTACGATTTTGGAACTTTTTTGCCATTTTCTTTTATTTCCCTTATACTATTGTTTTAAACTTAGTAATTATGTTTAGTTTAGTTCGTTTAGTTTTTGGTCGACGAAGATATTTTATTAAATAATATTTACAATAAGAGCTCTTTTTAGAACTATTTTAGGATTATTTATTGCGTTTACTTAACAATAGTTTTGAGTATGATTTGAGGAAACATTTAAAAAGGAAGTCTTATCATTTGTATTGAGGTAACTATTATGGAAATATCAGCAGAGGGTTTTGCAGGGTTATGGGGCTCTCTTTTTGAACTCGTTAAATATCAGGCAAGTCTGTCTCGGATTATATTAGATTACTTACATGAAATTTCCAATGTCTTTTTTTATATTATTCTTACTTTTGCTGCAATAATTTCTTTAGGGTATGTTATCTTATCTTTATACGCATTATTGCACCGAACAAAGAATACTGTTTATTCTTTTGATGAAAAACGTGCTCCTTTTGTTACTATTCAAATTCCAACAAGAAATGAAATTATTGCACTTCGTTGTGCTAAAAAATGCTTAGGGTTTGATTATCCAAAAGATAGATATGAAATATTAATTGGTGATGATAGTGATGACCCTGAAGTTTCACGAGGTCTTGCAGAATTTGCTCGTCAGCATGCTCGCGTTCATGTACATAAACGTGCTAAAAATGTTGGTTTTAAACCAGGTAATTTGAATAACATGCTTAAACATACTCGCGGAGAAATTATTGTTATTTTCGACTCAGATTTTGAGCCTGGAAAAGATTTCTTACGCCGAATTGTTGCACCATTTATACATGATCCAGAGATTGCAGCAGTACAGTCGCGCTGGAAGTTTTCTAATGCAAATCATAATCTAGTGACTGCTTTAGGGGCTACTACTGTTAATATTTTTCATCACGTCTTTCTTCCTGTAATGAAACCATTTCAAACGTGCTTTTTATGTGGGTCTGCTGAGGCAGTTCGAAAGTCATATCTTGTTGAGTATGGGGGCTGGCAGTCAGGAACACTAACTGAAGATATTGAGTATACGCTTAGGTTACATGCACGTAATAAAAAGATAATTTATCTTCCAACTTTAACGTGTAAAAATGAGGCGCCAGTAACTGTTATGGATTTATGTAAGCAACAAATGAGGTGGGGTTATGGTGTTATTTCTGCATATAAGGAACATTGGAAAAAAGTAATCACTGCTCGTGATGTTGGCCTCCCTAAACGCATGTTATCATTCTTAGGGGTTTTTGGTTACTTTGTTCCTGTTTTCATTATGCTTTTGACGGTAGCAGGGTTTTTAGTATTTATAACGCACAGACCAGAACAAATCGATTTTATGAAGTTTGCAGTCCTTACGGCTCGAAATGTTTCATTAACACTCGGGTTGATTGTTGCAAGTACGGTGGCACTCTATAAAGCAAAACAATTTCGTCTTTTTCCACGTATGATTGCTGCTTCTTTAAGTGTTGGACTATTAGTTACTTATTTTGTTAATGTTGGAATTTATAAGGCTCTAACTAACAAACCAATGCAATGGTTTCTTCTTAAGAAGTCTAAAACGGACATTCGAGGGTAAACTATATATATGGCTCATTCTTGGAAGTATATATGGATGATATAATTATTGGAAGAGATGACGAAGATAAGAAACGTTTTGGTACTCAGGGTACTATTATTCTTGGAAAACATTATGTTAAGATGGGGCATACAAGCTCACTTGCAAATAATGTTATGCTTGATATGGTGCGTCCTCACGTCATTATGCTTTGTGGTAAACGTGGTGGGGGTAAATCGTACACAATGGGGGTTATTGCTGAGGGTTTAGCTGGGATGGCGCCTGAGCTAAAGCGTAACATCAGTATTATTTTACTTGATACGATGGGTGTGTACTGGACAATGAAGTATGAAAATCATAAGGAAGCACCACTGTTACATCCGTATGGTCTTGACCCTCAAGGATTTGATGTTAAGATATTTACTCCGTATAAATTTTATCATAAGTATAAAGAACAAGGAATTCCTACTGACTTTCCGTTTGCTATAAAGCCTTCTGAACTTGATGCTGTTGATTGGTGCCTTGCATTAAGCGTTGATATTTCAAGTGATGTTGGAGTGCTTCTTGAGAAAACACTTATGGAATTACGTAAGAAAAAAGATAATTTCTCGGTTAATGATATTATTGATATGTCGCGCAAGGATGCTGGTACAGACTCTCATACAAAGGATGCGCTTGCTAATCGTTTAGCTTCAACAGAATCATGGGGGGTATTTCATGAAAAAGGAACACCATTATCACAACTTGCGCATAGTGGTCAAGTAACTGTACTTGATGTTAGTTGTTATGCAACTATGGAAAATGGGTGGAATGTTAAGTCACTTGTGGTGGGCATTGTTAGTCAGAAAATGTTTATTGAGAGAATGCTTCATCGAAAAAATGAAGAATATGCTGAGATAAATGCATTTAAGAGTTCATTTGGGGGGAAAGTCGATAGAGGAAAAGAAACACAAGATATGCCATTAGTGTGGCTTGTTATTGATGAAGCGCATGAATTTTTGCCACGTGAAGGAACAACAGCTGCATCTCAAGCATTAATTACCTTGCTTCGCGAAGGACGTCAGCCAGGGGTTTCGATGATTTTAGCAACTCAGCAACCAGGAAAAATTCATTCCGATGTTATGACTCAGTCTGATATTGTTATTGCTCACCGAATAACTGCAAAAATTGATACTGATGCACTTAGCGTATTGATGCAATCGTATATGCGTTCAGGGCTTGATGTTCAACTTGATAATCTTCCACGTCTTAAAGGGACGGCGCTTATTTTTGATGATACTAATGAAAAATTGTATCCAATTCGTATTCGTCCTCGTCAATCATGGCATGGTGGTTCGTCACCAACTGCACTTAAAGAAAATCCGGAGGGGTTATAAATGGTTTTATTTGAAAAAAAGTATGGTCGCTCAGACGTGAAGTTTTTTCCACCACATTTTAAGAAACAGACAAAAGTTTTATGTACAATTGGACCATCATCTGATTCAGTTACACATTTGCAGAATATGCATAGAGCAGGGATGGATGCGGTTCGTATTAATACTGCTCACACGTCTATTAGTGATATAAAAAGACTTACAAAGATTGTTCGACGTGCTGGTGATTTTCCAATTGTTGTTGATATTAAAGGACCAGAATTACGAATAATTACTGATGCATCATATACGTTTGCAAAAAATCATACATTTACTATTTATTTTTCTCAAAAATCTCCAATTCGTTTTAATTATAATTTGCAAAAGTATTTGCGTATTGGTGATACTATCTTAATCCAGGACGGTAAATATCATTTACGTATTGTTAAAAAAACATTTCAAGGATGTGTTGTTAAAGCTCTTGAACATTGTGTAATTGAAACAAATAAAAATGTTCATATTCCTGGTCGAAAACTTGCATTACCCTCATTAAATGAAAAAGATAAAAAGGCTTTGGCACTTGTTCGTAAGGAAAAAATTGATTATGTTGCATTATCTTTTTGTCGTAGCGCACAGGACATTTATCGTGTTCGAGCTCTTTTAAAAGATTCTTCAGTTGGGATAATTGCAAAAATAGAGAATCATGAAGGAATTCAGAATATTAATGAAATCATTTCTGCTGCTGATGGCGTTATGGTTGCGCGTGGTGATCTAGGGGTTGAGCTGTCACCTGAGAAAGTTCCTCTTTTGCAAAAAGAAATTATTAGAGCATGTAATCAAGAAGGAAAATTAGTTATTGTTGCAACACAAATGCTTGAGTCAATGATTACACAAGATACACCGACCAGAGCAGAGATTTCTGATGTGGCTAATGCGGTGCTTGATGGCGCAGATTGTTTAATGCTTTCTGCCGAAACTGCTGTGGGTAAATATCCTGTAAAAGCAGTGCGTTATATGAGTACTACTGCAGCCTCAATTGAAGGCTCGGTTGAGTTAAAACCATATACGCTTATGGAAGGAAGCGTTTCTGATGCGTTGTCATTTTCAGTAAGTTCAATTTCTGCTGAATTACCTATCTCTAAAATTTTGTGTCTAACAGTATCAGGTCATACTGCACAGCGTATATCTCGCTTTCGTATAAAGGATGTTCCAATTATTGCTATAACAACTACAAAAAGAGTACAACGAAAATTGATGCTTTATTATGGGATTTTACCAGTACTTTATGTTCCTAATTTTGATTTTTTAGATATCCCACGTATATTTTATGCACTTCATCAGGTGAAAATAATCTCTAAGAAAGATATAGCGCTTTTTACTGCAGGAATGTTTACTGTGCGTAATCGAAAAACAAATATTTTACAAATTCATCGTGTTGACGATGTCTTAGATTATAGAAAACGTTTTGTGCGTTCACGTAAGTAAATAATTTAATGTTCTTGTATTTTTTTTATTTTTTGTTACTTTATGTGATTTTTTTATTGTTTTAATAGAACGTTTACCAATATAATGAAAACTTTTTTGTTTTTTTTAGTTCTTTCTTAAATTACTACTATTTTTTACTATATTTATGCCCGTATCATTTTGGTTTGTATTCCCTGTCTTTTTGTTTAGTAGTGGAGTCTTTTTTGGTATGTATGATATATTTTTTGGTAATAATTCTAATGAGCCTGTTGTGTTAGAGACTGTGAGAGAGGATGAAACTTTTTTTATTGATGTTGCTATGTGTCAGGTTGATGATTGTGAAGCTTTTTTTATTTCATATTTTAAGGAGGCAACTGACTCTATTCGATGTGCTTTTTTTGATTTTAAATTAGAGGGTATGCGGGAAATTTTGGTATCATTACAGAATAATCTTCTTGTCGAGGTTATTTCAGATAGAGGACATCGTCATTTTACTGATTCGTTTATGATTTATGATAATCGCAGTTCATTTATGCATCATAAGTTTTGTGTGATTGATGAAGTGCTTGTTCTTACTGGTAGTTTTAATCCGACACCAAACGGGCGTGACCGGAATGATAATAATGTTATTGCGATTTATTCAAAAGAAATTGCTTCTTCTTATGTGCTTTTTTATGAAATGCTTAAGTATGAAATACATAATGGACTTGTAGCAAGGCGAAATACTTTTTCTGATGTTTCCTATCGTCACTTTTTTCGTTTAGAGGAAACTGATATTTCACTTTGTTTTAGCAGAGGGGGAGACTGCAGAGATTTTATAACATCATATTTAGCAGGGGCACATAATTCAATTCACTTTATGACATTTGCATTTACTGATCGTGTTATTTCTTCAATGATTTTAATGCGTTTTTACGAAGGCTTGCCAGTTAACGGAATCTATGATAGACGACAAATGTCTCAATATGCTACATATCATCATCTTTCTTTTCATAATGTTTCAGTTTTTCATGGATGTGGCCCTGGAATGATGCATCATAAAGTCTTTGTTGTGGACGAGGAGATTGTTATTACGGGTAGTTTTAATCCAAGCAGAAATGCTGATGAGCGTAACGATGAGAATGTTATTATCATTAGAAATGCAGAACTTGCAGAAACATTTTTAAAAGAGTTTGAACGTATAACTAATCTATGTATGATGTCATTGGAATAAGTCACCCATTAGTTGATGTATATGCTCATGTAGATGATTCTTTTTTAGAACAATGTGGTCTTGAGAAAGGTCAGTTCTCATTGGTCTCAGAAGAAATGATTGTTTCTATTCAAAAAGCACTTGATGGACAAAAGTTTGAAACATCACCTGGTGGTTCAGTACCAAATGTGCTTTATCATCTTTCATTACTTGATTGCAAAGTTACTGAGTTTGGTAAAGTGGGTGATGATGATTTTGGTAAGCTCTTAAAGAAGTGTGTACACACGTATTATCGTGATGACTTTCTTTCAGTTTCTCAGTACCCTACTGGAACAGTGCTTGCATTAATTACACCAGATGCAGAGCGAACATTTGCGGTTTGTTTAGGTGCAGCATCTCAGCTTACTGTTGAAGATATTGATATGTCTCGTGTTCAAAAAACACGAATTCTTCATACATCTGGATATGAGTTTGAATCTCCTCATGTTTCAAAAGCACTTAGAGCTGCGGTTGCTAGCGCGCGGGAAAGTGATGTTTTGGTTTCGTTTGATTTAGCAGATCCTGGAGTTGTGCAGCGTAATCTTATAGAAATGAAAGCATTTTTAGAACATAACGTTGATATTGTTTTTGCTAATAAAGAAGAAGCTGTTGAATTTACAGGAAAGCTCCCTGAAGAAGCTGTTTTAGCTCTTACTAAACATGCGCGCTACGCTGTTGTTAAATGCGGGGCTGAGGGGTCATATGTTGCAGATGGAGTGACTGGTGCAGTTCATTATATAGAAGCATATTCTGCTCAAGCAGTTGATACAACTGGAGCTGGAGATGTGTATGCAGCTGTTTTTCTTCATGGTATTCTTCATGAAATGCCTCTTGATGAAGTTGGTAAGCGCGCTTCATATATTGCATCACAAGTTGTCGCGCAAACTGGTGCTCGTTTGAAGAAAATTGATTTCTCACTTATGTATTAATCATATTATTCAAAATCTCGCCTTCGAGATTTGAAAGTGGATTCAAATACCTCGCACTTTAGTGCGAGATTTTTGTTATTTGTGTATTAAATAGGTGTTATTAGGTTTTACAATTCTTCCTTTATGGTTATTGTACTCACCATAGTTACTGTTTCTCCTACGTTATCTTCTTTTCTAAATTTTAGAAGGAATTTGTGGAATTCACCTATGTCGCGGAATTTCACTTTTATCATCAGATCGTATTCGCCTGTTATACCAAATACTTCTCGAACTGCTGGATGATTAAATACGTTCTTTTTAATTTCACCTGTTGTTTTAATCAAAAGAAATGCAATAAAATTTTCTCCAAATGCTTCATTATTAACCTTGAGAGTAAATTTTTCGATAACTTTTTCTTGAATGAGTCTTCCAATTCGAATATGAACAGTGGATGGGCGAATTCCTGTACGCTTTGCTATATCGCGAATAGTTTTGCGACTGTCGCTTCGTAACTCTTGTATTATTGCCAGATCTTTTTCATCTATTTTCATGGGTTTCACATAGTTTACATATAGGTGATTACATTGTTTGCATCCTCAGCAAACCATCATCTGGCGAGATAAGAAGCCAATTGCCTGGTACCGTTCGAGAATTATGCACTACTGGGTGCATGAATAGGATTATTTGGGGGCGATATCCAGGCAATTGGGAGGATAATAGGTTATTTGTATATATTATATATAAATATTTTGGTATATGTCTATAAAATATTAAACTTATTGGATATATGTCCATTTTTTTAGGTAAAAATATATAAAATGTCTCTTTTTTCCATTTCACATGATAAAAGCAATTATTTTTGATATGGATGGGACGCTTATTGACACCGTTCCTTGTGCAATTCGTGCTTATGAAGCTATTTTAAAACCATATAATGTCACTTTTTCACGTGAAGATTATCCGAAGATAGTTAATATGAGCTGGCGTTCTGTTATTGCTGAGATATGTTCCAAGCATAATATTCAATGTACAGATGACATGCTCCAAGAACTTCGAAATCAATATGTTTCTGCTCTTCATACGGTTGGGCTTATGCCTTACGCTCGTGAAATACTAACACAGTTACAAGGAAAGTGTATGCTAATTTTAGCAACGCTTGCTTCACCTCGCAATATGGAAATATCACTTACTGAGCATTCGCTCAAAGATTTTTTTGATGATACTGTCTCACAGGCTACATGGCCGATTACGTCAAAGAGTGATATGATTGCGCGTATTTTGTCAAAACATAATCTTCGTCCAGAAGAGTGCATTATTGTAGAAGATAGTCCTACTGGAGTAACTGCGGGAAAAGAAAATAAAGTGTTTACCATTGGTGTTGCAAATGAATATTTTGATTTAGAAGCTGATGTTGTAGTTACTAATCTGCAAGAAGCATATGATATAATTATGGATAGAATGAAATGATTGTTGCTAGTGTTATAGTTATTGATGTGTATGTTAATTGTGTATAATAATATACATTACTAAATGAGGTAAAAAACATGACTGAAAAAAAGTTAGATGAAACAAACGTAGGAAAAGAAGGTTTTACAGATTATAAGGTTGCAGATTTATCGCTTGCAGAATTTGGGCGAAAAGAAATTGAGATTGCAGAAAAAGAAATGCCTGGGCTCATGGCAATACGAAAAAAGCATGCTGCTTCTAAGCCACTAAAAGGGGCAAAGATTAGTGGTAGTTTGCATATGACTATCCAAACAGCAGTGTTGATTGAAACACTTGTTGATTTAGGTGCTGATGTGAGGTGGGCATCATGTAATATTTTTTCTACTCAAGATCATGCGGCAGCAGCAATTGCAGCTCAAGGTATTCCAGTTTTTGCATGGAAGGGAGAAACACTTGAAGAGTATTGGTGGTGCACTGAGAAGGCTTTAACATTTCCTGATGGAACTGGTCCTCATCTTATTGTTGATGATGGGGGAGATGCAACGTTGATGATTCATAAAGGAGTTGCTATTGAGAAAGATCCTGCATTGCTTACTAAGGATTATAGTAGTGAGGGTGAAGATTTTCGTGAGTTAATGATTATTTTGAAGAAATTGTATGTTGAAAATAATACGAAATGGACCTCTATGGCTAAAGAAATTAAAGGAGTCTCTGAAGAAACAACAACAGGAGTTCATCGTCTTTATCAAATGTTTGAGCGAGGTGAATTACTATTCCCTGCAATTAATGTGAATGATTCAGTAACTAAGTCAAAGTTTGATAATTTGTATGGATGTCGGGAGAGTTTAGCTGATGGTATTAAGCGTGCAACTGATGTTATGGTTGCAGGAAAAACTGTTGTTGTTTGTGGATTTGGAGAAGTGGGTAAAGGATGTGCTCAGTCTATGAAAGGATTTGGAGCGCGTGTTATTGTTACTGAAATAGATCCGATTTGTGCGCTTCAGGCAGTTATGGAAGGGTATGAAGTTCGCACAGTTGAAGAAACGTTAGGTGAAGCAGATATTTATGTTACTACAACTGGTAATTATAAAATAATTCGCTTTGAACATATGGCTCGTATGAAAGATCAAGCAATTGTGTGTAATATTGGTCATTTTGATAATGAGATTGATGTTGAAACGTTGATGAAGGCATCAGATGTTACGCGAGTAAATATTAAGCCACAGGTAGACCGATTTGAATTTTCGGATGGTCATGCTATATTTTTACTTGCTGAAGGACGTCTTGTTAATCTTGGCTGTGCAACGGGTCATCCTAGTTTTGTTATGTCAACATCATTTTCTAATCAAGTTTTAGCACAACTTGATTTATGGCAAAATGAGCATACGATTGGTGTAACAGTACTTCCTAAAAAACTTGATGAAGAAGTTGCACGCTTGCATCTTACAAAGTTAGGTGTTTCACTCACGACGCTTACTAAGGAACAAGCTGATTATATTGGAGTTCCTGTTGAAGGGCCATATAAGCCAGATCAGTATCGTTACTAGATTGATATAAGAATTAATCATTTAGTATTATTATTTTTTTATTTTATTGAATTTATTTTTATTCTTTATTTTTTACTTTATAGAATTTTAATAGTCCTATTTTTAGTCTTCGTCGTGTTCATAAGGGTCTGCTTTTATTACACGCTTTATTTTATGCTTATTTCTTGTATTTTTCTTTTTTTCAAAATTAAAAAATTCATTGCTTTTTGGGTTTTGTCTATTTTTTTGTTTTTTATTGTATATACTCAGTGCAATGATTATTATTAATGCAAGTACAATGATGCCTGCTCCATTTTGAATATTTTTTCTTAATCGTGTAGTGGTTTTTTCTTTAGAAGTTTCTTTGCTTTCAAGTGCTTCTTGAGCGGTTTCATTAAGATATGTTTCTTGTAAAGGTATGTTTTCGTCTTGTTCTTCTCTATATTCAATGCGTTGATATATGCTGTTTAGTACATTCACCGTTATTTTATTTTCAAAGGATTCATGATTTGCATGGATGCTGTATATGCCTGGTTTTGTTGTATTAGTGAATATATACTTTGTTTGTTCACCTGATTGAGTTTTTTTTTCTAAAATACTTTTGTTCTCAGGGTCTTTGATTGTTATGGTGAGCTCTTCATTATATATATTCCCTGCTTGATCGTAGAGCGTTGGTGTGATGTACATTGTTTCATTGGGTTGATTTGCATAATAACGTTCTTGAGGAGTTTGTATTGAGATACTCGTCGGAATGGACTTGATTGAAATTCTTTCTGTTGTTTCGTGAGTATTACCATATCGATCAGTTACTGTAATTGTTATAGCATGTGTACCTGGTCTTGTATTCTCAGGAATAGTATAAGTTATGTCAGTGTTTCCTTGGATTGTATGTCTTGTTGTTTGTCTATTAAAGAGTATTGCTACAGTGCCACTTTGATGTTTTTCATCTTCATGTATTGTTATATTAATATTTAATGTGTCGTTTGGTTTTAATTCTTTATTAGGAATAGCTATTGTTGTATTAAGTCGATTTTCAACGAGAAATTGATTTGTTTGTTCGTTATATATTATATCTCCTTCATTGTTAAGAAAATTTGCTTGTAATTTACATTCTGTTGTCTCAGATATGCTTGTAATTATCTGTAAGAAAGGAATAATTACTTCAGAATTTGCTGTTGTCTCCATTTGTTCACGCATTAATTCCCGTGTTTTTTCATTACAATTAAGAATAATACTTAAAAATCCAAATGTTGTTTCGTCATGCGTAATACTGATATCAGCATATATGCTTTCTCCGAGTCTTATGTCAAGAACAGGTGCCCTTATTTCTATTGATGCAGTTGCTCCATTAATCAATACAAGTAATAAGCCAATTAGAATAATATTTATTCTCATGGTGTTCCTTTAAGCTTCTTTTTGCTTAATAATGTTATGTTTAGATAGAATTTTTTTGAATTGTGCAAAATCAGATGATTTTTTGAACATTTCAAACTGTTCTTTAGGAAGCTTCTTAAATGTTGCTGTTGCAATTATTGCAATTTGTTTTAAATCTTCTTTCATTTCAACGAGCTTTTCTATCTCAGCATCACGTTTCATCTGTTCTATTTGCTCTCCTTCTGGGTCTTCGTCACCTTCTTCTTCTGCACTCATTCCAAAGAATTGTAAGATATTCTCCCATACTGATTTTTTTTGTTCTTCAGCATATATGTCTTGATCTTTTTTCTCTTGTGTTACAGCTTTTTTTTGCTGATTTTCTTGTTTGTGTTCAATTTGTTCTACTTCATCAATATCGCTATATGCTTCATTTACATTTGTTGCAAATAGTTGCGTAAATCGATGCCATAATCCTTTTTTCTTTTCTTCTTGTTCGAGTTGCTCAGACTCTTCCTCAAATTCGTCTTCATCTTCAGCTGGTTTTTTTGATTTACGACTTTCAAAATCTTCTTCCTCAGTGCCAGTAAATGTTTCTACAATTTTTTCCCAAAATGTTTTTGGTTTTTTGATAATATAAATTGATGATGCATTTACTCCTTTTGGAACACGCTCTTCTTCCTGGTCTGTTTTTTTACTTGTTATTTGCCCTTTTGGCTTATTTGTTCGTATTGTATCAATATAAGAATCCATAAATGAGTTAAAGTCTTTTGATGCCATACTAAGACTAAATGTTGCTTATATATATAGTTTTTGTTGTTGTATGAAGAAAAACTAAGTTTATACTGATGATTAGAAGTGTTGTTTTAGATTGTTTTATTTTTTTGAGGTTCTTGTCCTTTTATTTTAAACCAAGGAACCAATATGCTTGTTTGTGATTTATACCGTTGGTATGATGCAAGGTGACCCCATTTTTTATCTGCGCTTTTTTCAAGTGGTGGAATACCGGTGAACCATACTAAAACAAAAATGATGCTGAGTGGACTTATTAAGGCAAATGCTATCTGTACAGGAGTTAGTGCAGGAAGTGTATAAAGAAAAATACCAATCCAACAGCAAATTTCACCAAAATAATTTGGGTGTCTTGAGTATTTCCATAATCCTGATTGTATAAACTTTCCTTTGTTTTTGGTATTTTGTTTAAATCGGTATTTTTGTAAATCGGCGATTGTTTCAATACTAAATCCAAGAATCCATACTGCAAGTCCAATTAAAGCGCCGTATGGTCTATCACTATACATGAAAAATAATGCTGGAAGTAATAAAACCCATGCAATAAAGCCTTGTGAAACCCAGAATGTTAAGAAGGCAAGGGGTGACTCGCGAATTCCGTCAAAGCGTTTATCTTTTTTTGCTTTGCTGATGCGTATTAATAAAAATGCGCCAAGACGAATCCCCCATAAAAGAACCATGACTAATAATACTATTTTGGTAAGGGTAATTTCAGTTAGTATAAATGCTATGCTTATTACTGTAATGAAGGTAATTGCGTATGATATGTCTGTTAGTTTATCAGTTTTAAGTTTAAATGCAATAGCATACATTAGTAAATTAATGGCGAGTGCAATTCCTGCGTACATGTAGATTTCCATGCTATACTTCTGTATTATTTTGTTTTTATAATTTGTGTAAGTACGTTATATGGTGCATCTGTTTTTATTCCTTGAGGTGCAAAGTGTGTGCGTGCTGCTTTGTATTTTTTTTTCGTTAATGCTGTGATAATCTCTTGAATAGGTTTTCCTTTAGGAATTTTTTCTTTACCGTATATAGTTGGTAATTCGTAGAAGCCAAGAATATCTAATTCATTTTTGAGTGTTTCAGTAAATGTATCCGTTTCTTGAATAGCAGAGAGTATTTTTTTATCATAGAGTTTTCCAGTCCATAACGGTCCTGCTCCTTTGTACGTTGCATGCTGTTTAATGATTGCATTACATGCTTCTTTTGATTTTGTTCCTGTTAGAAATACGCGCATGTAATGGTCTTTTGAGTAGGAAAGAATAGGGTGAAGCGCGCGGTCATATTGCATGGCAATAAGTTGAATTTTTCGGATAAGGATGCGCAAACCTACTTCGTGCATTTCTTCAGTATGCAGGGGATGTGCCCAGTACTTGCGCAGACATGGATAGGTATTTGTTCCACAGAGCGATGCAGTGTCGGTTGCTGTTACTGCAAGAATTCCGTCGCGTTTTAGCCGTGTAATAGCACTATTTAAGAAAGGATTTGGGCTTCCAAAAGGATCTATATCAATGTAATCATATCCTGTTTGTTGATTTATTAAAAATTCATTTGCGTCTTTACAGAATATGTGTATTGTTTCTTTTGCAATGTTATTTTCTGTTTGATTTTTTCGAATTATTTTTTTTGCAGTAGGGTTGTGGTCATTAATGTCAATTCGCTGTACTGCGTTTATAGGTAGTTCTTTGCAGAGTCTCATTGCTCTAATACCTGTTCCTTCAAGAGGAAGTGCAATAAGCATACTCTTTCGTTTTGTTGCTTTAAGGAGCGCGATTGTAATTGTTCGGTTATATTCCATTAATGGATTGTAGAATGTGGGTAGATCTTTACTTATTTTTTTTTCACGAGGAACATAGCACGTTGCTTTTCCTTCAGTGATCATATGGAAGTCTTTCATGAGAAGTATTTTAGGTAAGGATTCAAAAAGATTTCTATCTAGTTGCTATCTTTGCCCAATTATGAATTTTACTATTTATACTAATAGAAAGTGGATAAAATTAAATAACAAAAATCCGACTCTCGGTTGTTCGTCCTATCCCCAACATAAATGTTGGGGTATTACGGACTCACGATTGAGTCGGATTTTTGGAATTGAAAATCTCGCACTAAAGTGCGGGGTATTTGAATCCCCATTCAAATCTCGAATGCGAGATTTTCAATAAAAAGATTAAATAAAAATAAAGAGAGTTTATTGGATAATTATTGGTCTGTGCTTGATTCTGCGGATATTGTTTCCTGCACCATCATTACCATATGTGTAAATCCGTACCATGTATTCTCCTGGAGGAAGATTGTGATTATCAATATCTACATTTGCAATTCTAGTACCCACGCTGTCGCCAGAAATTGATCGCTGTGCTGAACCGCCTCTAAGGTATGGTTCATCGAGGAGTAGCCATCGCATGCGAACGTCTTGCGCGGTTCGAATACTTCCAGTTTCATCCATAAGTGTATTTGCTCGATTATCGATATTTGCATGAACAGTAATACTATTCTGCGCAAAGTCATTGTCATCAAGAAAGCGAATACTTCCCATCATTACAGTGACCACAAAAAAAGTTAGTATAAATGCTTTTATTTTCATGTATAACACCCTTATATGATGTCTGAGGGTTCTATATAAACTTTTTTATTTTTGAGTACTTTAGAATAGTATCTAATTAGTGGTAAGTATTGTGTTTAGCTGGTGTTGTTAGTTTATTGTTCTTGTTATGTGGGGGAATTGGTGCGCTTTAGTGGATTTAGTTAGTTTGGCACTATAGTTTACTAAAATGTAAGTTTTGTTCCGACATGAATGCTCTTTTCTTGAACTGTTCCCTTTTGAAGCTCAATAACGTACATTGCTTTTTTCTTGGGGCTGTAATAATGCCATGGCTTAAATTGTTCTTTTATTTCAACTATGGTTTTTGTTTTGTCAAGAAAGAGAACGTCAATCGATGTAAATACAAACCACATATGGAGTGGCACATATTGTTCTTTTGTGAAAACAAAGATAAGGGGGTTTTTTACTTTTCTTTGAAACATAAGTCCTTTAGTTTTTCCAAGAATTGAGCGTACTTTTTTAGCATGCTCTGCTATTAATTTTCCTTGAGCAGTTATAGATGTGTTCATATTGTTTCAATAACTGGTTTAATTTTAACTTGATTTTGTGTAGTGATGTGGATGAAGTCATGTTGTTTTAGTTCTTCTAAATAACGATAAAAACTCGCTTTGGAACAGTATGCGTGTCTGTCCACAATAATCTCTTTTACTTCAGGAATAGCAAGTGGTTTATTCTTGATTGCCTCAAGTATTTTATTTTTAATAAGGCGTTTTTTATTTCGACGATACGTCGTTAATACTTCTTTTTGTAAAGGATCACCTGTTTGCCTATTACTTAAGACTAATTCTTTGAGCTCTTTATTTTCTTGCTGGAGTTGTAATATCATTTGTTGTTGAAACTGCAAACTGCTTGTAATGCTCGTAAGCGTCGTCTGTAGAATTGTTTTAATGTCTTCAATGTCCCCCATGTGTTTTATTTGCGTTAAGACTTCTTTAAATATTTTATTGTTGCAGGATGTATGTCTCAGACTAATTTGATACTTTTGTGAGACACTTTTGAGGCTTCGGTTTTTTGGTATTTTCCCCTATTCTTAATAGCGGTGGTATTTTC
>JBLKOW010000016.1:0-15727 GCA_047603135.1 Candidatus Woesearchaeota archaeon | reverse complement strand
AGGGATGAAAATACTATGATTGATATTGATTCTCTTAATGTTGTGGTGAAAGGTTCTACTAATGAATATACTTTAGGATACTTAACCTATGAACAGCTTTTAGATGTTTTTCCAACAGGTGACTTTCCTGTGTTTAGTACTAATTTTTTTCAAGGTGTTAGTTGGAATCGTATTCAATACACAAGTCTTTGTAGAAGTTCTCCTGGTGATCGTCCAGCATGGGAGATTGGTTTTTGTGATCATTTATGTGGTTCTAATTATGATCGTCGGAATGACGACTATTGTGATTCTCCCCGCTTTGGTGGAGGCTCTTCAGAAAAGAGTTTTTCGGACTCAGGGATTCGTATTTTTGATGGAACTGATATTATATCGATTGGAGCTGATTCAGATTCTCCTTTAAAGGTGCAAACTGACTCAGGAGTTGTAGGTGTTGGTCTTGTTTCAACTGACTCGGAGTTAGCTTCTCCAGCTCGTTTTTATTATGACAACGTTATTTGGGCTTTGGCAAAAGTAGGTAGTATTGGTGGCAGCTCTCATGAAACGGTTACTTGTAATTATGAACTTGAACCACGAGATCATACTGGAATCGGTGATTATTCTGATCCATTTAAAATTCTTCTTTCACCTCCTGCTTCATCTTATGTTGACTGGTATACAATGGAGAATGTAATTCTTCCCGATGTACCTGATTTAACAAGTGGTCGTCATCATGAGTTTTTGATTGCATATAATGCAGATGGTACAATTCGTAATCCTTCTGATCATTCCACTTCGAATGTTGTTAATATTCAAGCAACACCTTTTGTAACAGGAAGTGCAACTGTTGAAGCATCTTATGGTTATCATCTTTCTAGCGAAGTATTTTATCAATTACGTGGCTTTTATTATGATACTCTAACGCATGATATATTTATGTGTCGCAATCATCTAACATTTCAAAGAACAGGTTCTACTAAAATACGTCCATTCCCAGATGAATCTCGTGTTTGTGAGGGAGTGCAGTACTATAAAGAATATAAAAACCCACCTGGTGATTTAAGTGTTGAGAGTACTCTTTCAATTGGCACCGCAGATTGTTCTGACTTTTCTGAGGAAGATTATTACTCTTGTCGTGATTTTTGTTCTGATACTTTAGATGAAAATTGTGAGGATGATTCAATTTGTGTTGCAAAACGAACTGGTGAAGTTATTTATGTACAGCCAAGACAAATAAGGTAAATATTAGTTTATGTAACTAACATTTGTAATTATATTTTTTTGTTATTGAAAATCTCGCCTTCGAGATGCACAAAAATTTTGATTTTTGGCACGCCAGAAATAACATATTTCTGTGCGTTTGAATGGGGATTCAAATACCCCGCACTTTAGTGCGAGATTTTTAATTCAAAATAATCGAAGATTATTTGAACAATAAATCAAAGATTTATTCGTTCCAAAAATCCGACTCAATACAGAGTCCGTAATACCCCAACATTTATGTTGGGGATAGGACGAATAACCGAGAGTCGGATTTTTGTTATTTTAAATTAATTAAAGAGTCTGTATAAACTAACTTATTCCTCACCATAACCCTTTCACTTATTCTTAAGAAATTCTCTAAGCATTTCTAATGCTCTTTTCCGGTGGCTAATCTCGTTTTTTTCTTCAGAAGTTAATTCTGCAAATGTTTTATTGTATCCTTCGGCTTGAAAAATGGGATCCCATCCATGTGCATGGCCATTTCCTGAGGTTCGAGGAGAAACTATGGTTCCTTTACACTTTCCAATGAATACTTTTGTTCCTTGTGTATCACAGTATCCAATACTACAGATGGCTGTCGCATTATTATTGTTAAATGGCTGAAGCATTTTAACAATGCCTTCTTGTTTAATTGCATTTAGAAAATCTTTTATGTACACACCAGGCATTCCGTTAAGTGCTTCGCATGAAAGTGCAGTGTCATCAACAAAAATAGGTTTTTGTACTTCTTTAAAAGCCATCTGTGTTTTTTGTTCTGCTACTTGTTTTGGTGTTCCTTGTAATTCAGGAAGTTCCATTGTGATTTGTGTAACTGTATAATCTTTTAGTATTTGTTCTGCTTCACGAAGTTTATCTTTGTTACCGGTTACAAAATAAATTTCTTTTTTGTCTGCAGTCATAGTGCGAAGGTAATGTGAACCTTTAAATATATATTGGTTATTTTTATGCTATGGTTTCGTTTAGTGAGCGTGTGCTTTCATATGCCATGCAAATTCCTCGAGGAAGAGTAAGTACATATCAAGATATTGCTCATAAACTTGGGTGCAGGGCATATCAGGCAGTTGGAAGTGCACTGCGCTCTAATAAAAATCCTATAGTTGTGCCGTGTTACCGTGTTGTGCATGCAAATGGATTTGTGGGCATGTATCTTGGAAGCTCAAAACAAATAAAAATTAAAGTTGCTTTGCTTCAGAAAGAAGGGGTCTGTTTTGATGAAAAGAATAATGTAATTAACTTTGATAAAGTTCGTTATACTTTTGGAAGTAATCCTAATACTAATTGAAAATAATTTTAATGTAGTTTATAATAATTTTAATACATGTTGAAATAATGGAGGCATATTCATGAAATATATTATTGAGCACCTTGATCCACAAGTGTGGGAGTGGAGTTATGTTGAGTATAAACATATCTCTGATGTCGTTGGGAAAGAGAATACTATTTTTACAAATGTAAGACGTAAAAGTGATGCTCTAAAACTAGAACAATTAGGAGAAGTGTATGCAAATTCAGTTATTTCACTTGTTGCAGATAAGACATTTACTTCTGTGTGTGTGCTTGATCCAGCAGCAAAAATTGAGTTTTCATATTCTGATAAAACGTATTCTTACTTAGTTGTAGGTGGGGTGCTTGGTAACTTTCCGATGGATGGCAGGACAAATAAGTGCATAACTTCTCAAATTCACGGTGCAGCTGCGCGTCATTTAGGCAAGTTTCAAATGTCTACAAATACTGCAGTGGTTGTTGCACATCGTATTTTAGAAGGAACTCCTTTGTCGAAAATGAAGTTTAAACGAAAGCTTGTTATTCCAATAACGCAGGGAGAGGAAGTTGAACTGCCATTTCGCTTTTTAGTTGAGAATAACGAAGTTGTTCTTCCTGAAGGTTATATTGAGATGGTTAAAGAACAACATAATTAGTTTTTTGATTAATTTTAGTCTTTTGTTTTTAAAATTCATTAGTTTAGCTTATATTTTATTCAGTGTTATTGTGTATTACCAATATATTTATTAATGTTTGAGTGTTAAAAGTGCTATGAAAAAGTTATTTCTTAGCCTGCTTATAGTATTATCTCTTATTTTATCGATAATAGTGAATATTTCTGCACAGAAGTCTTTTGGAGGGTTTATTTTTGCCACGTTCACTATTTCATTATTCTTTTATTGGTTTCTTTTCTCATTTGTTAGTGTTATTAAGAATATAAAAAAAAGAAATCTTAATTTAGCTTAATTTATGGTGGATTATGTATTGGCTTGTTTTTTATCATTGGTTTTATTTCTGTAGCTTTTTCCTCACAGTGTATGTGTGTGGATGTTATAATGGAACCGCAATTTAAAGAGAATATTTTTACAGGGGATTGTGTATATACTGCTGTTAATCAGTGTGTTACTATCTTAGATTGCGCATTATTTTCTCATTTTGGTTTTTTTCCAAATTTTTTAACAACTAGTCCTTTCGATACTTTTTGGTATTATGGAAATGATTGTGATATATCTCATGAGGAAAGATTTTTGATACTTGAGGAAGCAGGAACAATCCAATCTTATGTACAGCAATGTACTTCTTTTTGTGATTTGGAGAATTCATATAGTTATTGTTCTTTTGAGAATTGGAATATAACATGTAGTGATTTAGTTGATTGTGATTTAATCGTTTGTGATTAATTACTATGGCTATTTTTTTCTTGGTGGAGTGTATATTCTTTATCTAATTTCCGTTGTAAGTGAGATTCTTTGAGGATTTTTGGTTTTTGAGATGGCTTTTTTTCGTTAAGTTTTTATATGCGGAGATTTATGTAAATATATGAAGTGGTTGACGTTTGGATTTATTGGTGTATTGTTATTGATTATGTCATCTTGTAGTTCTGAGTCGCCTTCAGTTGATGTTTGTGATGAATATAGGATTGATTTCGATGCATATATCGATAATTCTTGTCAGGTTGCAGATGATTGTAGTTATATACCTGGAGTAGGTTCTTGCTCTTATGAATTAGTTGGTTCTGGCAGTAATTTTGATGAACTTGATAGCATAAGAAGTTCTTTTTTCGATGAATGTAGTTTAGGTATTGCATGTGCAATCGAGAAACCTACGGAAGTGGTTTTTGGTTGTGTAAACAATGTATGTACTTTTAAGAGTTTTTCAGATTTAGACCGTGTTGATGAATGTATCGGTATAAATGTAGATGAATGTATTGATTATATGTATAGTACCTTAGAAAGTTCTTTTGATTGTCATTTTATTGAAGACGAGCCTTCAATTGATTGTTTATTAAGTTTTGTTGAGACTGAAGGTTGCGAGATATTACCTGTTGATACTGAGCAAAGAGATTTTTGCTTTATGGGAGAGGCGATTTCTACTAATGATAGAGAATTGTGTTATTATTCAGGAGAATTACTCTCGGAGTGCTTTTCAAAATTTGCGATAGAACTTTTAGATTCTACTATATGTGAAGAAATCTACTCTAGTCAAGCTAGAAGTAATTGTTATTATTCTTATGCAATTGAATTAAGAGATTCTTCATTATGTGATGAAAAATATATTGGTAATCTGGTCAGGAGTTGTTTAGCACGAACTGAAAGCTAGATAAAAGAAATGATTTCTTAACAATAAATATTTTTGTTACTGCTAATCTATATAGTAAATGATATCATATATTATTTTGTGAGCTTTCTTTTATACACTATTTCGCTCAAAAGTAAAGAAATGATTTTATTACGTAAAAAGTCTGGCTTGCACAGCGAATTTATGTATTTCTTGGACATGAAACACATCGCTTCAAAGGACAAAGTAGACTTTTTACTTACTGATTTTAATAATCTTTAAAAGTAGTTGTTTGTTCGTCTCCGCAATGCTACGAGAAGATATGAAAGAAATTAGCGATAAATTACGTGATTCGTTTGATTTAGTAAGATGGGATAATGAGCGTATTCGAAGGGAATTTGGTAAACGTTCACTCGCTCAAATTAAGAAAGAAGGTAGTACACATTATGCCGGTTCATGTGTAGATGTTTCGCTTTTTTTACTTGATTTGTTATCAAATCAGGGTTATAAGCCTCATTTAGTTCTTGAGGAAGTTGATGATAAACGATATGGGTTTGTACGGCTTCATACAGCATTAATGGTCTTTGATAGACCAGGATGTGGACTTTTCACTGTTGATCCTGTATCTTGTTCTGAGGTTGTATGGTATGAGGGTGCATATCAGAATAGTACTGCGAATGAGTTTCCAGAGAGCGTACTGACTCGTGGATATCAATTAGTAGGTGGAGAGAATGTTACTCCTCATGCAACTCCTCATAATCTTTTTCTGAATGGGTGTGATAGACCTCTTTCTTCTGATGTGCAGCTTGATGCAATGATTGAAGGATTATGTCAGTCTAACACTGACGAACGGTTTGAGGAATTTAGTAAAAGTCATGAAGGATTAAAAATAAACCATAAAAATATTTGGTATTATGGATATTAACTAGTTTATCGCCAACCAATCATGGTTTTGAGGTGACTGTCTTTTTCAATACACCTTGTGCAGAATGCTTCTCCATGATATCTGATAACGACGCGTTTTGAGTCGCAAGATGCGCAGTGACCTATTTCAACTGGATTTCCGTTAAATGTATCGACGTTCATATTCATGTTTTTCACCTCATTTATTTCTAACTCTTTTTGAGTTGAGGTTGTTTAAATAGCTTACAAGCAAATGTCCAGTGCTAATGCTTTTCTGTGGTGGTATTTCGTTTGTATTTACTTTATTTTTAGAACTCTATATTGTGTTTAGTAATAAAGAAAATAAATAAAAAACTAGAATAAAAATAATTATGCTTTTATTGCACGTGCTTTTGATTTTGACGTTCTGCTAACTGCATTTACCGGTTCTTCATTTTGCATGACTACATCATACTTTTTTTCATCTTGTAAAATTGAATTTACTAGGCGCTGATAGTCAGCAGCTGCAGTCGATTTAGGCGCATATTTAAAGATTGATTGTCCTTTGCTTGGTGCTTCTTTGAGCTTTGAGCATACACGAATCGGTTCTGCAACAATTTCGTAATAATCGTTTGTGATTTTCCCATGGATTTCTTTTGCCATTTTCTGTCGTTTATCAAACATGGTAGGAATAATTTTACTGACGGTGCAGTCATGTTCAAAGACATCATTTAAGCTATCGATAGCTAAGATTATTTTTTTAAGCGCAGTGAATCCTAAGACGTCCATTGTTGTGGGAATCCATGCTTCGTTTGATGCAAGTAATGCATTTTGATTAATGAGTCCAAGTGAAGGGCTACAATCCATAATAATGTAGTCATATCCTTTTATTTCTTGTAATTTGCTATTGAGGATGTTTTCACGATTGTTTTCTCCCACGAGAATAAACTCTGCTTTTGTAAGGGTTTCTTTACTTGTGATGATATCTAAATTTTCTCCTAAATGGGTAATGCATTCGCGGTGGTCGCACCCATTAATGAGGAAATCATACATATCTTTTACACCTTGTGTTTTTAGTGAAACGCCAATATTTCCTTGAGCGTCTAAATCTAAGATTAATACTTTTTTACCTTTTCTACTTAATCCAGCAGCGATAGAAACTGTGGTTGTTGTTTTTGCAACGCCACCTTTTTGATTGATAACACATACTTTTCTCATCATATCATCCTCTTTATTGTTTGTTATACACTTCTTTTTAGAAGTTTAGATGAATATAGGGAAATGTATACTAATATATAAATCTTTTGGTGATTGGGATTTGTTAAAAAATATGTATGTATATGAATGTTGTTAGCAATATATGACAAAAGAACAATATAGTTTCATTTCTTACCTTTCTAATTGGGGTGATTGATGTGGTAATGGTCAAAAAAGAGGGTGTCCTCGGTGATCGCCACATTGTTTTTTTTGAGGAAGAGCGAGCCGAGGGTTCATACGTATATTGTGACGGGGATTGGTTATGGCAGGAAAATTCAATGGCATAACTATAATAGCGATGAGTTGAATATTGGCTTGGTTTGCATTCGGATGTATTTTTGATGTATTTGTGAAGTATTTTCACGATTCATAAAAATCTTCGTCGGAAATTATTTTTCTTTTTTCTTATTTTTTCTATGTTACTACAATTCTGAGTGACAAAAGTATTTAAAAGCATTCGAGTCAGTTATCGTCATGATGAGAGGGTACAGAGTGATGGATGTAGTTGTAGTACTATTTGTGCTCTTTTTACTTGCAACTGTTTCTGCATTTACGCTTCAAGATACATATATTTTAGGTGAACCGGTGTATTTTGAGGTTTGTGATGATGCTGATGTCGCAATAAGTTGTTTAGATAGTTTTGATCGAAAACAGTGGGATAATGGTTGTTCTATAATTGCATTTGATTCAGATGATTTAACGTGTGATAATCCACGTATTGCTATTCGTGGTGATAGGCGTGATGATCGTTTCCAAACAAGGATTCCTCATTATGAGCGGTCTTTACGTTCTCAATTAATTTCACATACCGCAACTGAGGATCCTGTTGAGTTAGCTAAGCAGATATATGCACGTGCATTACTTAACGAATCGTATGATGAATTTGTTGATGCACTTCAATTTGCACGAAGTGAAGAATTTAAATGCTGGCCTGCTAGCTCTTGTCGTCTTGACACAACTGCTAAGGTTTTGTATTATTTGTCTGAAGCAGGAGTAAACCGTACTGTTCGAATATATCATGATGCTTTGCTCTGGATTGAATCTCGACAGAATCCACGAGAAAATGAGGGCTGGGAGCTTGAAATAATTGGTCGCAATGAAACTATGTGTGAGGTTAAACTTGATACAAGTGTTCTTACTACAATTGTTCTTGATAATGATGGAGACCGTCGTGGACCAAATTCTGGCTTTTATACATTTGATTTTGATGCAAATCGTGATCTTAATATTACGTGTAATGATACTGTTGATATTCGTTTATGGGATTATTTTTACGAACTTAAATTTGAAGATCGTGCAAAAAATGTATCTATTCATGTGCAAAGTGGTTGCTGGCCACATTATCCAACATCTAGACCGCTTGATTGTCCTCTTGGATTAACTGAAAGGATAATGCTTTTGCGTGATATTAATGAGGATGTACATGAAAAAGGTGTGGAGTGGATGGAAAATGAAATTGACCGCGCTCAAGTAGCAGGTCAGCGTCACCGTCAAACAACTTCGCTATTACATAATATCAATTTGTATTCGTCTGTAAATGCTTCACTTGTCCGTTCATGGATTATGTTTTCACAAAGCAATGATGGGAGTTTTGCACGAGATCCAATATTAACTTTGCGTGCGGTACGTGTATTTAATGATTCAAATGCATGGACGCGCGATGCAATTAGATGGCTTCATCTTAATCGACCTGATGGAGGGTGGGGTGATGTTGAGTCAGCTTCACTAGAATTTGAATTATTTCAGTCAAATAAGACTATTATTAAGACATCGCCTTTGATTGTTACTGAGGAAGGTTTTGCCATTACTGCAAATAGCACGATAAATGTTTCAGAGGAATTATCTGAGATAATTGAACTTGATATTACTGATGATTGGGTCGATATTAATTTTTTAATTAATAGGGAAGGGGTATATCGTGGTTCTATTTTAATAAACGGTCGAGAAGTTCCTGCTGTTATCACCATCCCTACCTTTTTAGATATTTATTTTGATGAAGAATATTATTTGGTTCATTCTGAGGGTGTTTTAGATGTTCCTATGCGCTCTTCCTCAAGTAATCTTACATGCAGTCTTACGTTTAGTGATGTTTTTG
Organism: Candidatus Woesearchaeota archaeon; assembly: GCA_047603135.1. GTDB lineage: Archaea > Nanobdellota > Nanobdellia > Woesearchaeales > JACJVV01 > JACJVV01. The sequence continues at coordinate 6,714 of JBLKOW010000016.1, read as the reverse complement.
AAACTATGACTGTTTCAGGAGATGGACTGTCGTTATTTTATGACTTTTCAGAACCTTTTGATGATGTTATTACTGTCCATCAAGAATGTCCTCATGGTAATGAGTCTTATGCTTTCATGTTGCGTCATGGTCCTGCACCTTTTGAAGTTACTGTTCGCAATCATGTCATTGATGGAAAGGGAACTGTTCGTATTGCTAATATGCTTGAGCGACAAATAAATGTGAATGTAGTTTGGGAAGAAGAAATTCCTGAATACATGCTTTATAATTTAATTCCTCTTGTCGAGGGTGAGCGTGCTGATGTTAATATTTTTCAGTCGATGCCTTCAGATTTTATAGGTGAGCAAGATGCAGTTCTTGTTGTTTCAACTTTAGGGTATGTTGAGCATATACCTCTAACGGTTGTGCTCGGTGAGGATTATTATGATCTTGAGGCGTATGTTGTAACGCAACGTTTTCCGTTGATGCAAGTATTATATGGAACGATTATTATTTCGCTAATAATGCTTGGATTTTTAATGGTTTTGTCATCTCGTAAAAAGAAAAATGCACCTTCTGTGACTAAATCAAAGAAAAAGAAAAAATCTATTGTTAAAAATAGTTTGGCTAAAGTAGTTGTGGCTATTGATAAAACTCTTGGTGAAAACGAAGATGAAATTGCTAAAGAATTATCACAAGAAGGTTTTACGCAAAAAGAGATTTTACGTTTACTTGATGCAACAACTGCAAGTATTAATGCTGTTGGTGATTCAGATGCTGGAGAAAAATCCGAAGGAACTGGTAGTGATACTCAAAAATCAGGGGCAGGAAAAGAAGAGAAGTAAACAGGGTACATAAATTATGTGTGAAATGATAAGTAAAAAGTCTACTTTGCCCTTTGAGGCGATGTGTTTTTTTAAAATGAAACACATAAGTTCGCCGTGCAAGTTGACTTTTTACACTCGTGAAATGATATTAAATTAAATAAGCAAGGTGTAAAATGATATTTAAAATTATATTTAAGATTGTATTTCCGATGAAATTTGAGATAAGTGATAGATTGATATTTAAGATGAGTGAGGGATTATAATGGGATTTGGTGCTGTTGCTGCGAATATGTTGATGTTTATTGCGGTTATTATGATTGCTGGAGGTTTTGTTGTTTTAATAAATAGCTATGCGCAGGAAACAACAGTTTCTATGCAATTGCAAAAAGATAGACTTATGGAGGAGCTTCGAACAGATGTGACGATTACTGCTGTTTCGTATAATGATACGATTCCTCGTGTGTGGGTGTATGTTTTGAACACTGGTAAGACAACGCTTAATGCAGAGCGTTCTGATTTGTATATTGATGGGGTGCGTGTTGATAGAACTGACCGTGTTTTAACGATTGAGTCAGATACCGAATTAAGTGATTTGCCAGTATGGGAGCCTCAAGAAATAATTCGGATTGCTGTTGATACTAGTTTATCTTCAGGTCCGCATCGTTTTAGGATAGTAACTTCAAATGGTATTTCGCATGATGTTGTGGAAATGATTGATTAAAAGTGAGAATTAATGGAAAACGCATATAGTTTTGAGTTAAAGGGAGACGAATTGCATCTTAAGTTAGGTGGAGGAATTCCTAAAAGTTCCATGGTGCTTATTGAGGGGGTTAATGGTATTGGTAAATCCATTTTTGCTCAGCGTTTTACGTTTGGTGCATTGCAAAATGGACATAGTGTTTCATACATAAGTACTGAATTACCTATTGCAGGATTTTTGAATCAGATGGATTCATTGCGGTATGGTATTCGGCAAGAGTTTTTGTCAGGTCAATTAAAATTTATTTCACTATTTCCTGCGTTTGGTAATATTACCTTTGAGCCTCATATGGTAAAAAATATTGTAGCATCTGAAGAGATATTTAAGTCGGATATTATTGTTATTGATTGTTTAAATGATCTTCTTGTTCGTAGTGATATGGATTTGAAGAGTTGTTTTGAGCTTGTTGAACGGTTGAAAAAAATAGTTAGTTTGGGTCGTGCAGTTGTGCTTTGTGTTGAACCAAATTTAATCGATAAACGTTTACTTCCTTTGCTTGAGGGTACATCTGATATATTTTTATATCTTGAGGAAGTTGAGCAATATGGGAATAAATTAAACATACTTCATGTTAAACGTTTTAGCGGTGCGCTTGGTGAGCTTGAAAAGCAAATTATTTTCCGTGTACGACCAGGAATTGGGCTCATTGTGGAAATTGCATCTTAAGGATATGATGAGGTGCGTTATATTATTGGTAATAAGTAAATGGGTGGAAACATTACACATGAAATTGAGTGTATGTGTAAAAATTAACAATTGAAATAGAATAAAAGTATGGTGATTATGAATGGATAAATATTCGGATCCGGAGAAAACAAAAGATTTTGAGGAAGCAAAACGAAAGTTTCCTCATCTAGCGAAGTATCTTGATAGCATAAAGGGTACTAACTTGAATCCAAAATTTGAGCCGGAATTAACACGTGACATGGGTAAAATAGACTTTCCTGATTTATTATATCCTGTAGGCGATCCTATTTTTATTCATTTGTATCGTGAGAAAGGTAAACCTACTGAATATCACGTTATTGAGCCAGTCCTTGAAGAAGATGAAATGAAGACGTATAACGAGGTTATTGAGCGTCTTGTTGATATTGCTTATAAACGTCCAGTTCCTCCAAAGCTTTCTGAAGTAGGGGAAGTTCTTGCTCAACTTCTTGATGACTCTGTTATTTTCCTCGATAAAGAAAAACAAAATCCGCTCAACCCACGCATTCCTGTAACGAAAGTACTTTATGATAAGATTAAATATTTTTTAATTAGAAATAGAATAGGATATAGTAAACTTGAGCCGCTTTTTTATGACCCTCATTTGGAGGATATTCATTGCACAGGTGTTGGGCGTATAACTACTGTTCATAAGATATTTGGTCTTCTATATACTAATATCATTTTTAAAGACGATGAAGAATTAAATAAATATATTTTAGAGGTTACTGAGCGTGTTGAGCATCCTGTTAGTGATCGGCATGCTGTTGTCGATACTGTTATGCCTGATGGTTCTCGTGCAAATTTTATTTATGGTCGAGATATTAGTCAAGAAGGTTCAAGTTTTACCATTCGGAAATTCTCAAAAACGCCAGTCTCAATTACACAAATTATTAGTTGGGGAACAATGACTCCTGAAATTGCAGCATATTTATGGCTTGCACTTGAAAATGGTATGAACTTGTTTGTTTGTGGTGAAACTGCTTCGGGTAAAACAACAACTCTTAATGCACTTTGTGTATTTATTAAACCAGATGCAAAGATTTATACTGTTGAAAACACACCAGAGGTTACAATGCCTCACGAAGTTTGGCAGCATCTTGTAACACGTGAAGCAGGAAAGGATTCTGATGTAGGATATCTCGATTTGTTAATTGCTGCACTGCGGAGTCGTCCAAATTATATTATAGTTGGAGAAATTCGAGGAACTGAAGGTTCTATTGCATTTCAAGCGATGCAGACAGGTCACCCAGTTTTATCAACATTTCACGCAGGTAATGTAACTACTATGATTCAGCGTATTACAGGCGATCCTATTAATGTTCCTATTGCATTCGTCGATAATTTGAATTTATGTTTAATTCAGCAGGCGGTTTATTATGGTACTAAGTTTGTTCGACGTATTATTTCATTAAGTGAACTTGAACGATATTATGCACCAGCAAATAAAGTTATTACTCGTGAAGTTTTTACAAGAAACCCTACAACCGACATGCTCGTTTTTAGAGGGCTCTATAACAGTTTTATTTTGGAGCAGAAAATTGCAAAAATTTTAGGATATGATGATCCACGAAAAATTTATTCGGAGCTTGCTCATCGTGCAAAGATTTTGAAGCGTATGGTTGATGAAAAAATATTCAATTATTATGAAGTCTGGGAAATAATAAAGAATTACTTTAATGGGGGAGAAGAAACTCTTCCATTTAAGTTATGATGGTAGATATACTCTGTTTAAGCTGTAAATAAGTGTGTTGATATGGTTATATTATTACGATGTAATTGGTGTCGATGCGTTACACTATTGATTGTGGTGTTTTGCTACGGGTAATTAATATGTTGAAGGGGTGCAGATTGTGTCTTTCATTAAAGAATTATGAGGGGTTGTTGAATACTGAGTTAGTATAGAATGTCAAAAGTATAGTATTATGTCAAAAGTATAGTATTAAAATAATATTTCAAAAAATAATATTAAAATATATTATCAAAATATAGCATAAAAACAGAATCAAAATAACTAAAAATAACTATGAGTTATCAAATATGGATCGAACAAATCATTTTGAAAAAGTCAGTATTATGATTGGATATAGTGGGTTCTATGATCTTATGGCTAAGCTTGTTCTTCCGATAATGATTGGTGCTTTTCTGATCTCCTCAGCAGTTCTTGTGTTTACTCAGTCGGTGATGATAGGGAGCTCTGTTTTTTTAGTTACATTTAGTCTTTCAATTTTAGTTCCATTAATTATGTATTCGAAAATTCAGCATAGTATTCAGTCACATCTTCACTTTTTTATCACGTATGCGGGAACTATCTCGACGATGAAAGTTTCTCGGTATATCTTATTTAAACGTATTTCTCAAAAGCGTTCTTTTGGTGAAATTAGTAAACTTTTTGAAAAGCTAGTTTATCTTGCAAAAGATTGGAACTTGGGTTTTGCGACTGCGTGTCGTATTGTTGCACTGCGTACACCCTCGCATATTCTTGCTGATTTTTTTGATAGGACAGCAGTTGTAATGGATTTTGGTGAGGATTTAGAAGAATTCTTAGGGGAGGAGCAGAAAGCTGTTTTACACGATTACACTGTTGAGTATCAAAAGGCACTTAATAATATTAAAACTATTGAGGAAACTTTTATTTCGCTTGCTGTTTCAGTTGCATTTATGGTTGGGGTTTTAATGATCTCACCAATGCTTATGGATGTGGCTCTCGAGCAAGTTATGCTCTATACACTTGTTGCAACTATTGTGATGTATGCGTTTCTTGTTTTTGCAATTATGTATTTTATTCCTCCTGATTCATTGTTTCATCATCTTCCTGATAAAAGTGTTGAGCAGAAGAAGATTCGAATTTGGTTTTTCTCAATGACTGGGTTGTCTTTCTTTCTTTTATTGGTGCTTATGTTTTCATCTAATCTTTCGTTTATTATGATACTTGCCATTTCAGTTCTGCCTATGGGCTTTCCTGCAGTTGCGGCGATGGCTGCTGAAGAAACGATTAAAAGACGTGATAATCAATTTCCTGTTTTTATGAGAATTTTGGGTGCTGCGGTTGAGATTAGAAATGGAGGGGTTGTTTCGGCACTTCAGGCAATTAATATGCATGATTTTGGACCATTGAATAAATTAATGACTAATTTATATCGCAGACTTCGTGTCGGTTCAGACAAATACAGGGCTTGGTATTTGTTTTCTGTTGAGTCGAGCAGTAATATTATTACAAACTTTAGTAAGATTTTTCTTGAGTCTATTTCTCTCGGTGGAAATGCAGAAAAAATTGGACAAATCATTAGTGGGAATGTAAAGCATCTTATTTCACTTCGTCAGATGAGATGGCATCTTTTGATGGGAATGAGGGGTGCGTTCTACGGGACGTTAGTTGGTGTTGCAGGGACGCTTTATATTGTTGCACGGGTTTCAGAGTTAATGATATTAATGCTTGTTCCAGGGGATAATGCTGATCCTGAAATGATGGCGTTTGTAACTGGTATATTTCCTACAGGTGCAGTTGATTTTGGGCTGGTTGGTTTATATTTAGGATTAATGGTTATTGCGCATATTGTTGCTTCAGTTATTGCAATGCAACTTATTGGTGGTCAATCTTTTTATAATTCATTTGTTGATTTAATAGTGATGCTTTGGATTGCTGCAGTTTTATCCTATATTGCTCCTCTACTCGTCGATATAGTTATGCCTGGTGTTGGAGCAGGAGTTTGGGGTGGGTTGTAGAATAGTATATGTTAATTTGTGATTATATTGTTAATTTGTGTTTTCTCTCTCTATAATTTAGTATTGAATATGTTTTTTGTTATTATGTTTTATACAATGATGACTGTTGGTGTATTCCATTGCTTTTCGATAGATTTATAAACAGACCCAAAATACCTTCAGAGAATGAAGCGAAGTTCACGACGGTGGAAAAAGAAAGGTCAAATGCGTTGGAAATGGCAACGCAAGCGCATGAAAAAAGAAAAGCGCAAACGAATGCAGAAATAGATTTGTATTTTTGTCATAAATTTCATTTCACTAAGTGGATGGGTGTATTAACCAAAAAGCTTATAAATAAGTTGTATATTCCTTGATTACTTGTTAATGAAGGTTAACAACTATTCCTAAATTCCATTTCCTGAAGAGGATAATGGTGATAATTACACTTGAGTTGCTGTTTGGCATTTCTCCAAACAGGTCTATACAATCATCTAGATTGTATTATCTGACTCAAGAACAACGTGTATACTTTATGTTCATTAAAGTATGAAGTAGGAGCCATGTACAAATAGCCACGACATTATTCTTTTAAGAAATTCTTACGAGACGTACGATAATACCAAGGATCATTAAACCGAATACCTGTTGATCCTGCAGGAGATTGCTGCTATTTGAGTTCGACTAAGCCATGCAAGTCAGGTAGTAATACCGGCGAAATGCTCAGTAACACGTAGTTAA